>CAMTWF010000080.1:0-5549 GCA_947085355.1 uncultured delta proteobacterium
CCGGGCCGCCTCGACCACCCACGCCGAGTAGACCGCTCCGCGCGCCAGCACCGGCCCCTCGCCGGCATCGACGACCACGTACACGGCGTCCACGCCGGCGAACTCCGTCGAGGGGCCGTCCTTCGGGTCGCGATGGATCCACCGTGCCGTGCGGCCGCCGATCGAGCCCGCGCCGGCCGCGTCCGCGAGGATCGCCTCGGCCCACGTCCCGATCCTCGCGAGAGCCTCGCGCTGGACGTCGTCAGGCGTTCTTCCCGCGGCTCGCGCCGTCGTCACGTCGCGCAGGACCCGCAGGAACTGCCGAGCGGCGCCGAGTTTCTCCTGGATGCCGAGCGCGATCTCCTCGGCCGGCCCGCGCGGCGCCTCGATCTCCGCCGCCGGAACGATCCCCGCCCGTGCGAGGTCGGCCGCGAACTCCTCCAGCGTCGCGAGCGCCGCCGCGAAGAACTCCGGGTACGGGGCGACGACGCTCGGCGGGGCCGGCGCCGCGGTCGGCTCGCAGTCCTCGGGCGGCGGCGACCCCGGCGGCGGCAGGCGGGGAGGAGAGCCGAGCGCGGCTCGGGTCCACAGGTCCGACGCGGCCTCCGCGGCGGCCCATCGTTCCGACCTCGCGGCGGGCAGCCACGCGGCGGCGCCCGCGTCGCGACGCTCCGCGCGCGACCGCAGCAGCGCCGACCCGGCCTCGATCCGAGGCGGGGCGGACCCAAGCCATCGGGCGGCGTCGGAACAGTCGGGGCACGCCTCGGCGCCGATCCGCAGCGGCAGCGGGACGCACCCGTCGGAGTCGAACCCGAGGCCCGACTCCCTGAAGGCGAGCAGCGTCGCCGCGGCGGCGGCCGGCGGCCAGAACCCGCCCTCCGGGCGCCGCTCGAAGAACGCCTCCGCCTCCGCGAACGAAACGGATGGGCCGCGGCGTCCGAGCAGCGTGAGCGTGTCGCAGATCCGCCTCCAGAGATCCGGCGCGCGGCGGTTCGTTTGCACCTGCACCGGGGGGCTGTTCGGCGCTTCGCGCCTCACCGCCCCCCGGACCCCCGCGGAACCTCGCGGCAAAGCCGCGAGGTTCCTTTCGCCGGGAATGCCGGCGTCCGCGAGCATCCTGGCGACCAGCGCCGCGACCGCGGGATCGGCCTCGCAGCGACCATCGGCGCCGAGGGCGACGCCGAGCCACAGCAGCGTCCTGGCGAGGGCCCTGGCCCGGCCGGGCGGGGCTTGCCCCGCGATCCGGAACGCGCCGAAGTCGACCGGGCGGCGCAGGACCGTCGTACTGTGCTCGCCGTCGGCCACCCGCACGCGGGAGACCGCTTCCTCGAACATCGTGCCGACGCCGGCCGGCAGGTCCGGCCACGGGATCGGCGCCAACGGCGCCGCCTCGGCCGCCCGCCCCGCCGCCGCGTACGCCTCGGCGTCCTCCCGCGCGCCGGTGGAACGCGGACCGGCCTGGGCCGCGTCGCGCCCGGAACCCTCGGCGCCCAGCAGATGGGCGGCCACCGCGACGACGGCGATTGCGCGGTCGAGCGCCTCGCGGGCGGAGCGTGGATCCCCGGCGGATCGGCCGCGGATCTCCAGGCCGCGCCGCAGCATCGCGTGAAGGCACTCGTACAGGTCCGGCGCCGCCGACTGAGTCTCGACGTCGTTGCGCACGGACGCGACGACGGCGAGCAGGATCTCCAGCGCCAGGTCGGTGGTCACGAAGCTCGGCAGGCCGAGCCGCTCGTTGCGTTGGTAGACGTGGAACAACGCCGGCGCGCCGGTAGGCGCCAGAAAAAAGCCGTCCTGGGCGAGCCGGCGGCGGTGGTCATCCGACAGGCCGGGGTAGCGATCGAGGTAGGCGACGGCGCGCGCATCGAGGAGATCCTCCACGCCGTCCGGCGGAGCGTCCGGCTCCGCCGCGGCGACGTCCGGGACCGCGGCGCTTCCCGCCTCGGCGGACGGCTGCTTGCCGCAGCCGGCGACGGCCGAGAGGGCCGCCAAGCAGCCGATCGGACTGGCAAGCGAGGTGGTGAGTCGCATGAGCCTTTTTCGTACTGCAGCAGCCGGTGCGAAGCAACGGCCGGATTCGAGTTTGGAGTTCCGAGTTTGGAGTTTCTGGTTTCGAGTCTGGAGAAACTCGAAACTCCAAACTCCAAACTCCAAACTCACGGTGGAGCCGCCCTGTCTTCCCTTGCCGGGATCGGCGATCTATACTCCTGGGCAGGATGATGCAGATCGAACTCCGGCAACAGCTAGGTCTCCGGCAGCAGCTCGTGATGACGCCGCAGCTCCAGCTCGCCATCAAGCTGCTGCAGCTCTCGCGGCTCGAGCTGGAGGAGCACGTCCGGCAGGAGATGGTCGAGAACCCCGTGCTGGAGGAGGCGCCCGCGGCGGCGGCCGAGGACGGCGACGGGCAGGAGGAGGCGCCCGCGGCGGCGGCGCCGGAGCCGGCGACGGCCGAGACGCCGCCGGCCCGGACGAGCGATGCGGATATCGATCGGTTCCTGCAGAACCATGCGGCCGAGCCTCCGCGGATGCCGCGGCCCGAGCGGCCCGAGGAGTACCCGCAGGATCACGACGAACGGTACGCCGTGCGGAACACGCTGGTCGATCACGTGGAGTGGCAGGTGAAGATGGGGGAGTTCTCGGACCAGGAGCGGCAACTGGCGTTGATGATCGTCGGGAACATCGATCGCGACGGCTACTTCCGCGAGCCGCCGCTGGAGGACCTGGCGGTCGAGGTCGGGCTGGACGCCGAGGACGCCGAGGCGCTGCTGGAGACGATCCAGGAGATGGATCCTCCGGGGATCGCGGCACGGGACCTGCGCGAGTGCCTGCTGGCGCAGGCGCGCGTGTTCGGGCTGGAGCCGGCGATCGTGCGGATGATCGACAAGCACCTCCCGGACATCGAGAAGCGCAACTACGCCGCCATCGCGCGGGCGGTCGATCTCGACATCGAGGACGTCTATGCGGCGGCGCAGATCGTGGCGACGCTGGAGCCGCGGCCTGCCCGCAACTTCGTCACCGACGACACGTGCTACGTCATCCCGGACCTGGAGGTGAAGAGATCGGGCGACGAGTGGATCGTCGTCACCAACGACGACGGCCTGCCCAGGCTGCGAATCTCCCGCTACTACCGCGACCTGGCCGGGCGGGACGCCAAGGCTCGCCAGTACATCCGCGAGAAGGTCCGCAGCGCCCAGTGGCTGATCCGCTCGATCAACCAGCGCCAGAACACGATGTTGCGCGTCACCCAGCGGATCGTCGAGCGTCAGCGCGAATTCTTCGAGCACGGCGTGGCCGCCATGCGCCCCATGACGCTCAAGGACGTCGCCGAGGATCTCGGCATGCACGAATCGACCATCGGCCGCGTGACGACCAACAAGTACGTCCAGACGCCCCACGGAATCCTCGAACTCAAGTCCTTCTTCCACTCGCGGATCCGCCGCGTCGACGACGACGACATCTCGTCGGAAGCCGTTCGCAGCCGGATCAGGAAGCTGGTCGAGGCGGAGGACCCGAGCGAGCCGTGCTCCGACCAGCAGATCATGAGGATGCTCGCCGACAGCGGGATAGTCATCGCGCGCCGCACCGTGGCCAAGTACAGGGAGGCCATGGGCGTGCTGAACTCGTCGCGCCGCAAGAAGTGCTTCTAGCCGGGAGGAGGTCGGATCCATGCGAATAGCGTTCACGTTCCGTCACCTGGAGGCGACCGATGCGCTCAAGGACTACGTCGCCGACAAGCTGGCCCGGGTCCAGCGGGTGCTGCCGGGACCGGCACAGGCCGCGGTGGTCCTGTCGACCGAGCGTTTCCTCCAGGAGTGCGACGTGACGGTCACGTCCGCGGGCAAGACCTTCAAGGGGAGCCAGCGGTCCGAGGACATGTACGCCTCGGTGGATCGCGCCGTCGACAGGGTCGAACGGCAGGTCCGGAAGTCGAAGGGGCGGGCGTAGGGCCGCGGGGTCGATGGCCGCCGGCGCCGGTCTGTTCGT
This sequence comes from uncultured delta proteobacterium, assembly GCA_947085355.1. Lineage (GTDB taxonomy): Bacteria > Myxococcota_A > Polyangia > DRWM01 > JAAZOP01 > CAMTWF01. The sequence goes on from CAMTWF010000080.1 coordinate 3,964, forward strand.
CGAGTCGCGCATCCGCGTGGGCGTCCGGGACGTGGTCGCCGCCGAGGGCGCGGTTCGCGCCGTCGCGGCGCTCCTGGCCGCGGGCGATCCGGCCGCGGACGTGCCGGTCCAGCGGATCGAGGCGGCGTTGCTGGAGCGCGAACGCATCGCGACTACCGCGGCGGGAGAGGGCCTGGCCTTCCCGCACGCCAAGGTCGCGGGGCTCCGCGAGCCGCGGACGGCGCTGCTGGTGCTCGCGCCGCCTGGCGCCGACATGGGCGCCCCCGACGGGGCGCCGGTGCGGATCGTCGCCGCCCTTGTCGTGCCGCTCCAGGAGGCGGGGGATCATCTCGGGCTGCTCGGGACGATGGCGCGGCTGATGCGGAGCGCCGCGGTCCGGTCGGCGCTCCTCGAAGCCCGCGACGCCGCCGCGGCCCTCCTCGCAATGGGGAGGGACGCCGGTTGACCTCCGAGGCCCGACCGGCGGCCGGGGAGCCGCACCGGCCGCTCGACGTGAAGATCGTCACCGGACTCTCGGGGTCCGGGAAGTCCACGGCCCTGCGGTTGCTCGAGGATCTCGACTACTTCTGCGTCGACAATCTTCCCACGCCGCTGGCGCCGGAGCTGGTGCGGTTGTGCTCGGACCGCGAGGGCGTCGCCAGGCTGGCGCTCGGCATCGATACGCGGGAGAAGGGCTTCCTCCGCGATTTCGAGCCTGCCTTGCGGGCGCTGCGGGCCCAGGGGCGCGCGGTGGAGGTGCTGTTCCTGGATGCGGCGGACGACGTGCTGCTGCGCCGGTTCAGCGAGACCCGCAGGCCGCACCCGCTGTCGCCGGGCGGGGACGTGATGACCGGCATCGCGACGGAGCGGGCGGCGATGGCCGGGGTGCGGGCGCTGTCGGACCGGGTGATCGACACGTCGAACCTGTCCGTCCACGACCTGCGGCGCCGGATCCTGGACCACCTGGCGGCAACGGGCGGACCGCGGCGCCGCCTGGCGCTGCGCCTGCTGTCGTTCGGGTTCAAGTACGGGACGCCGTTGGACGCCGACATCGTGCTGGACGCGCGCTTCCTGTCGAATCCGTATTTCGTGGACGTCCTGCGCCCGCTGGCGGGGACCGACCCCGCGGTGATGTCGTTCGTGACCGCCGGCCCCGACGCGGCCTGGTTCCTGGACGGCATCGAGACCGCGACGGAGCGCCTGCTGCCGCTGTACGAGCACGAGGGGAAGGCGTACGTCACCGTGGCCGTCGGTTGCACCGGCGGGCGCCACCGCTCCGTGGCCCTCGTCGAGGCGCTCGGCGCGCGCCTCGCCCGCCTCTCGCCCGAGATCCGGCACCGCGACGTGGACCGAGGCGCGCCGCGGGAGACGCCGTAGGGTGCATTTTCCGGTTTCCTGGCGTCGTCGTCGTCGTGGTCGTGTGGCGGAGCCTTTGGAGATCCCCATCCGCCTTCGGCGGACCCCGAGGAATGGAACTTGCGCGGTCCAAGGATCACGGTCACTTGCGCGCGAGGTCCGTAACTTCTCAAAAACTGGTGGCAGCGGCGCAGCCTTCCGGCATCTCGAAGACCGTGGACGTGGACGTGGACGTGGACGTGATCGACGGC
>CAMTWF010000081.1:0-7948 GCA_947085355.1 uncultured delta proteobacterium
CGCGCATGTGCGGAGGGCGCCGCAGACGCCTGCGGGGGCTCCCGCGCATGTGCGGAAGGCGCCGCAGACGCCTGCGGCGGCTCCCGCGCATGTGCGGAGGGCGCCGCAGACGCCTGCGGGGGCTCCCGCGCATGTGCGGAAGCCCCGAGCAGCCGTCTGCGTGCCGTTCCGCACGATGGAGGTCAACCCGTGCAGGTCTCCGCGCGCCGGGCGGCAGGGACGTAGGCGATCCGCTCGGTCTTGCCGCACGAGACCGCACCGCAGTGGATGGTCGGCTCAGGGGGGCGCGCGGCTTGCAGCGCCGGCGCGTGTGCCGTTCTCGAGGGTCTCAGGCGGAGGGAGCAGAAGGGGAACTCGACCTTCGCCGCGCTACGTGCACTCGGCGACGATCCCCGGGCAGTGGCCGATCGATGCATCCCAGGGGAGGGGCTCGATGCGGTGGTAGTTCTGGCAGCACGCCCCCGCGTCGACGCAGCATTGCGTGCTGTAGTAGTAGCTGGAGCAGGTTCCCGGACGCTCACTGGTCTCCTCGCAGGTTCCCCACTCCCCGTCCGGCCGGCACTGTTGGCGGCCCCAGGCGCACGCGGTGGGCGTGTCGCACCATCTCCAGGTGCTGGGGACGCAGCAGACGCTGGAGCAGACGGGCACGCCGAGGCACGCCGGTTCGGTGCAGCAGTCGCTGTCGTTGCAGTCGATCGCGCGGTCGCAGTCGTTGTCCACGCCGTCGCCGCAAACCTCGGGACGGGCGCAGCAGAACATCATGCAATCGAAGTCGTCGCAGTCGAGCCGTCCGTCGCAGTCGTTGTCGATACCGTCGAGGCAGTACCGGCCGAATCCGGCGAACTCGTTCGGCACGCACGGACCGCCGCAGTCCTCGTCGACGATCGTGTCGCAGTCGTTGTCCACGCCGTCGCACACCTCGACGCTGCAGCACGGGGGGCAGTCCGGATCGTGGCAGTCGGCAAGACCGTCGCACTCGTTGTCGAGACCGTCGGCGCAGATCGTCTCGACCGCGAACTCGGTCGGCGTGCACGTTCCCGGACAGCCCTCGTCCACGACGATGTCGCAGTCGTTATCCATGCGGTCGCATTCCTCGGGCGCGGGCAGGATCTGGCCCGTGCATTCCCCCCAGTGGCCGAACTCGCCGCTGCCGATGCAGGGCTGCACGCCATCGCGGCATTCCCCCCTGCCGCGGGTCGTGATCGGTCCCGAGTAGCACGGCTGGGTCGTGCCGGGCCCGCAGCCGCAGCCCTCGTCGGCCGCGCCGTTGCCGTTGTTGTCCAGGCCGTCGCCGCACAGCTCGTCGGTCGAGCCGGGGTCGCCCGTGCCGGAGCACGAGCAGGCTCCTCCCGGTATGCACCTCCCCTCCGGGTATCCGAGTGTCGCGCACCGCGACGCGCAGTCGTCCGCGTTGCAGCCCGTTCCCGTGCCGTCGCGGACGTCCGGCCCGCCGTCCCCGCCCGTGCCGGGGCCGGCCCCCTGGTCCGGCGCGCATGACAAGGCCGCCGCCACGATCATCCAGCATGTCCGGCGCATCGTTTCCCTCCCTTCCATTGTTCGCCTCCTTCCAGGCATCGAACTGGGGCAAGTATACGCCCGTCCCGTGTCAAGGCAAGCCGGGATTGCGCAACGCCGCCTCACGGGCACACCCCGGCCGGGGTGCACCGCCTGACGCTGGACGACGTCGGCGACACGCATGCCACGACGATCCCGCCTGCCGCGTCGAAGGCGACGTCCCAGCAGGCCCCGGCGCCGACGGGATACGCGGTCCACTCGACGGCCAACGTCGACGGGTTGTACCGAACGACAGCCCCCGTCGCGGTGGCGCTCGTGCCGCTGCCGTCCCAGTTCGTCACGCCCGCGACGATGACCCCACCCGCGCCCCCGGCCTCCCGGCCCGCCGCCAGGAAGCCGTCTATCCTGGCGGTCGGGTTCCACGGCGGCGCCACCGTGGCCCGGCCGGACGCGATCCTCGCGACCATCCCAGCGTAGTCGCCGCCCGGCTGCTCGGAATACCCGGCGACGTGCATGTCGGTCGATCCCGTCGCGATCGCACGTCCCTCGGCCATCAGCGCGCCGACAGGGGCGAACGTCACGGCCGGAACGGAGGGAGCGCACGGGCAGGGGGCCACGGTCGAGCACTCCGACGAGGACCAGCCGGCCAGGAACGCGCCGGCGCCGCGCCGGCCGGCGAGGTAGACGCGCCTCGAGGCGGGGACCGCCGCCACGCTCCAGGCGGAGTCGGCCGTGCAGTCGCCGAACGGGTTCCACCCGCAGGCCGCGCCCGTCGCCGCGTTCCCCTTCACGGTCCATGCGCAGTGGTTCGCCCACGCCGGCGCCGCCTCGGTCACGCCGGCAAGCCACAGCGACCCGTCGTCGGCAATCGCCACGTCGCCGACCTCGTCGTTCAGGTCGCCGCCCCACAGCCCGACGTGTATCTCGACGAACAGCCCAACCGGCAACGGCGACTTGGCGACTCTGGTGACGAACCCGTCCGTTGCGCCGCCGCCGGAAACGGACGGCCCCATCACCCCCGCGACGTATGCGTGCGTCCGCGACACGGCCACGGCGTTCGCCCTCGCCCGGACCGCCCCCGTCGGCATGAATGCCTCGCGGTCGACCTCGCGCCCGCAAGCGTCGATCTGGATCGCCAGCGCCTGGTGGCCGTCGGCGAGGTCGAGGCCGGCTCCCACGCTGCCCACGGCGATGAAGGTCCCGTCGGGATCGGCCGCGATCCCCTTGAGGAACGTGTCGGGGAAGTCGCGACGCCAGTTGGGGCTGCAACACTGGCCGGAAATGCAGACCTGCCCGGCGGGGCAGCATGCGGAGCCGCAGACGGTTCCGCTGCAGGTGCAGGTTCCCGTGGCGGAGCAGGTGAACCCCGTTCCGCATCCCGGCGGGCAGGATCCGCCGCACCCGTCGGGGCCGCACGTGCGGCCCGCACACGCCGGAACGCAAACGCATCTTCCCGCGCGGCATTCCTCGTTGGCTGCGCACGGCCTGTCGCACTCGCCGCAATGCCGCTCATCGGTGTTCACGTCGACGCAGGCGCCCGAGCAGTTTCGCAGCCCGCCGGCGCATGTCGACGCGCAGATCCCCTCGTTGCACACCTCGCCGGCGTCGCAGCGGCGCCCGCAGGACCCGCAGTTGTCCGGATCCGAACGGGTGTCGACGCACGCTCCCGAGCAGTCCGTCCCTCCCGCCCGACACCCGCCGTCCGCGCCGTCCTCCGCCCGTCCGTCCGTTGCGTCGAAGCTCGGATCGGCGCTCTCGGCGCAGCCGCCGAGGATCCACAGCAGGCAGGTGATCGCTCGGCCCCTCGTCATCGGTTCCCCCCTACGGTCCGAGGATCTCCCTCACGATCTCGTACTCCAGAGGGCACCCGACGGCCACTCGTTGCTGCGCGGGCCTCCAGATGAAGTCCGGATGGCGCGTCGCGTTCGACAGGTTCGCGCTCTCGCCTTCCCATCCGGAGTCCACGATGTCCCCGGCCCGGAACCGCAGCCAATAGTAGTACGTCTTCACGTAGTCTATGGTACCGACGTAGGTGTCGGGATTCACCACGGCGTCCGAGACGTAGGTGACGGTCGCCACGTAGTGGCGGACCTTGGCGTCCGCGGGGTCGACCGTGGCGGTGATCGCGTACTTGTACGTAGGGTGGTTCCAGGTCTCGCTCGTGGCCGACACGTCGGTTATCACGGCCTTCCTCATCGTCCCGAGCCACTTGAGGAGATTGAGGTGGAAGCTCTTGGCGATGCGGACCCCGATGGAAAACTCCACCGTGTCGCCGAAGTGCGACTCGGTCAGCAACGCCTTGAGGTCGCCGACGGAGAACGTGACGCCGCTCCTGGTCACGGGCGCCCTCGGCTCCTCCTCCAGGATCGCGGCGGCGGACCACGCGTGGCAGTGGCCCACCCAGTACTCCGCGAGCGGACTGCCGTGACGGGACAGCTCCCACTGCTCGAGCCCGGGGTCGTATCCGCGGGTAGCCTCGACGTAGCGGTCGTACTTCGCGCACGCGGCGGAGGTGCCCCCCTCGTTGTACGGCCACCAGTAGCCGGACCACGGGACCACGTCCGCCTGGCCCTCGTACTGCGGACTCGCGGGATCCAACCCGTAGACCGGCTCCACCGTGTCCCAGAGACCGTCGCCGTCGGTGTCCGGCGCCGTGCTCTCGAGGAATGCGGCGAGGGAGTAGTCGCCGGATCCGACGTAGCTGCGGACCATCAGGAAGTAGTCCCCGCCCGTCACGCCCGCCACCACGAGGTCCTCGTTGGAGCCCGACCGGTGGCTCCAGTCGTCGTGCACGGAAAGGGTGGGCAGCGCGCCCCTCCGGATGTACAGGTCGAAGTCGCCGGAAGAGCCCCGCAACGTCACGACGAGGGTATCATCGGCGGCGGGGTCCGCGACGACGACCCTCCAGTAGTTCTTGTCGTTGCTGCGCGCCATGCGGCCGGTCACCGTCGTCCCGAGCGGGAGATCGGGGACCTCGGTGCACGCCGGGTCGTCGATTCCGAGCTCGCAAGGAAGGCTGCGCGAGGGGTCGTCGGCCATCCCCCGATCCACCGCCTCCACGATCCACGAGCAGTCGGGGTTTCGCAAGACCTCCTCGGCGACGGACCGGTTGCACGACTCGATGGCGCCGGGGTCGGGTTCTCCGAGGCAGGCGGCGACCACGGCGGCCGCCTCGGTGCAGGCGTCATCGGCCGTCTCCGCCGAGGACACGCACGCCCCGCCCAGAAGGGCGAGCAGGCAAGGCACGGGGCAGAAGTCGGCAATGCGTCTCAAGGTGCCTCCGGTCATCATCCCTCGTCCCTCCTTTTCAGTGCCGCAGTTCGCCGGGCCTGAAGCGGAAGCCGTCGAACGTATGCATCCGGCCATCCAGGCCCTGGCACGCCAACTCCGTGGTCAGGAGCATCCCGCCCGCGTAGCCGCGGTCGAAGTAATACCCCATGCTGTAGCCGAGAAGAAAGAGGTACTTGCCGCAGATGTTGTCGGGCACGTCCGGGGACGTCCCGCAGTCCCCGCTGACCTCCGTCGACCAGACCTGCTCGAGCAGATCGTCGTAGGTCGTCGAGCCCGCAGGCAGCGTGGGAGTCTCGCAGCGAACGGTGTCGACGAAGCCGTAGTAGTCGTAGGGAATGCCGCTGCCCCTGATGCCCGCCGTGGATGCGTCGTCCCAGACGACGGACAACTCGAATCCATCGCCGGCAGGCACCCGCAGCGGGTCCGCGAACACGTGGTGGTTCTGGTACAGGTTGGACGAGATGTGGATATCCCTGTAGTCGAAGCGTGCCGGGGGGCCGGTGGTGGCGTAGTGAACGGTCGGGGGAAACACGGACGTATCGAGCGTCGCGTGGTGCACGCCCCAGAGCAGCATGCAGTACTCGATGCCCTCGGCCTCCATGACGTAGCCGATGGACGAGAAGTCCATCGTCAGGACGATCTCGCCTCTGGAGTAGGTCCGGAACGGCATGTACGTCGCCGTTCCGTCGGTGCACGTGCAGTCGTTGCCGAAGGGAGGGATGAAGTGGCAGTCGCACGACACGCCGTAGAGACAATCCGCCCTGGAGAAATCCGCGTGGCTGGCTGCGAACAGATCGGGGCAGTCGGTGAACGGGTGGCCCACCGCGTAGTACCATTCGTGCGCGCATCCCGCTACGGCCGTACGGGGCTGGTCCGTGCAGTTCCACGAGCCGTCCGGGAACTCGACGCACGCCTGCCAGGATTCGCACTCGCGGACGCTTGCCGGCCCCGAGCACGGCTGCGGGTCGTCGCAGACCTGCCGGCCGCTGGGGAACTCGGTGCATCGCGTGCCTTCGAGGCAGATGTCGCCCTCGGTACACGGCTCGCCGGGCGGGATGCAGCCGAGGTCCTCGTCGGGGAAGCCGTCGCAGTCGTCGTCGATCTCGTTGCACACCTCGGCCGTCGGCCGCCCTTCACTCTCGCACGGCCCCCACTCGGTGAACTCGCCGGAAGCGGCGACGCAGGTCGACACGCCCATCGTGCAGGCGCCGACGCCGGCCGTGCCGGCGGGTCCCGAGTAGCACGGCGTGGTCTCGCCGACGGCGCAACCGTCGGGACTCCCGCACTGGCAGACCGGACCGCGGCAGGCGCCGTCCGGGAAGCCCGCCGCGCGACAGGTCGCCGAGCACTCGACCGCGGAGCAGGATCCCTCGGGCGCCGTGCCGTCGTCCCCGAGCGCATCGCCGCGATCGGCGCCGTCGAACGGCGACAGGTCTACGGACGATCTGCAGCCCGTCGCGCCGAGGACGAACAGCAACGCTGAGGCGGTCCATGCACGATTGCTCGTCATCTTCGAATCTCCTCTCTGGGCGGCATCCACGCCGATCCCAAGCCTTGTTGCGGTCAATAGCATGGGACCGCATGTGGTCAATGGAAAGTTGGCTTGAGGACCTTGTAGGTTCGGCGGGGGTGGTTCGGCTCATCTGGGCCCCCTCCTCCGGATTCTGCGGAGGGCTCACATTTCCTATGTGCCCGGCCGCGCGGAATCGGATGCCGGCGGCTCACGGACACGTTCCGGCGGGGAGGCAGCGCCGGACACTGGAGGACGTGGGGGAAACGCAGGCGATGACCAGCCCGCCGGCAGCGTCGAGAAGCACGTCCCAGCATGCGCCGGCCAGGGGCGGGTAGGCGGTCCAACCCCCGGCCAGCGTGGCCGCGTCGTAGCGCGCCACCACGGCGGAAGCCGTCGTGCTCGTGGGGCTGACGTCCCAGTTGCTCACGCCGACGATAAACAGGCTCCCGGCGGCGCTGTCGAGGGTCAGCCCGAGGAACGCGTCGCCGAGGGGCGTGGGGTTCCACAGCGGCGCGAACGAAGGTACCCCGCCCGAGGCGGGGATCCGCACCAGCGTGCCGGCGTAGTCCCCGGCGCCGCTGGCGTCCGCCCAGCCGATGGCGTAGGTCGCCGTCGAGCCCACCGCCAGCTTGTACGCCTCGGCGGCCGTGGCGCCCGGCGGCCGGAAGAGGACAGTCCGGCCCGAAGGGGTGCAGGGACACGGGGCGACGGTCGAGCACTCCGACGGTGCGTAGCTGGTCGTGAAGGCATCGCTGCCCCTTCGTCCGGCGACGTGCAGCCGGCCTGTCGTCGCGGAAGCCTGGATGTCGTTGATCCCGTCGTAGGTGCAGTTGGCGAAGGGATTCGAGCCGCAGGCCGCGCCGGTCGCCCCGTCGGCCTTGATCGTCCAAGCGCAGTGCGTGGCCCAGGGCGGGCCCGCCGTGTAGTTCAAGACGCCGACGCCCCAGAGCGCGCCGTCGGGGGCCACGGCGACGGCGTTCACGGCGTCGTTCAGGTCGCTGCCGCGCAGCGGGATGACGACGTCCAGCCCCAGCGATGCCTGGAACAGGCGGGCGGCGAACCCCTCGCCCCGGTCGCCGGCGGAGACCGCGGGCGCCTGGAAGCCGACGACGTAGAGATACGGCGCCGCGACGACGACGTCGTTGGCGATGCCGCGCACTGCACCGCTGGGAAGGAACGTGCCTCGCCGGACCTCGCGGCCGCAGGCGTCGACCTCCAGGACCATCACCTGGTCCCCGTCGCGGACGTCGATGGAGGCGCCGAGCTTGCCCGCCGCGTAGATCCTCCCGTCCGCAGCGATGGCCAGCGCCTCGAGGTCGGTTCCGGGGACGTCAAGCCGCCAGGTGGCGTTGTCGCAGCAGAGGCCCGAGATGCAGGTCTGTGCAGCGCGACAGCAGGCGGCGCCGCACGCGGCCCCCGGGCACGTGCAGGTGCCCGCGGCGGAGCAGGTGAACCCGGCGCCGCACGTGCCGCAACTCCCGCCGCACCCGTCGGTGCCGCACGTTCGACCTGCGCAGTTCGGCGTGCAGCAGGCGCCCGCGTTGCAGACCTGCCCGGCCGAGCAGCATGCGGATCCGCAGACGGTCCCGCCGCAGGTGCAGGTTCCCGTGGCGGAGCAGGTGAACCCCG
>CAMTWF010000082.1:0-13512 GCA_947085355.1 uncultured delta proteobacterium
GGCCAAGGGGACGCTCTACGTCGGCCTCAAGGTGATCAACGATGCCGGGCACGAGCTGCACGCGAGCGATGCCGACGCGGCAGGCCGCTACAACCTCAAGCTCCTCTACCGCCGCGGGACCAAGGCCGGCGACAAGCCGTCCGGCAAGGCCGGCGGCGCCGGAGACGCCCCCGCGAACGGTTGAGGCCGTTCCGGAGCACTCGACCGAAAAAACCTAATCATTGTGCGTGCCTGGCGGCGCCTCCCCCGCTGCGCGCACCTGTTGCGCGCACCTGTTGCGCGCACCTAAATGCTCTCCGTGTGCGTCGATAAGCTCTCCGTGTGCGTCGATGAGCCCGCCCCGTGCGTCGATGAGCCCGCCCCGTGCGTCGATGAGCCGGCCGTGGGCGGCGTCTCGGTCGCGCGGGCGGGCGCCACGCTGTCGGTGCGCGCCTCGGTTCCGGCTTCGGTCCTCCCGATGTTGATGATGGGATCGGCTCCTTGACTTGACTCTCCCCCTTCCGTAGTTTGCGCCGTCGCCGCCGGACGGTGGCGTGCGTTGCCGGGTGCGGATGGAAGATCCCAGGAAAGTCGGCGGTCGGGATGCCGGCGGATCGCTCGGGCGCAGGCTGCTGCGCGCAGTCGCGGTGCGCCTGTGGTTTTTCGTCGTCGTAGGCGTGATTCCGGCCGCGGCGAGCGTCGCCCTCAACGTGCTGCTGGTCCGGTTCGGCTTCCTCGAGGGGATCGCCCCGTGGCAGCTCCTGCTCGGGTTCGCCCTTCTGGCCTACGGGGTCTACGGCGTCCGCGACCGGTTGCCGCTGTGGAGCCTCGTGGCGGACGATCCGGCGTACCGCCGCAGGCAGGTGCGTCGGCACGCCGCGCAGATCCTGCGGGTCACTCGCCGGGCGCTGCGTCGGCCGTGGTACCGCCGTCGCGTGGCGCCCCCGGCGGCCAACGAGATCGAGGCGGCGGCCGACGCGCTGATCGTGGCGCTGAAGGTCCGCGGGGGCGGCGAGCCCGAGTCGCTGCACGGGCCGCTCGATCGCCTCGAGCGCCTGTTCGACCAGCACCTCGGGTTCATGAAGGTGAGCGTCTACGTGGAGTACGCCGGCCAGATCGGCCTGGCGGTGCTGGTCGCCTTCATGCTGCGCGAGTCGCTGGTCGAGGCGTTCAAGATCCCGTCCGGGTCGATGCTCCCGACGCTGGAGCTGGGCGACCACATCTTCGTCAACAAGCTGCAGTACGGCATCCGGATGCCGTTCACCGACTGGACGCCGGTCGAGTACGCCGAGCCGCGCCGCGGAGACGTGATCGTCTTCACGGAGGCCGGCAAGAACGGGGACGACTTCATCAAGCGAGTGGTCGGCATTCCGGGCGACAGGGTCCGCGTCGAGGAGGATGGGACGCTGGCGATCAACGGCCGCACCGTGCCCAGGTGCCCGGCGGGCGTCGTCCGGGCTCCGTTGCGCGACGAGCCCGGATCGCCGCTCGGGGACTTCGACGCCTTCGTCGAGAGCCTCGGCGGCGCGCGGTACGCCATCCGGCAGATCCACGACGCCCGCGGGGCGGGCGGCGGGACGGCGTACCGACACGGCACGGTCGTCTACCCCGGCCCGGCGATGGGGCGCCCGTTCCCGATGCGCCCGCTGCACCGCTGTCCGGAGGGCCGCGATCCGGACCCGCGGGGGTGCGCGGTGCCGGCGGGCCACGTCTTCGTGATGGGCGACAACCGCGACAACTCGAACGACTCCAGGTTCTGGGGCGCCGTGCCGTTCGAGCGCATCAAGGGGAAGGCGATGTTCATCTGGTGGTCGAACGCCGACAAGAGCGTCGAGACGGAGCGGATCGGCATCGGCATCCACGACGGGGTCGAGGTGTTCGGCCCCGAACTGACCGACGCGGCGCGCAGGTGCCTCCGGGACCTGGAGAACCCGCCGCCGGGGTCGCAGTAGCGCCCGTGCGGGGCGCGGCGGGGGAGGAGCGCATGGCGGACATCGAGCAGCGCGAGTCTTGGGGGAGCCGTTGGGGCCTCGTCCTCGCGGCGGCCGGCAACGCGATCGGCATCGGCAACCTGCTGCGCTTCCCGGGGCAGGCGGCGCAGAACGGCGGCGGGGCGTTCATGATCCCGTACGTCGTCTCGCTGTTCGTGTTCGGCTTGCCGATGATGTGGGTCGCATGGACGGTCGGCCGGATGGGCGGGCGGTGGGGCCACGGATCCACGCCCGGGATGTTCGAGCGTCTCTGGCCGCACCGGGCGTCCAAGTACCTCGGCGTGCTCGGCATCGTCCTGCCGCTGGTGTTCTGTTTCTACTACACGTACATCGAGAGCTGGTGCCTGGCGTACTCGTGGTTCTCGCTGACGGGCGACTACGCGAGCACGCCGGACCGGGCGGTGCATCTGGATCGGTACCTCGCCGAGTACCTCGGCGACTCGTCGAGCCACTCGTACTTCCCCGGGTACACGACCACCTTCACGTTCGCGGTGATCGCGATCTCCCTGAACGTCTGGATCCTGTACCGCGGCGTGGCCCGCGGCATCGAGCTGCTGGCCAAGATCGCCATGCCGCTGCTGTTCCTGTTCTGCCTCATCCTCGTGGTCCGGGTCTTCACGCTCGGCGACGTCAAGGGGAGCGTCTGGGACGGCCTGAACTTCCTGTGGACGCCGGATTTCGGGGCGCTGGCGAGCCCGACGGTCTGGATCGCCGCGGCCGGGCAGATCTTCTTCACGCTGTCGATCGGGTTCGGGTCGCTGGAGTGCTACGCGAGCTACCTGCGCGAGAACGACGACGTGGCGCTGACCGGCCTCACGACGACGGCCACCAACGAGTTCGTGGAGGTCATCTTCGGCAGCCTGATCGCGATCCCGGCCTGCGCCGTCTTCTTCGGCGCCGAGCAGGTGAAGCCGATCGCCGAGAGCGGCACGTTCGCCATCGGCATGGTGTCGATGCCGGAGATACTCCGCTCGCTGCCGGGCCTGGAGTTCTTCGGCGCGATCTGGTTCCTCCTGCTGTTCTTCGCGGCCTTCACGTCGTCGGTCGGCGTGTGCCAGCCGGTGATGGCGTTCCTGCAGGACGAAGCGAAGCTGCCGCGCGGCGCCGCGGCGATGGTGATCGCCCTGTTCTGGTTCCTCGGCACCATCCCCTGCATCTACTTCTTCCGCTACGGCACGCTCGACGAGATGGACTTCTGGGCCGGGACGCTCGGCCTCGTCGTCTTCGCCATCGTCGAGGCGATCCTGTTCGCCTGGGTGTTCGGGATGAAGCGCGGCTGGGTGGAAATGCACAGGGGCGCGCTGATCCGCGTGCCCGCGGTGTTCCGCTACGTGCTCAAGTACGTCACCCCGGTCGCCCTCTTGGCGATCTTCTGCGCCTGGTTCGTCGAGGCGATCGCGAAGGACAAGCTGATCCCGACGCCGCGCGTGCGGTACGAGGTCGTCGATCTGCACGAGTTCCACGGGACGTTCGGGGGGAGCGGGAATGGGGAGTCCGGGGAGATCCGGAAGGCGGTGGCGGCGGAGGTGGAGAGGGTCGAGCGCGATCTTTTCGCGTGGGCCGACGCCGTGCTGCTCCCGTCGGGCTCGCTGGAAATTCACTCGCTGCAGGGCGATCCGGAGCTGGTCGCCGTCGTGGACGCCGCCGGCCTGCAGCGGTGGCTCGACCTGGACGGTTTCGCCTACTCCGGTCCGCCGGCGGGGCGGGAGGGCGTCGAGGAGCCCCGGACCGTCCGAATCCGCATCGAGGCGCTCCACAGGGCGCCCTACATCTGGCTCGTGCGGTTCCTGATCGCGTCCGTCACGATCGCATTCATCGTCATCATCGGCGCGCTGTGGCGCCGGCGTTCGGTCGAGGTCGGGCCGTCGCGGCGGACTACCGCGGCGGCGGAGGTGGCGTCATGAGCGCGGGCGCGGTCGTCTTCATGCTGCTGACGATGGGGGCCGTCGCGGCGCTTGCCGCGATCTGCCTGGTGGCCTGGGTGCGCGCGAAGGCGCCTCGTCCCCCCGCCGGCGGGGCGCCGCCGGAAGAGCTGCCGTGAGCGGCGACGAGTTGGCCAAGCTGCGTTCGCTGATCGCTCGGGAACTCGAGTCGCCCGCCGATCCGGACGCATTCCGCCGGGCGCTCGATGACGCCTTCCCGGATCTGCGCCCGGCGCTGCGCCTCGCCGCCATCAAGGACGAGGAGCACCGCACGACGTTCTACGTCAAGTCCGAGCGCGTCTGGTTTCGCCGGTTCGGCTTCCGCATCATGCGTCCACTCTTCGTCGTCGCGATCCTGGCCGCGGTCGGCTTCTCCCTGCAGCGCGCGATCGATCCGACCCTGGCGCTCGGCTGCTTCCTGGCCGGCGCGTTCTCCTTCTACGCCGCCCTGCAGTTCTTCGCATTCAGGTGGAGCAAGGCCGATCAGACCCGGCTCGACGAGGCGCGCGAACGCTACCGGATGCGGCTGCAGCGGCTTCGTGACGGGTTCGATGAGGGAGCGTAATCGATGGCTGCGACGATTCCCGGCGACGACGGGCCGTTCGATCCCGAGAAGCGGGAGATGTGCTCCGACGGGATGTGCATCGGCGTCATCGGCCCCGACGGGAAGTGCAAGACGTGCCGGAAGCCGGCGGGCTCCGGCTGGACGCCCGCGACGGCGGGCGAGCCGACCGCGGATCCCGGCGGCGAGCCGGAGGACGAGCCGGAGGACGAGCCCGATCCGAGGCGCGAGCGCGTCCCGTGTCCCGACGGGATGTGCACCGGGATCATCGGCCGCAACGGGCGCTGCGGAACCTGCGGCAAGTCGCAACGCCGGCGCGCATCGTAGGGGCAGACCTGCGTGTCTGCCCCGATGAAGCCGGCGCACGTCGCAATGCGCCCCGCAATCGACAAGGCGGTTGAGCACCTCCTCTCCAGGCGCCGCCCCGACGGCGGCTGGAACGAGGAGATGGTCTGGTGCCCCGCGCTGACCGCCTGCTACGTCATCGCGCACCGCGCCGTCGGCAGGCCGCTCGATGCAGCCGACAAGGCCGCCGTCCTCCGGCACCTCGACTGCTGGCAGATCTCCGACGGCTCGTGGGGCCTCCACCCGGCCTCGCCCGGATACCTGTACGTCACCGTGCTCTGCCACGTGGCCGCGCGCCTCTGCGGACGCGACCGTTCCCACCCATCCTGCCGCCGGGCGCTCGAATGGATCCACCAGCGCGGCGGCCCGACCCGGACGCCGACGTGGGGCAAGGCGTGGCTGGCGATCGCCGGCCTGTACGATTGGGACGGCTTGCAGCCGCTGCCGCCGGAGCTGTTCCGGCTCCCGGCGTGGCTGCCGATCCACCCGTCTCGCTACTACTGCCACACGCGGATGATCTACCTGGCGCTGAGCGTCGCGTATGCGCTGCGGTTCCGCATGCCCGAGGACGACATCGTGCGGGCCCTCCGGGAGGAGCTGTACCCGGAGGGGTTCGCGTCGGTGCGCTTCGCCGACCACCGCGGATCGGTCGCCGAGTCCGACCTCTACGTCGCCCCGTCGGTCCCCCTGCGCGCCGCCTACGCGGCGCTCGGGGTCGCCCAGGTCGCCGTCCCGGCCGCGACGCGGCGCGCCACGATCGAGCGCCTGCTCGACGAGATCCGGTACGAGCAGCGCGAGACGTCGCAGCAGGCGATCTCGCCGGTATCCGGCCTGCTGAACGTCGTCGCCCTGCACGCGGCCGACCCTTCCGACCCGACGATCGACGAGGCCCTGCGCGGCATGCGCGTCTGGCGGTGGCAGGATGAGGTGGAGGGGCTGCGGATCGCGGGCGCCCTCTCGCACACCTGGGATACCTCGTTCGCCGTCCAGGCGCTGTGCGCCGCGCCGGGGCGCGAACACCGGACCGGGGCGCTCGAAGGAGCCGTGCGCGCCCTGCTGTCGTACCGCGTCGCGGACGATCCGGACGACCACCGGAAGCACTGGAGATCGTTCACGCGCGGCGGCTGGTGCTTCTCGAACGGCCGGCACCGCTGGCCGGTCTCCGACTGCGCCGCCGAGGCGCTCGACGCGCTGTACGCCGCGGCCGGCGCGACGGGCGGCGAAGTTCCGGCGGCCGTGGCGGCCGAGGCGGTCGAGTTCATCCTGGGCCGCCGCGACGGTTCGGGCGGCTTCTCGTCGTACGAGGAGCGCCGCGGCAGCGCGCTGCTGGGGGCCATCAACCCGTCCGAGATGTTCGACGACTGCATGATCGACAGGCCGTACGTCGAGTGCACCGCCTCGTGCGTGCGTGCGCTGGCCTCGGCCCTGGCCGACAGGCGGACCGCGGCGCACGCGGACGCACGGGCGGCGGTGCGGCAGGCGAGGCGCTTCCTGCTGGGCGAGCAGCGCCCCGACGGATCGTGGATCGGGTCGTGGGGCGTCTGCTTCATCTACGGCACGTTCCACGCGGTGTCGGGCCTGCGGGCCGCCGGCATGGAGCCCGGACACGAGGCGATCCGCCGCGCCGCCGCGTGGATCCTCGATCGGCAACGCCCCGACGGGGCGTGGGGCGAAGACTGGCAGTCGTGCCTGGAGCGGCGCTACATCGCCGCGCCGGAAGGCCACGCCGTCCAGACCGCCTGGGCGCTGCTGACTCTCGATGCCGCCGGCGTGCGACCGGATCACGACGCCGTCCGCAAGGCCGCGGCATGGCTGATCGACCGCCAGCGCCCCGACGGATCCTGGACGCTCGGCCAGCCCGCGGGCGTCTTCATGAACACCGCCCTGCTGCACTACAGGCTCTACCCCGCCGTGTTCCCGCTATGGGCGCTCGCCCTCGCCTACCGCGCGAAGAACGATACGCCGCGGTAGGCCGTATTGGCGGCCGCCGTCGCCAGCGTCGTGGCGGCCGGCGTCGGCGACCCGTCGTCCACCATCAGCAGCAGGGCGCTCGGCGTGGCCGTGCTGGCGGCGACGAGCGTCACGTCGGCTCCGGTCACGAGGGCGGCCAGGCCGCGGAAGCCGACCGCCAGGCCGCCGGTGAACGTCGTCGCGAGGGTCCACGTGGCGCCGTCGAAGGTCCACTTCTGCACGCCGCCGCCGCTCGCCGCCGAACGATCGTCCGCCACGTAGAGCGTGTCGACGCCCGGCACCCCGGGGCTGCGGTCTAGCAGCGCGAAGGCGTACGGGCTGGCGGAACTGGTCGGCATGCCGGGCAGGCTGGCGGCCGTCTGGCCGGCCGTAGTCGGCAGACCGGCGCCGATGGTGAACACGTTCGTGAACGTGCCGGAACCGGACGATCCGTAGAGCTGCCCGGCGTACACGTGGACGAACCGGGCGTTGTCGGGAGTGGCGAGAATCCTGGCGCCCCCGGTCGTTCCGAAGGGGATGTACGACGCACCGCCGGTGCTTCCCGACGACGTGCCGGTCGCCCAGAACGCGCTCCCGTCGGTGGTGGCGGCGCCGCGGACGTTGCCGCCGCTGAAGGCCGTGGCGAAGCGCGTGGACGTATCGATGCCGAAGTCCACGCCGATCCGCCCCACCACGCGGTTGACCGCGGAGGCCGTCGCGGCGGCGACGCTCGCGACGCCCGGCTCCGCCGCGTATCCCGCGAGCGCGAGGAAAGCGCCGGTCGCCGCGAGCGTCAGGTTGCCTTCCGACGTGGCCGAGCCGGACAGCGTGAGCGGCTGGTTGGTCCCGGCAGCGACAGTGGGCAGCGGCACGGTACGGATCAACACTCCGGACAGGTTGCGCTGATCGAGGAAGACCGGCGTTGCGGCGCTGCTCAGCGCGGCCGATCCATCACCGACGCGGACCACGACGATCGAGCCGGGCAGGCAGAAGCCGCCGCGGCAGAAGTGTCCGCCGTCGTCGGTGCATGGCTTTCCGTCGGCCGCCGGCGGGTTCGACGGCGTGCCGGCGGTGCAGACGTCCCGCGTGCACTGCAAGCCGTCGACCGGCAGGTCGGTATCGTCCACGGCGCTCGTCACGTTCCCCGCGCCGTCGCAGCGGTTCTCGCGGCAGTCGCGGGGCGTCTGCGACGCCACCGGCGTTCCAGCGGGCGCGAACGCGAAGCCGCACGCACCGGCCGTACACGCCCGCCACCGGCACTCCGTGTCGGTCCCGGGGCAGTCCGTCGCGGCGAGGCACTCGACGCAGTTGCCGGCATCGTCGCACATGCCGCCCGTGCCGCACGCGGTCCGCGCCGGCTCCGGCGGGTTCGAGGGGACGCCGCCGGTGCATACGTCGAGCGTGCACTCGTTGCCGTCGGCCGGCAGGTCGGTGTCGTTCGGGGCCTGTGCGATGCCGCCCGCTCCATCGCATTGCGCCTCGCGGCAGTCGCCGGCCGTCTGCAACGTCAGCGGCGTGCCCGGCGGTGCGAACGCGAAGCCGCACACGTTCATCGCGCACACCCGCCATCGGCATTCCGTGTCCGCGCCGGGACAGTCGGTCGGGGAGAGACACCCGACGCACGCGCCGGCCTCGTCGCACACGCCAGCCGTTCCGCACGGCGTCCCCGGCGATTGCAGCGGGTTCGAGGGCGCCCCGGCGGTACACACGTCGCGCGTGCAGTCGTCGCCGTCCACCGGCAGGTCCGTGTCGTCCACGGCGCTCGTCACATTCCCCGCGCCGTCGCACCGGTTCTCGTGACAGTCGCCGGGCGTCTGGACGGAGATCGGCGTGTCCGGCGGCGCGAACGCGGAGCCGCACGCGCCGGCCGTGCACGTCCGCCACCGGCACTCCGTGTCGGTCCCCGGACAGTCCGTCGCGGCGAGGCACTCGACGCAACTGCCGGCGCCGTCGCACATGCCGCCAGTGGCGCACGCGGTTCGCGCCGGCTCCGGCGGGTTCGAGGGGGCGCCGGCGGTGCACACGTCGAGCGTGCAGTCGTTGCCGTCCACCGGCAGGTCCGTGTCGTCCACGGCGCTAGTCACGTTCCCCGCCCCGTCGCAGACGGCCTCGCGGCAGTCGCCGGTCGTCTGGACGGAGACCGGCGTGTCCGGCGGCGCGAGGGCGAACCCGCATGCGCCGTCGTCGCAAGTCCGCCATCGGCACTCCGCGTCCTCCCCCGGGCAGTCCGCCGGCGAGACGCAGCCGACGCACGCGCCCATTGCGTTGCAGACCAGGCCCGATCCGCACGGCGTTCCCGCCGGCAGCGACGGGTTCGAAGGGATCCCCGCCGTGCAGACGTCGGCGGTGCAGTCGTTGCCGTCCACCGGCAGGTCGTCGTCGTCCGCCACGTTCGCCGCGCCTCCCGCGCCATCGCACCGCCGCTCCAGGCAGTCTCGATCCGTGTCGGGCGGCGCCGGGGTTCCCGCCGGCAGATTCGCGAAACCGCACTCGCCGTCGTCGCACGTCTGCGCGACGCATTCGCCACCAGCGGGGCAGTGCGCCGCATCGATGCACTCGACGCAGACCCCCTCCGACGAACAGCGACCGCTCGCGCAGTCGGCGTTCGTCATGCATCCCCAGCCGTTGCCGCACGGCGGGCACGGGCCGCCGCAGTCCATTCCGGTCTCCTGACCGTTGTGCAGTCGGTCCGTGCAAGTAGCGGCCCGCCCATTGTCGTCGCAGCCCGCCGCGACCGCCGGCGCGATTGCCGCCGCCACGATGAAAGCAACCCGTAGTCTCCGTTCCATCCGAGCACCTCCTGGTGATCCGAGCCGTTCGCCGGAATATGACCCGAACACCGGAGCCCCGCAAGGCGCGGCGCATCGATTGAACGGCGTCCCGCCCGGCTGCTAGGGTCGCGGGCGGGACGCAACGGCGGAAGCGAGACGGTCGTGCATCTGTTCGACATGCGTGGAAGCTGGGGGCCGATGATGGCCCTCGTATACGACACGATCGTCTCCGCGGGGCTGGCGGATCTGTACGAACGAATCGCGGACGCGGTGGCGTCGCGGCTGTCGCCCCGCGGCGCCGTCCTCGACGTCGGCTGCGGATCCGGCCGGACCGTGGCGGCGCTGGCCCGACGCTTGCCGGCGGCGCGGTTCGAGGGCGTCGATCTGTCGGAGACGATGCTGGCGCTGGCGCGGCGGAACGCGGCCGGCCTCCAGAACGTCCGGTTCCGGCGCGCCGACGCGATGCGGCTGCCGCACGCCGACGCATCCTTCGACGCGGCGATCAGCGTCGCATCGATCAAGCACTGGCCGGACCAGGATCGCGGCGCCGCCGAGATGGCCCGCGTCGTGCGATCCGGCGGCCGGGTGCTGGTGATCGAGGCCGACCGCGAGTGCACGGCCCAGGCGGCGCGTCGCTTCGTCGGCCTGTGGCGCTTCGCCCCCGGGCCGCTCAGGCCGCTCGCCGTCGCCTACTTCCGCCGCTTCGTCGCCGCGCAGGGCCTCGACGCCGACACGCTGCGCCGGCGCCTGGAATCGGCCGGGCTGAGGGACATCGAGGTCGACCGAGACGGCCACCAGCCCGCGGTGTACGGCGTCGCCACCCGCCCCTGAACCGGCGCCGGCTCGCCGGTTTTGACACCGCGCGCCGCCGGATGTAGCGTGGCCGTCGCGGAGGTGAGTCATGCCGGTGATCGACAAGGACGAGGGCAGGGCGAAGCAGGTGGCCCGGGCGATCGTCTCGGACATCTCGATCTACAACAAGGCCAAGGCCGAAGAAGGCGTCAGGAACGACTCGCTGTTCGATCTGCTCAAGGAAGCGATCGAGGAGGGCAGGACGCTCTACCAGAGCCGCGTCTCGCCGGAGATGTTCCGCAAGAACTACTTCGGCCGGGCCGTCGTGGACAAACTGCTCAAGCCCAACGCCCACGTCAAGTCGGACATCTGGTAGCCCCCCGGCGCCGTGGATCCGTCCGACGTCCGCCTCGTCGTGCCGCCGGCGGCAGCCGGCGAGCGGCTCGACGTGTTCCTGTCGTCCGTCGTTCCCGACCTGACGCGATCGCAGGCCAAGCGGCTCATCGACCACGGCCGCGTCGCGGTGGACGGCTTCAACCCCAAGGCCGGTACGGTCCTGCGTGAAGGAGAGCGAGTCGACGTCCGGCCGTTCCCGCCGAACGACGAGACCGTCCAGCCGGACGCGATCCCCGTCGAATTGCTCCACTCCGACGACGACGTGATCGTCCTCGTCAAGCCCTCGGACATCGTCGTCCATCCGGCGGCCGGGCACCCCCGCGGGACGTTGGTCAACGCCCTGGCCGCTCTGGGCCTCCGCGGTGCAGGCGGCGATCCGCGCCGCCCGGGGATAGTCCACAGGCTGGATCGCGGCACGTCGGGCGTCATGGTCGTGGCGCGCAACGTGCGGGCCCACGCCCATCTCGGGCGCCAGTTCCACGACCACTCGGTCGAGCGATCCTACATCGCCATCGTTCAGGGTTCGCCGCCGGACGACGGGCGGTTCGAGACGCCGTACCGGCGGCACCCGGTGGATCGCAAGCGGTTCACTTCGCGCGCGCCGGCCGTGCGGCGGGCGCTCACGGCGTTCCGGACGATCGAACGCTCCGGCGCGTACGCGATGATCGAGGCGCGGCTGGGGACCGGCAGGACGCACCAGATACGCGTCCACATGGCGGATCACGGCTTCCCCGTGCTCGGCGACCCGCTCTACGGAAGGCCCCCGCGGGACGCGCGAGGGCGCCTCGCCGCCGCGGCGCTGGGCCGCCAGGCGCTCCACGCCCGCACGCTCGGCTTCCACCACCCCGGCACGGGCGAATTCGTGCGGTTCGAGGCGCCGCCGCCCGAGGAGTTCGTCCACGCGTGGTCGATGCTCGCAAGCGGTCGGGGGTCGGCGGTCGGGGGTAGGCGGTCGATGTGATCCCCGACCCCCGGTCCTACCTCCTGTCGATCTGCGCGAGCTGGTGGAACCGCAGGGCGTCGTTGTGCATGTCGATGTTGCCGAACAGGCAGTAGACCTCGTCGCAGTCGCGGCAGATGTCGCGCAGGCGCACGAGCGCGTCCTCCTCGTAGCGCGACCGGAAACCGGCGGGCCCCGGCAGGTGGAAGTACGCGAACGACGGATCGGGCGGCGGCGTCGACAACGCGTCCACGCAGAGCGTCAGGCCGAGGTCCTTGGCGAGGGCGGCGGCCGTCTTGTGGTCCCAGCCGCCGCGCGGTTCCCATACCCAGCGGCGCTTGCCGCGCCGCATCCCGCCGAAGAAGGTCCGCATGGCGCGCTCGGTCTGCTTCGAAGGGACGAAGTCCGGCGGCGTCTGGAAGAGCAGGATCGTCGCGCCCAGCTCGTTCGCCAGAGTCACCGACTGCGCGAACGCGTTCGCCACTTCCCTCGTTCCAGCGAACGGCGCGTACTTGCGCCACTCCGACCGCTTCGGAGCCGGCTGGTAGCGGAAGTGCTGGTTGGCCGGGCCGACCGTGACGAGCGGAGACACCGTGACGACGAACTCGAAGCTCTTGGGCGACTCCCTGAGCCATCGCTTCACCGTCCCCTCGCCGGGGAAGCGCACGAGCGTCTGCTGGATCTCGACCAGGTTCCACTCGCGGAAGTACCGCGATGGCGGGATCGGGAAGTCGATGCAACCGATGCGGATAGCCATGGTCGGGGCGCATGCTACCATGCTTCCCGATGGACCGGGGAACAGATTTGCCGGGCGTGGACGACAGCCGGCAGGCGCCCGATGAACCTCCGTCGGCGGCGGGCGCGCCGCCCGCGCGGGCCGCGCGAATCGCCGCAGCGGCCGGAATCGGGGCGATGGCGATCGCCGCGATCGCCGCCGTCGCCCTCCTGGCGACGCGACGCGAGACGGCCCCAACGCCGTCCGCCGCCGCCCGCCGGGACGCCGTCCGGCCCGGCGAGGCCGCACCGGCCGCCCTCGTCGTCCTCGGTCGCGTCGTCTTCCCCCCCGGCATTCCGGACGTCCCGGTCGGAATCGAGATGATCGACGGCGCCGGCGAGCCGATCGGATTCGCCGCGACCGCCGGCGACGGCTCGTACCGCATCGAGGGTCCGGCCGGTCGCGCCGCCGCGCTGGTCGTCTCGGCCGGCGGCCTGCCGCCGGCGGTCGCCCGCATCGATTCCCGCTCCGGCGACGTGACGATCGACGTGGTCCTCGCACCCGGCACGAGCCTGGATGTCGCCGTGCGAGACGACGCCGGCAGCCCCGTGCCGGGTGCAGTCGTCGTGCCCGAGCCGCTGGATCCGGATCTGACGGACGGCGAGCGCCGCGCGCTGGCGCGCGCCGGCTCGCGGCGCACCGACGGATCCGGCGCCGCCGTGCTGTCGATCCACCCCGCTGCTCCGACCGCGATCTCGGCACGGGCCGACGGGCACGTTCCCGCGCGCACCGATCCACTGGAAGCGCCGGCTCCGCGGTCGCTGGAGATGGAGCTTCCGCGGGCCGGAAGTCTTTCCGGTCCGGTCGATCGGCTCGACGGATCGCCGGCGGCCGGCGCGATCGTCCGCGTGGTCGGATCGGGCCTGTGGCCCGCGGCGGAGTTCGTCGCGGACGCGGCGGGCCGGTTCGCGACCGGCCCGATCCCGCCGGGGTTCTACGAAGTCGAGGCGGCGGACGGCGACGCCGTCTCGCCCCTCGCAAGGGGCGTCGAAGTGCTCCCAGGTTCGGCGCGGGATCTGCGGCTGGCGACGGCGCCGGGGGGCCGCGTCGCCGGCCGGGTGACGGCGCACCACGAGATCGGAAGAGCAC
>CAMTWF010000083.1:0-3610 GCA_947085355.1 uncultured delta proteobacterium
ACTCTTTCCCTACACGACGCTCTTCCGATCTGGGCAGAGGATCTCGCGCAGGGGCGCAGAGGCGCAGAGGGGCCCGGATCCGCCCGGGCGCGTTGCGACCCCTGCCGGCCGATGCTAGGTTGCCGAGCGCCGGGAGGACACCCCTTGGCCGTTCGACCCGACCTGGTCCAGTTCGAAGTCAACACCGCCTGCAACCTCCGCTGCCGCATCTGTCCCTGCACCGCCGGCGCCGGGAATCGTCCGGCCGCGAACGTCACCTTCGACGAATACCGGAAGGTGGTCGGCGCCTCCTTCGAGCCGCCCTACGTGATCATCCTCAGCGGGTTCTCCGAGGCGCCGCTCAACCCGCACGTCCACCGCATGGTCGAGTACGAGAAGCGACGGGGGTGCAGGGTCTTCCTCGCCACCAACGGCACGCTGCTGGACGACGAGCGCATCGCGCGGTTCCTCGACGCCGACGTCGACCAGTTCGTCGTCTCGCTGGATTCCACCAGGCGCGACGTCTACGAGGCGATTCGCACCGGCGCCGACTTCCCTTCGGTGCTCGGGAACGTCCTCCGGCTGCGTGACGAGATCGCCCGGCGTTCGAGCGCGTCGACGATCGTCGTCAACTGCGTGGTCATGAGGAGCACGGCCCCGCACCTGCGGGCGCTCGCGACCTTCCTGCACGAGAACGGGATCGAGGACGTGGCCTTCATCAAGGTCATGAAGATGGCCCGCATGAGGAACCGGTTCCTTCGCGAGCAGTTCCTTTCCTGGGACGAGTACGACGCGCTGCCCTGGGACGAGATCGCGGACCACGCCCGGACGCTGGGCGTCCGGATGATGCGCTCGGACGACGAGATCCTCCGCACCCGCGGCTGCCACTGCCCGACCGGCGCCTTCTACGTCTCCGCCGGCTTCGACGTCACCGTCTGCCCCCTCCTGAGCTTCACGCCCCGGCACGTGTTCGGCAACCTGCGGCGTGAGACGATCGACGCGATCTGCAGGAAGGACGCCTTCGTCGCCTTCCGGGAACGGTTCGCCGGCGGGAGGTGGCCCGCGATCTGCGAGGAGTGCGCCTGCCTGTTCAGCACTCCGGCCGGGTCGCCGAGCGGGTGAAGACGCCGGCCGACGGTGGCCGTGCGCCCTTCGCGCGCGCACCTCGACGTTGCCCCAGTTTCCCACGGATGCTACCGTCGTCGCCGTGGCGAAAACGCGGACCGGCAAGCCGGTCGGAATCGAGAGGGCGTCGGCCGGCGTGCGTTCGCGCCGCCGCGACGGCGGCTTCCATCGCAGGCCGGCCCCGGCGCCCGTGGAGTGCGTCCTGGTGGCCGGCTTCCCATCGAGCGGGAAGTCGGCGGTGGTGCGGTCGGTCGGCCGCCAGGCCGCGCGAACGGGGTGGCGTCTCGCCCTGGCCGCGCTCGAGTGCTTCCCCTCGGAGCCGCGTCCGGCATGGACCACCGCCGGTCCGCGCGCGGTTCCCTGGCGATGCTGGACGAGCGGCGATCTCTGCCCGGACCACGCCCTGGTCGCCCTGCTGCCGGAGATGCACCTCTGGGCTGCGGGCACGGGCGCGGACCTGCTGCTCGTGGAGACCGCCGGGCTCTGCTGCCGCTGCAGCCCGTATCCGATCCATTGCGCGGCGGTGTTCGTGGCCGACGCGTCGGCCGGTCGGGGGGCCCTGGGCAAAGTGGGGCCGATGCTCACGACGTGCGACCTGTGCGTGCTCACCCGCCCGGACCGGATCACGCCCGCCGAGCGGGAGATGCTGGTCGCCACGGCCCGCGGCCTGGGTCGGGCGGCGGTGCTGACGCTGGATGGTCTCACCGGCGAGGGGTCCGACGCCCTCTGGGCGCGACTGGCGCCGCTGCTCGGCCGGTCGAAGGAAGCGAGCGGCTTTGCCGCGAGCTTCCGCGGGGGTCCGGGGGGCGGTGAGGCGCTCGGCGCCGAACAGCCCCCCGGTGCGGGGGAGACGGCGCTGCGGGCCGGCCTTCCCCAGTTCTACTGCTCCTATTGCCTGGGGCGGGAGCGCGTGGGGATACTGGATCTCTGAGGTGAGGGACCGCGGGAATACGCAGCTCCATGGAGATCGAAGCCCTGCCCAGGATCTGGAAGCTGTCCCCCCCGGCCTCGTCGCTGCTCCTGGCCTTCCTCCAGTTCCGCCGGGAACCGCGCTCGCGGCTGGCCCACCTCGCGCGACTCGAGCCGAAGCGCGTGCCCGGGGCGCTCGACGAGCTGCTGGCGCGCGGGCTCGTGGAGAAGGCGACGGGCTTCGATGCGGGCTTCGGGCTGGTCGACACGCCGACGATCGAAAGCCTCGCCCGTCGGGCCGCGAGGGGGACCGATGTGAACGCCGACCGGCTGGAGCTGGAGCTGGAGGTGGTCCGCGAGGTTCGCTCGACGATCGGCCGGCCGGCGATCACGGTGATCAGTCCCCGCGAGCGGGCCCGGGCCGCCGGCGGCCCGCCTCCGCCGCGGGCGGTTTCCGACTACCTTCGAGCGCTCTTTCCCTATCTGGACCTGCGCCTGGGCACGCGCTGCAATTTCAACTGTCGCTACTGTCTTCTCGGCCACGAGAAGCGCAGCACGCGCAGCATGGCGGACATCGAGGCCGATCTGCAGCACGGGCGCCGGCTCGGATTGGAGAGCCTGTCGCTGACCGGCGGCGAGCCGTCACTGCACCCGGAAATCCTGCCGATCGTGCGGCGCGCGCGGGCCGTGGGGTACCGCCGGGTCGTCCTGGTGACGAATGCCAGCCTGCTGGGCCAGGGACGGAACCTCGAGCGGCTGACGGACGCCGGCGTGGACGCCGTGGGCTTCTCCTTCGACGCCCCGGACCGCCGGGTTTCGCGGCGGCTCTGGCGGCGGGACGCCTACGCGCGCGTGCTGGAGGGCATCCGGCGCGTGATGGCGCGCGACGATCTGGTGGTCGGGAGCATCGCCGTGCTGACCCGTCTCAACATGCATCTCCTGCCCGAGCTGGTGCGGCTGCTCGCCGATCTGGCGCAGGGTCGTCGCGGACTCTACCTCCCCGCCGTGGACTTCGTGATGCCCGAGGAGAACGCCTGGGCGCAGCGCCGGACGCTCGTCCCGCGCCTCAGCGACGCGGCGCCTCATCTCCTTGCCGCCCTGAACGAGGCCCGGCGCCTCGGCCTGCCGCTCACCTTCCGCGGCGTGCCGGCCTGCATCCTGCCCGCCCATCGCGAGTGGGACATGGAACGCTACATGTCGATCTTCGACGTGGTCGATCTGGGGGACCGCAGCCACCAGCACCGCGCCGGCCTGGATCTACTCCGGTACAAGCCGCCGAGCTGCGGGGCGTGCCGCCATCGGCGGGGCTGCCTGGGCGTGTACCGCGCGTACGCGCACCTGTACGGCACGAACGAGCTGCAGCCGGCGACGCCCGCGGCGCAGGAGGCGTCACCGTGCGCCTCGTGATCGCCGCCGGCCCGCCGGCCTCGGGCAAGACGTCCGTGCTCGCCAGGGCCGTCGGCAGCCTCGCGCGCCGAGGCATGCGGGTCACGGCGCTCAAGTGCGACTGCCTCGTCTCGCAGGACCAGGAGGCCTACCGCGCCGCGGGGAAGGAAGCGAGCGGCTTTGCCGCTCGCTTCCGCGGGGGTCCGGGGGG
>CAMTWF010000084.1:0-16314 GCA_947085355.1 uncultured delta proteobacterium
AGGGGCGGCCGAAACGACGATCGAGGCCCGAAGTTGCTCCGAATCTCCTCGTACGCCGCTGGACCGAGCTTCCAGAGTAGTCAGGCGCGCCGCGACAGCGCCGTTCGGACGATGCGGATCACCAGGCCGGGCCACGAACCGCCGGCGCGCTTCCACGCCATCGCCAGGCCGGCGTTCGGCGAGAGATCCGGGTTCGGGTTGACCTCGAGGACGAACGGCCGCAGGCGGCGGTCGAGGCGGAAGTCGACGCGGGCATAGTCGCGGCAGCCCGTGAGCGACACCGCCGCCAGCGCATGGCGCCGGAGAGCCGCGCGGACGACGCGCGGGAGCGGTCGGGCGGCCATCGGGCGGGAACCCTCGTCCTCCGCGCAGCCCGGGCGCCACTTCGCGTCGAACCCGACGATCCGCGGCAGGCCTTCCGGCATCCGCGAGAAGTCGATCTCGCCCGCCGGCAGCGCCCTCGGGGGATCGTTCCCCACGACGGAAACGTTCAGCTCCCGGCCGTCGATGAACGCCTCGACCAAGGCCGGCTGGCGGTACCGCCGGTGGATGAACCGCACCTGCGCGGCGAGGGCGCGCCGCGTGTGGACCACCGAGTCGTTGCCGATCCCGCACGAGGCGTCCTCGAGCAGCGGCTTGACGATTGCCGGCAGGCCGGGTGGCTCGACCGGGCGGCGGCCGGGCGGCACGACGACGAACGGCGGCGTGGGGATCCCGGCGGCCACGAGCATGCGCTTGGCCGCGGCCTTGTCGCGGCACAGCGCCAGGGCCGCGCCCCCAGCGCCGGTGTACGGAACGCCCAGGAGATCGAGCAGGTACGGCAGGGCGGGTTCGAGCGCCGAGTCGCCGCGCGGGCAGTCGCACAGATTGAGGACGACGTCGGGGCGGCGGCGCGCCAGGTTCGCGAGGACCGGGCGCGGGTCCCCGCCGCACGCCAGATCGACGACGCGGGCCCCGGCGGCGCGGAGCACCGACCCGGCCGCGGCGACGGTGCGGAGCGTGTCGGCGTCCGAGGCGGCATCCTGCGGAAGGCCGCGCGCCATGCGAAGGTGGACGTTGTACAGGACGCCGACCGTCGCGCCGTCCAGGCGCGTCCTACGCGGCGCCATCGATCGCCAGCGACAGGATGACCAGATGGTCGCCATCGTCGTAGAAGTCGTCGATGCGGCCGACCTGCCCGTAGCCGGCGCGTTCGTAGAAGCGCCGCGACGCCCCGTAGGCGTCCCGGGCAGACGTCTCGACGCGGAGGATGCGCCCGCCGGCGCGCCCGACAGCAGCGACGACGGCGTCGTGCAGGGCCCGGCCCGTTCCGGACCCGCGCGCGGCGGGGCGGGTCGCGATCCAGTACAGGTCGAAGGTCCGGCGGGTCATCGGCGTCGGGCCGTAGCAAGCGTAGCCAGCGATTCCGCCGTCGCCGGGCGCATCGGCGACGAGCACGCGGTAGTCGGCGTTGCCGGGCTGCGCGGCGAGATCGACCAGCTCCAGGGCGCACGCGATCTCCTCCGGCGAGAAGGTCTCCACCGAGCGGATCAACTCCGCCAGCCGCGGCACGTCGCGCGGGTCCATCGGGCGCGTGGTGGGTGCCTGCCGGAGCATCGATCCGTTGTAACCGTTCACCCCCATGCGTGGCAACCTCCCGCTCCCGCTCCCGTTGCCGGGCGAGAACGATGCGCCGTCGCGCACGAGCACGGAGAGGACTGGGAGGGGTGAACGGCTACTGCGCGGCTACAGCATCGCGAGCATCCTGCGCTGCTCGGTCAACTTGATGGAGGACTTGAGGGAGTTCTCCATCGATTCCTCGACCAGGAAGGCCAGATCCTCGGCGTCGCCGCGGAGGCTCTCGTAGTAGCGGTGCCGGTCGGCCGAATGGAGGACGACCGGCTGGTAGCCGGCGCGCATGAGGGCCAGGTTCATGAGCAGCCTTCCGATCTTGCCGGAATGGGTCGGGAAGGGGAACACCTCCATGAACGTGTGGTGCAGCAGCGTGGCCGCGGCGATCGGGTGGCGCTTGCGGAAATCGGGCTGGCCGGCCCACTCGATCAGCCGCTTCATGCGGTAGGCGATCCGGTCGGGCGCGGCTATGTCGTGGTAGTACAGCCGGTGGACCGGGATGTCCCGCCTGTAGCAGCTCTTGTGGGGGTCGTATCGTTCGCCGGCGAACGTCCCGTACAGATCCAGCACGAAGGGCATGCGCAACGGCGGTTTCGCGCGCGCCGCCTCCTCCCGCGTCTTGCGGACCGCCTCCCTGTGCGCCTTCACCTCGCGGTGGACCGGCGCCAGGCTCGAATCGGCCGGGGTCTGGCCCGCCAGGGCCGCGCGGATCTCCTCCAGCGGGACGACGAGCCCATCGATGGCGCAGTCGTGGTGGATCCAGACCCGGTCCATGACGACGCGGATCGCCGCGGACTCGGCGGCGCGCAGCTTGCGGATCTTCCGGGCAAGCAGCGCCGTCAGCGCGTCGATCTCGGGATATCGTTCCTTCAACGCCACGGCGGAACCCCGTCCGCGCCGGTACCGCAACACCGGCGTGCGGCACGCCGGACGCGCCGATGCGCCGCGCCCGGCAAGATGCGGGAACCTATGCGGAAGCGACGGAATCGTCAAGAAACGGGCTTCGACCCGTGACAACCGCGCGACGGAAGCTGCGCGCCGAGCCTTCCCGCGAGGGCGCGGGCCGCCCTACCTCGGCCGCCGGTCGTTCCCGGCGGCCGGGCCTTCCGTGGCGGCGGACGACGACGGGTGCGCGCGCCCCAGCTCCGCGGAACGCTCCGCGGCCGCCTGCACGGCATCCATCAGCACGGCCCGCAGTCCGGTCCGCTCCATGCTGTGCAACGCGGTGATCGCGGTGCCGCCCGGCGAGGTCACCATGTCCTTGAGGTGGATCGGGTGCCTTCCGGATCGGGCGACCATCTCCGCGGCCCCCAGCACCGTCTGCACCGACAGGCTCGTGGCCACGTCCCGGTCGAGGCCGACGCGGACGCCGGCGTCCGCGAGCGCCTCGATGATGATGAAGACGTACATCGGACCGGTGCCCGACAGGCCGGTCACCGCGTCCATCTGGTCCTCCTCGACGTCGACGACCACGCCCACCCGGCCGAGCAGGGTGCGCGCCAGCCGCACCGCCGCCCGAGAGGCGTTCCTGCCGGGCGCGATCGCCGTGGCGCCTCGGCCCACCGACACCGGCAGGTTGGGCATGGCGCGCACGACCGCCACGCCGCGGCCGAGCGACCGCTCGATCAGCGCCGTGGGAACGCCGGCGGCGAACGAGATCACGAGCGGCCGATGCCCCACGGCGCCGGCGAGGTCGGCCAGCACCCGGTCGATGATCTGCGGCTTGACGGCGAGGACGACGGCGCCGGCCGAGCGCGCCGCGGCGGCATTGTCCGTCGCCGTCCGCACCCGGAGCCTCGACGCCGGGTCCGAGAGCCGCTCGCGCCGCACGTCCGTCGCCACGATCCGCCCCGGCGGATACCCCGCGGCGACCAGTCCTTCGATGAACGCCGACCCCATGTTCCCCGCGCCGATGACCGCCACCACGGCCTTCCTCGAATCCGTCGCCATGTCGCTTCCGCTCCTTCCGCGGCGGCCCTTGTACCACCGCCCCGCGGGAATTGCGCCCGTCAGGCGCGTCTTGCCGATCGCCGCGCGAGGGCGGCGACGGTCGAGGCGAGGGCGAGCGACGCCGCGGCGACGAACGGCACGGGGATCTCGCCGCGGGCGGCCCAGACCGCGCTCGCCTGCAGACCCGCGAGGCTCGTCACGACCAGCGCCGCCGTCCACGCCCACCGGCGCGCGGGGCGCGGGATTCTCCGGAACGCCGCCGCCGCGAACGTCCACGGAAGCAGCAACGCCACGATCGCGGCGCGCAGCGCCGTTTCGGCGTCGACCGGCGCGCGCAGGTGGCCGAGCGACCGCCGGACGGCGCCGGCGTCCAGCAGGTCCGGCAGCGACAGCCACGCCGGAGGCGCGGCCAGCAGATCGAGTTCCGCGGCCGTCGGAGCGGCCACGAGATCCGCGGGCCGGCCGGTCAGCGGAATCGTCCGTGTGACTTGCGCGTCCCCACCGTGCGACTCGATCCGCGCCAGCGCGTCTCCCCGCCGGATCCAGATCCAGTCCCGCCCCGTCCACGAAGGGGCGCCGCCCGAGCGCGCCCATGCCTGCGGCGCCTCCGGCGCGCCCAGACGCTGCGCCGCGGGCGCGATCCACCCGCCGAGCAGCACGGCGAACGCGGCCGCCGCGACGGCGCCGAGATACATGCCGCGGTCGATCCCTGCGGGTCGCACGCCCGCCCCGCCGAGCCCCTCGGAGACGGCGCCGGGCAGGAGGTCCCGCGCGGTCCAGAGCGCCGCGAGGAGGCAGACCGCGGGAAAAGCGAAGAAGAGCACCTCGGGCGCCCGAGAGACCGCCGCCAGCAGGCGGGCGCCGGCCGGCGCGTCCACCGGCCGGTTCGCTTCCTCGACCGCGCCGGCCGCCGTCCCGATCAGGAAGGCGGCGCCCGCAACCGCCGCGGCGCGGCGCAGGAACCCGCCGGCGACGTGACGGGTCAGTATGCGCAAGGCGTGTCTACGGCGCCGCGGGGGGCGCCGGCGGGGGCAGGATCACCTGCGGCCCGCGCCCGTGCGGTCCGTGCCCGTGCGGCCCGTGGTCGTGACCCTCGTGCGGATCGATGTCGAGTCCCATGCCGGGATCCGGGAGTCCGTGCGGGTGCGGCGGCATCGTTTCCCCGGGGAGCAGCACGACGTGGTCGAACGCCGCGTCGCGCACGACGATCTCGTACCGTGCGCGCGCTTCGTCGACGAACCGTGCGCGCTCCTGCTCCCGGCGTTCGTCCAGGAGCTGCCGCCTGATCCTGCCGCCGACCTCTTCGAGCGACCTCTCGATCGGCGGGAGGCGGTTCTGGAGGAACACGATGTGGAATCCCTGTCGCGTGGCGACGAGTGCCGGGTGGACGTCCCAGGGGTCGTTCATGGTGAAGGCGGCCGCGAGGATCTCCGGCGCGATGGTCGGCTCCGGCGGTTGGCTTCCCCGCACGGTCCGGTTCGCGCGCCCCTGCTTGTCGAACGTCCCAAGGGTGCCGCCCCGCCGCTTCGTCTCGGCGTCCTCGGACAGTTCGCGCACGAGCTTCGTGAGGTCGGCGCGGCTGCCGCGCGCCGCCAGCGCCCTGCCGAGCGCGGCATCGGCGGCGGCGCGGTCGATCAGCAGGATGTGCCCCGCCTGCACCATCTCGGGGCGGTTGTAGAGCTCGGAATGGGTTTCGTAGTAGGCCCGGACGTCCTGGTCGGCCACCGTCGCCTCGCCGACCTTCGCGGCGACTTCGTGGTAGAGGACGAGGCCTCGCATCAGCTTGCGGATCTCCAGCACGACGTCGAAACGCTCCGCCATGCCCGTTCTGCGGGCCTCTGCCGCCAGCGTCGCGTGTCTGAGGCGCCTATCGAACTCGTCCTTCAGCTTGGCCGGGTCGGCGTAGCCCGCGCGGACCACGGCCGGCAGCCGTGGGTCGGCGACGGAATCCTCCATCTCGCCTACCGTCATCGTCCCGTCGCCCACCCGGAACAGGAGCTTGGCCCGCCGGCCCTCGTCTTCCGGCGATCGCGCGGCGGGAACGGCCACGGTGGCCCAGGCGACCGCCGCCGGCGCGACGATCATCGTCATCGTCGGAATCCTGCCCATCTCGAATGCCTCCTCGTGGCGCCGACCGTGCTCGCGGCCGCGCCGCGCCGGCAGTCTCCTGCATCGTGAATGCGGTGGTCAAGCGTGCTAGCTTGCGGCCGTGGCGCGGCAGTCCGATGAGTTCCTCCGGCTCGTGCGCGATCTCGGCGCCAACCTCGTCTGGATGCGCGAGAGCATCGGCAACGACCTGGCGATCGATCGGGACGTCCGGGTCCCGCCATGTCCGGAGGAAACCGTTCGGGGGACAACCGTGCCCGTGCCCGTGCCCGTGCCCGCGGGAGCGGGAGCGGGAACGGGGAGGACTGGCCCGCGTGAACGGTCGCGTCCGGAATCCGGAATCCGGAGTCACAACATCGAGCCCCGAGCCCCGAGCCCCGAGCCGGTCCCCGTGCAGACGTCGCTGCTCGGGGCCGTGGCGGCGCCGCCGGCGTCGCCCGGGTTCCGCCGCGGCGCCGCGAGCGAGCCCGGCGGGATCGAATGGGGCGAAGGGCAGCCGGTCGTGCGGGGGCCGTGCAAGCCCGAGCGGCGCGCCGGGATGCTGGCCGAGATCGATGCGGAGGTCAGGACCTGCACGAAGTGCGCGCTGGCGCGAAGCAGGACGAACACGGTCTTCGGCGTCGGCGATCCCTGCGCGCGGGTCTGCTTCGTCGGCGAGGGGCCCGGCGCGGAGGAGGACAGGCGGGGCGAGCCGTTCGTCGGCCGCGCGGGCCAACTGCTGGACAAGATCATCGTCGCCATGGGGCTGCGACGCGGCGACGTGTACATAGCCAACACCGTCAAGTGCCGGCCGCCCGAGAACCGGACGCCGTCTCCGGACGAGATGAAGGCCTGCCACCCGTACCTGGCGCGCCAGATCGAGACGGTGACGCCGCAGGTGATCGTGGCGTTGGGCCGCCCCGCCGTGCAGGCCCTGCTCGGCACTGCGGCCTCGATGTCGGACGTCCGCGGCCGGTTCCACCGGCACCGCGGGGTTCCGGTCATGCCCACCTATCACCCCGCGTACCTCCTCCGGAACCCGGCCGCCAAGAAGCAGACGTGGGACGACATCCGCCAGGTAATGCGGTTCCTCGAAGAGCACCCCGATCCCTTGAAAACCGCCGCGGGCTAGGGCAAGAAGGCCGCTTCCGGCGGCCGGGCGCGTCGCTCGGGCGCGCCGCGGCGGGGAGGCCCGAGCGGCTTTGCCGCGAGGGTCCGCGGGGGTCCGGGGGGCGGTGAGGCGCCGCGCGCCGAACAGCCCCCGGCGGGATGGAGCGGGAGTGGACCGGACGAGAGGCACGAACGGCGGGAACGGCGGCGCGCCGGGAGACGTGCCGGGGCAATGGGACGGCCCGGACGAGGCGCTCGATGCCGGCACCGTAGCGGTGCTCCGCCGCCACGGCGCCTCCTTCCTCAGGCACCACTTCGGCGGCAGACCGCGCATGCTGGAGATCCAGGTCACTCGGCGCTGCAACGCCCGTTGCGCCTGGTGCGACTCGTGGCGCGCCCCGGGCAACGGGGCCGAGATGGACGACTACGCCGCCCTCGTCCGCCTCATCGAGCCGCTCGGCGTGGCCCTCGTCGGCGGCGACCCGCTGGTCCGCCCCGATCTCGAACGCCTCGTCGCCTCGATCCGGATGACCACTCGGGTCGCGTCCCTCGGCGTGTCCACCAACGGGCTGGCGATGGATCGCGATCGCGCCTTGAGGCTGCGGGAGGCCGGCGCGGACAAGCTCGTGGTCTCGGTCGAAGGCATGGAGCAGGCGCACGACCGCGCCAGGCGCGTGCCCGGCGCGTTCGCACGCCTCGTCGGCCTGCTGCCGGACCTGGCCGCGGCCGGCTTCCGCGCCGTGCAGATCCAGGCGACCGTCTCCGAGCGCAACGCCGGCGACATGGCGCCGCTGGCGCGCCTGGCGATCGACTGCGGCGTCCGCATCGCGTACACGCTCGAAGGGCCCGCCCGCCTCGGCGCGCGCGACGGCGTCCCGGACGAGCGTTCGCTGGGGAGGCTGGCCGAGGAGATCGAACGGGTCATCGAGATTGCGGAGCGATCCGACGCGGTGGTCTCGTCGGCGGGCTACCTGCGGAGGATCGTGCCGTTCCTGCGCGGCGACGGCGCCGGGTTCCCTCCGTGCGGGGCCGGTGCGGTCTTCCTGCGCGCCACGCCGGACGGTTGGCTCCGGCCCTGTAGCGCCCTGCCTTCTCTCGGCCCGTGGACGGCGTTCCCGTTCCCCGTCCGTCCGGTCGACTGCTCGGCCTGCTGGTCCCGCCGTCGCGGCGAGAGCGGCGGGCGCATCGGCCCGGCGCGCATGGTCGAGATCCTCCGGGCCGGCCGCCGGGAGTGACGGGACGGCGGGTGCTGCCACCGCCTCGGCGGAAAGCGTGGTAGTCTCGCGGCGCCGAGATGCTCCTGCACGGTGAGCGCCGCCAACGCGCCGGACGGCGGGCCGATCGTCGAGATCGACCTGCCCGCGGCGGTGGGGGGGGACGAAGGGATCGGACGATGAGCCATAGCGATCTGCGGATACCGCCCGGTTACCGGCCCGTGCTGGGGTTCGCCGACACCCAGGCCGGCATCCGGCTGATCAAGGACGAGTTCCAGGCGCGGCTCGCCCGCGCGCTGGGGCTGCGCCGGGTTACCTCGCCCCTGCTGGTGGCCGCGGGCACGGGCCTCAACGACGACTTGACCGGCGTCGAACAACCGATCCGCTTCGGGCTCAAGGACATCCCCGGCGTCCAGGCGGAGATCGTCCAGTCCCTGGCCAAGTGGAAGCGATGGAAGCTGGGCGAATACGGCATCCCGTACCCCGAGGGGATCTACACCGACATGAACGCAATCCGCCCCGATGAGGCGCTGGACAACCTCCACTCGGTCTACGTGGACCAGTGGGATTGGGAGAAGGTGATCAGCCGGGACGAGCGCAACCTGGAGTTCCTCCGGTCCACGGTCCGGATCATCTACCAGGTCATCCGCGCGACCGAGCAGGTGGTGGCCGACCACTACCCGGAGATCGCGACCATCCTCCCCCGGGACATCACCTTCGTCCACGCCGAGGAGCTGGAGCAGCGCTATCCGGATCTCGCCCCGGCCCAGCGGGAGAACCGGATCTGCGAGGAGCGGGGGGCCGTGTTCGTCGTCGGGATCGGTGCGCCGCTGGGCAGCGGAAGGCCGCACGACGGCCGGGCCCCCGACTACGACGACTGGGTCACGCCCACGGCCGACGGTTTCCGGGGGCTGAACGGCGACATCCTCGTGTGGCATCCGCCCCTGCAGCGGGCGATGGAGCTGTCGTCCATGGGCATCCGGGTGGACGGCGAGAGCCTGCGCCGCCAGTTGGAGCAGACCGGCCACCAGAACCGCGAGGATCTTCCCTTCCACCGGAAGGTGCTGCGCGACGAGCTGCCGCTATCCATCGGCGGCGGCATCGGCCAGTCCCGCCTCTGCATGTTCTACCTGCGCAAGGTTCACATCGGCGAGGTGCAGGCCGGCATCTGGCCCGACTGCATGCTGCAGCGCTGCCGGGCCGGGGGCATCCCCATCTTGTAGTACGGCCCCCGGGGACATTCGCAGCCCCCCCTGAACGGTTACCTCCCGTCTCGCAGCCGCGGCGCGCAAAACGCCGCCGAAGGCCGATCTTTTCACGCTCGAGCGCGGCAAAACCGCGCCGGGACCGGATCGGCGCGCGTTTTGCGTTCGCAAAACGCGGGACGGACGACGCCAGGCCCGCACTTTGCATTTGCAAAATGCTGACGTGTTCCCGCGCCGGCCCGACTTTGCGCGCGCAAAGTCGGGACATCGGGCCGCTCGGACGCGTTTTGCGTTCGCAAGGCGCCGACGGAATCCGCTCGGGCGGCGTTTTGCACGCCGCCGGTGGACCATCACCTCCGCCTGAACGGGTACGCGCCGGAATTCCCTGTCGCCGTGCGATGATGCTCCGGTTCCCCCGGTTCCGGCGCCGGCAAGACGGCATCAGCCCAGCGCTTCGATGAGGTCCTCGACGAGATCGTCGGCGTCCTCGATGCCGACCGAGAGGCGCACGAGCGCCTCGTCGATGCCCCGCGCCAGCCGGACGGGCTCTGGGATGGAGGCGTGCGTCATCGTGACCGGGTGGCAGACGAGCGACTCGACGCCGCCGAGGCTCTCGGCGAGCTGGAACACGCGGAGGCGCGAAACGAAGCGATCCACGGCCGGGCGCCCGCCCCGCAGACGGATCGTCGCCATCCCGCCGAAACCGCTCATCTGGCGGACGGCGAGGTCGTGCCGCGGGTGGTCCGGCAGGCCGGGGAAGAACACCTCGGACACGGCCGGGTGCTCCCTCGCCGCCCGCGCCACGCGCATCGCGTTCTCGCAGTGGGCCTTCATGCGGATCGGCAGCGTCTTGAGTCCCCGCAGGACGAGCCACGAGTCGAACGGACCCGGCACGGCCCCCACTGCGTTCTGCACGTGGTGCAGCTTCGCCGACAGCTCGTCGTCGTTCACGACCACCGCTCCGCCGACGACGTCGCTGTGGCCGCCGATGTACTTCGTCGTGCTGTGCACGACCACGTCGGCGCCCAGCGACAGCGGCTGCTGGAGCGCCGGCGTCGCGAACGTGTTGTCGACCGCGACCAGCGCCCCGACCTCGCGCGCCTTCGCGACCACCGCGCGGATGTCGCACAGCCTGAGCAGGGGGTTGGTCGGGGTCTCGATCCACACGAGCCGCGTGGCCGGCCGGAGGATCCGGCCGAGCGCCTCCGGATCGGCGGCGTCGAAGTACTCGACCTGGACCCCGACCGGCCGGAACACCGTCTCGAACAGCCGCACGGTCCCGCCGTACAGGTCGTCCGCGGAGGCGACATGGTCCCCCGGCCGCAGCAGGTGCAGCAGCGCCGCGGTCGCCGCGGACCCGGACCCGAACGCGAGCCCGTGTCGGCCGCCCTCCACCGACGCCAGTGCTTCCTCCAGCGCCGCGCGGGTCGGATTACCCGTGCGCGAGTACTCGAACCCCCGGTGCCGGCCGATCGCGTCCTGCGTGAACGTCGCGGTCTGGTAGATGGGCGTGATCGTCGCCCCGGTCGCCGGATCCGCCGGCTGTCCCGCGTGGATGCAGCGGGTCGCGAGTCGCATCGCTAGACCCCCGCCCAGAACCGGATCACGTCGATCCGCGTCACGTAGCCGACGAGTTCGCTCTCGTCCATGACGAGGATGCCCGAGTGACCCGAGAGGAGGATCCGGTACGCCTCGGTGACGGACGTACGCGGGGACACCTTCGGCGGCGGCAACCCCATCGCGTCGCGCACCGGCGTCAGGTTCGGGTCCTTGCGCCGGTTGAGCGCCGACAGCAGCGAGATCTCGTCGACCTGGCCGACCACCTCTCCCCCCTCCGTCACCGGAACCTGCGAGACGTCCCGATCCTTCATCATCTGGATCGCCTCGCGCACGGGATGGTCGGCGTCGATCGCGAGGAGCGACGGGCGGTCGGCCTTGCGCGCGAGCACGTCCGCCACCGTCTTCTCCCTCGGCGTGGCGACCCCCTCGACGAACCCGTGCTCGTGCATCCACTCGTCCGAGAGGAACCGGCTCATGTAGTTGCGGCCGGTGTCGGGCAGCAGGACCACGATCGTCGAGCCCACCGGCATCCGCTCGGCGTACCGCAGCGCCGCGGCAACGGCCGTGCCGGACGAGCCGCCCACGAGCAACCCCTCCTCGCGGGCGAGCCGCCGCGCCGCCTGGAAGCTCTCGCGGTCGCTCACGCGGACGAAGTCGTCCACCGCCTGCCGGTCGAACGTCGCCGGGATGAAGTCCTCGCCGATGCCCTCGACCTTGTACGCCTTCGGGCTGTCGCCCGAGAGGATCGATCCCTCGGGATCGGCCAGGACGACACGGATATCCGGGCGCCGCTCCTTGAGGTACCTGCCGACGCCGGAGATCGTCCCCCCGGTTCCGGCGCCGGCGACGAACGCATCTATCCTGCCGTCCAGGGCCTTCCAGATCTCCGGGCCGGTAGCGGCATAATGGGCCTCGGGATTGTGGACGTTCCCGAACTGGTTGGGCCGGAACGCGCCCGTGATCTCGCGGGCGAGCCGATCGGCGACGCTGTTGTAGTTGTGCTGCGAGTCCGGCGCGACCGAGGTCGGGACGATGACCGTCTCGGCGCCGAACGCCTCGAGCAGCGCGATCTTCTCGCGGCTCATCTTGTCGGGCACCACGAAGATGCAACGGTAACCGCGGACGGCGGCGACAAGCGCCAGACCGATGCCGGTGTTGCCGGCGGTGGCCTCGACGATCGTCCCGTCCGGCTTGAGCAGCCCGTCCCGCTCGGCCGCCTGGACGATCGCGAGCGCGATCCGGTCCTTCACGCTTCCGCCCGGGTTCATCGACTCGAGCTTGACGAGGATCCGTCTGCCCAGATCGCGGCCGATCCGCTGCAAATCGATCAGCGGCGTCTCGCCGATGCAGTCCAGCACCGTGGAG
The DNA here is from genome assembly GCA_947085355.1 of uncultured delta proteobacterium. GTDB lineage: Bacteria > Myxococcota_A > Polyangia > DRWM01 > JAAZOP01 > CAMTWF01. The sequence continues at coordinate 12,101 of CAMTWF010000084.1, forward strand.
CACAGCGGTTGTCTGGTCATGAACCGTGCCTCCTTCCGCGGCGGATCGCCGCGAACAGCCGGGGGATCCTACATCGCACGCCGGCGGTTTACACGCGTTCGCACCGCCGGGGGTGCAGCCGGTCACGAACCCGCGGGGAGATGTACCGAGGCTGACGGGATTCCGGCGACGGACGGGCTTCGGCTGCCCTACAGCGCCTGCTTCCTCAGGAAGGTCGGTATGTCGATGAACTCGTCGGCGACGTCGGCGGCGGCGAGCGGCATCTGCGACTGGCGCGCCGAGGCGGCCATCTCGGCCGAACGCCTCGTGGAGGACGGCGCGGAGGAGATCCGCTGCCTGGGCGCCTCGATCGCGGCCTGGAACGGGGTGCGTGCGGCGGCCGTTGCGCCGCTCGCCGCGGCGGAGCCGTGGAGCGGCTCGCGGCGGAAGCCGGTCGCGATGACGGTCACGCGCAGCGTCTCCTCGGGTTCCGGCAGCACCACGTGGCCCATGATCACGTCGGCCTCGTCGTGGATCTGATCCTGCAGGTACAGCATGCCCTGGTTCATCTCGGCCAACGTCATGTCGGAGCCGCCGACGAAGTTGACGAGCACCCTGGTGGCGCCGCGGAGCGACGTCTCCTCCAGGAAGGGCGAGCAGACGGCGGCCTGCATCGCATCGACGGCGCGCCGCTCGCCGCGGGCCTGACCCACGCCCATGAGGGACGAGCCGGCGGCCGAGAGGATCGTCCGCACGTCGGCGAAGTCGACGTTGATGTGGCCGTTGGTCTGGATGATCTCGGTGATGCCCCGCACGGAGCCGCACAGGACGCCGTCCGCCTGCCTGAAGGCGTCGCGCACGGAGAGCTTCGCGTCGATCTCCAGCAGCTTGTCGTTCGGGATGACGAGGATGGCATCGACGTTCGGCGCCAGGTTCGCCAGCCCTTCCTCCGCGGATCGGAACCGCCTCCGACCCTCGAAGCCGAACGGCTTGGTCACCACGGCGACGGTCAGCGCCCCCGCCTCCTTGGCCGCCTGGGCGACTATCGGTGCGGCGCCGCTCCCGGTGCCGCCGCCCATGCCGGCGGTGACGAAGACCATGTGCGCGCCTCCGACGACGTCTCCGATGCGACCGACGTCCTCCAGGGCAGCCTTCCTGCCGATCTCGGGGTTGGCGCCGGCGCCGAGCCCGTGGGTCAGCTTCTCGCCGATCTGCACGCGCCGCTCGCAGCCCGACGCGTTCAGCGCCTGCTGGTCGGTGTTCATGACGACGAACTCGACGCCCGTGACGCCTTCCGCGATCATCGTCTCGACGGCGTTGCAGCCGCCGCCGCCGATGCCGACCACGCGGATCGTGGTCTGACAGTCGTAGGTGGCCTCCAAATCAAAGTGCGACATCCTCCATCCTCCTCCCTGGGCCGACGACATCACCGCTCGTCGGCCGCCCCTAGAACCACTGCCTCAGCACTTCCAGGATCCGCTTCCCGCGGTTCCCGTCACGCTCCCTGGTCTTCGCGGTCCATGCCGCGTCGTGCCCGTTTTCCCGGCGCGCCGCCCGCAGGAGCAGGCCGACCGCGGTGGCGAACATGGGCGAGTCGACCATGCCGGTCATGCCGCCGAAGCCGACCGGCTTGCCGACACGGACCTGGCCGTGCATCTGCATCACCTGCTCGGCCAGTTCCTCCAGACCGGCGATGCACGCGCCGCCGCCGGTCAGGACGACGCCGCCGTTCAGCACGTCGGCGAAGCCGCTGGCGTCGATCGCGCGCCGCACGTCCGTCAGGATCTCCTCCGCTCGCGGGCCCACGATCGAGCAGAGCGCCGAGCGCGGGACGGTGTCTGGCGGCCGGTGTCCCACCCGCGGCACGTTGATCGACTCCTCGGGATCGACCATGCTCGCCAGGGCGCACGCGTAGCGCCGCTTGATCCGTTCGGCCTCCTCTTCCACCGTCCTCAGGCCGATCCTTATGTCGTTGGAGATGTGCGAGCCGCCCATGGCGACCACCGCGGTGTGCCGCAGCGTCCCGTCGGCGTAGACCGCGACGTTCGTGAGCGACCCGCCGACGTCGACCAGCGCCACGCCGAGCTTCTTCTCGTCGTCCTGGAGTGTCGCCTCCGCGGCGGCGATGTGCTCGAGCGTCACGCCGGCGACCTCGATGTCGCACAGCGCGCAGCACTTGAGCATGTTGTGGATCTGGGAGGCGCTGCCGGTGACGATGTGTACCTTCGCCTCCAGGCGCACGCCGCTCATCCCGACCGGCTCGTGGATCCCCGGCTCGTCGTCGATGATGTACTCCTGCGGCACCGCGTGCAGGATCTCGCGGTCGCGAGGCAGGTTCTGCGCCCTGGCGTTCTCCAGCACGCGAGCCACGTCGTCCGGGGTCACCTCGCCGCCCTTGACGGCGACGAGCCCGGTCGAGTCGAGCGCCTGGACGTGCTGGCCGGAGATGCCGATGTGGGCGACGCCGATCTCGCACCCGGACATCTGCGCCGCCTCGGCCACCGCGGCCCGGATCGACGCGGCGGTCTGGTCGATGTTGATCACCGTTCCCCGCCGGAACCCCTTGCACATCTGCTGCCCGACGCCGATCACGTCGATCCCGCGCTCGGTGACCTCCCCCACGACCGCCGCGACTTTCGTCGTGCCGATGTCGAGTCCGACGAGGATCTCGCCGCCGTCCCGTCTAGCCGCCATCGCCACCCGTCCTCTCCCCGTCCGCCCCAAGCGGCCAGCCCCACCCGGGTCCGGCCCATTCGCGCCGGGACCGAAGATCGCACACCGGCCGCGGAGTGCCAAATTTCTTGCATGCCGCCATTCCGCCCCGGACAGGGCTTCGACCATCGTGCCGGTCGGGGTAGGCGGGAATCCCACGCAGAGACGCCAAGACGCCAAGACGCCAAGACGCAGAGGGGGAACGGGGCTGTGGCTCTGCGTCTCTTTTTTGAGGAGCTACCTTCCGGGGGGCTGTATTAGGATCGGTTGCGATGGAGCGTTCCGAAGGACCCGACCGGGGTGGAGACGAAGACGCCGTCCAGGGGCCCGATGGCGACGACCCGCTCGGCGGGTTCGCCGACGACGCCGACGATCCCCTTCCGCCGCTGCGCGATCTGCTCGAGCCGGGCCTGGACGAGGCCCAACTCGGGGAGGCCGAGTTGGCCGCGGTCCGCGAGGATCGCTGCGCGACCGATGACGAAACCGGAACGCGCGGCGGCGACGAGGCGGAGGCGGCAGGGAGCGGGTTCGACCCGGAGGCGGATCTGCTCTCCGGCTCGGATCCGATCGAGCCGCCCGGCGCCGCCGACGGTCTCTTCGATGAGGACGACCTTGCGGGCGCGACCCCGGACACCGGCGAGGAAGGGATCGATGACGACCTCGGCGCCGAGTTCGACGAGACGCCCGGCGTCCGGACGGACCTCGGCGCCGACGACGCCACGGGACCGATGGACGACGAGCGTGACGTCTGGATCCCGGCGCTGCGACCGATCGATCCGCGGCGCCACGCTGCCGCGATCCGCCTCCCACCCCTGCCGTCCGGCTCCGCCGCCGCCGCAACATGGTGGCGCGGCGCGCCGATCGTTTTCGCCGCCCCGGACGCAACCGGCGAGGGCGGCGCCTTCGCGTTGACGCGCGCGGGTACGTGGCGCCCGCTCGCCCCGCCGATCGGCGGCGGCGGCGAGGAGGCGCAACGAGTCCGCTCGATCGCCGTCATCGAACCCCCCGGAGCCGCGGCCGGGACGATCGCGCTCTGCGCCGCGACCGACCGCGGGATGATCTTCCGCGTCGGCATCGAGGGCGACGGCGGCGCGAGCCAGGACTGGGCGGTCGAGCGGTCATACGTCACGGCCGCCGGGTCGAACGCCTCCTGGTTGCCGCTCGGCATCGTCCGCCTGCCGTTCCGGTTCGTCGCCGCCGGCGGAGCGCCCGGAGCGTGGGCGTGGCGCCCCGGCGGCCCGCTGCTTTTCGCGCGGTCGGACGGCGCGTGGGCGGTCGTCGACGACGCGCCCGGGCTGCGGGCCTTCGCGAGCGATCCGGACCGGCCCCACGCGGCCCTCTTCCTGGCCGGCGACGACGGGGCGCGGTATCCGTTCACCGGGGGGGACCGCCCGGCCGCAGATCTGCGGGAAAACGACGAGGGGCCTTGCGCGGCCTCTGCCATGCCGGGGGGCTGTTCGGCGCTTCGCGCCTCACCGCCCCCCGGACCCCCGCGGACCCTCGCGGCAAAGCCGCTCGGGTCC
>CAMTWF010000085.1:0-5048 GCA_947085355.1 uncultured delta proteobacterium
ACCGTCGGGCCGAACGCCACGGGCCGCGCCGCCTCCCCGCCAGGCGACGCGGCGTCGTCGATGCGCCAGGCGACGGCGCGCGCGACGCGCGCCGGCAGCAGCACGGCGTCACCGGGTGCGGCATCCGGCAGGCCGCCCACGCGCAGCCGCGCGGGAGCGACCAGGGGCCATGCCGCCTCCGGGAGGCCCGCGGCGCCCTCCGCCGGCGCAACGCCGAGCAGCGCGGATTCGCCGTCGTCCCGGCGCCACAGCACCTCCGCGACCGCGGGACGTGCCATCAGGCCCGGCGCACCGTCCAGCCGGCTCGGCGCGAGCGTCGCCGTGCCGGCGGAGAGCATGGCGGTCGCCGCGAGCAGCAGCGGCGGACAGAGTCGGCGGTCGGGAAGGAGGAAGGCCGCCCACGCGGCCACGAGGGCGCCGCCGAACCCGGCGATGGGAGGAAGCCATTCGGTCGCCAGCGCGTGGCCGGCCACCGCCGCCGCGGCCAGCGGCGCCAGCCAGGACATCGCGACCCGGTATTGCTGCCCGCGTGCCGCGGGCAAGCGCCCGGAATCGCTGCATGCCTGCGTCGGCCGGGCGGCGACCGCCGGCGGCGCCCTACCCCGCCGCCAGATCGAGCAGGCGCTCCACCCCTTCCCGCAGATCGTCCCGCGGCGTCAGGAGGCTCACGACCACGTACGGCTCGTCCGCGAAGTCGTAGAACCAGCCGGGCTGCACCAGAACCCCGTGCCGCTCCAGCAGATCGACGACCCACTCCTCCTCCGAACGCGTCCGCGGCAGCCGCAGGACGGCGTACCAGCCGCCCTCGGGCTCGAGCAGGCCGACGGGCGAACCGGATCCCACGGCGGCGCGCAGCAGATCCAGGCCGGAACGCACTCGATCCAGCACCGCCCTCCCGGCCGTCGCCCGCGAGGCCAGCAGGCGCGGCAGCGCGTGCTGCACCGGCGTGCCCGCCGAGAGAAAGCAGTCGGCGATCAGATCCAGCCGCGCCAGCGCCTCCTCCATGGCCGGTCGAGGGCCGCCGACCACCGTCCAGGCGAGCTTCATCTGCGGCAACGCGGCGAGCTTCGACAGGCCGCCGAGCGCGAACACGAGCGTCGATCCCTCGGCTTCCAGCGCCGAGGCGGCCCGCCGCGCGTCGTCCCGCAGCGGGTACGAGGCGAACACTTCGTCGGAGACGATCGGCAGCCCCAGCGAGGCGATCGCTGCGAGTTCGTCGCGCTTCAGGTAGGAGCCGGTCGGGTTGTTGGGGCTCACCGTCACGACGGCGCGCGAACGCTCCGTCACGGCGGCACGAAGCGAGTCGACGTCGACGCGCCATTCACCGTCGTACTCCAGCCTGTAGGGGACCAGCCGCACGGACTCCAGCCGCGCGAGCATCTCCAGCAGCGGGTAGCTCGGCGCCGGCGCGAGCACCTCGTCGCCGGGATCGCACAGCAGCTTGAACAGGAAGGCGTACGCCTCGCTGGTGCTCGCCGTCAGCACGATCCTGCCCGCGGGCGCCGCCAGGCCGCGTTCCGCCATGAGGCCGGCCACGGCCTCGCGCGCCGCCGGCAACCCGAACGGCTCGGGCTCGTACCGCAGCGCCCGCGGGTCCGAGAACGCCGCCAGGATCGCCGCGGCGTCGTACGGAATCCCCGCGACCGTCGGGTTCGATACCGTCAAGTCGACGATGCGCCGCCCCGCCGCCCGCGCCTTCTCGATCGCAACCGCCGGCGCGTTCCTGTCCCGCTCGAACCGGGTCCGCTGGGAGAACATGCGCGGCAGCATATCCACAAATCCCGGCGAGCCGTAGCCGGACGACGCTCCATGGCGTGGATGCGCCCCGGGATTCGGAGTAGGCTTCAGGTTTCAGGCTTCGGACTTCAGGACGGACCCGCCATGAGCAGAGATCCCGGAAAGCTGGGCGGTGCGCTGGAAAGCCGATCGCCGGCGTGGATCCGCTGGGGACCCACGGCGACGGCCGCCGCCACGGGCGTCGCCCTCATCGCCGGTCTCGCCTCCGGCTACCTGGGGATCCTGGACGCATCGCATGCGCTCGAGCGCGGCGAAGGCGACGTCTTCCTGCGGGCGGCCCACCAGACGTACCTGGCGGCGGGCCGGCCGCCGCAGACGGCGGACATCGAGGCGTTCCTGGAGGCGCACCGCGACGAAGGGCTGCGGTACGTGGCGCTCGTCCGGGCGGACGCCGCGCAACGGGTCGTGATGGCGGCCGGGGAGCCGCACCCGCATCCGGCGTGGCCGGCGCCCGGCGAGGCGATCCGGATCGGCGACCGCGTCCAGCTGCTGGCGCCGCCCCTCCCGCCGCCGCCCCGGCCCCCGCCGCCGCCCGGGAACGCGGGACGCATGGACCAGCGGGCGCCGGAGTTCTCCCCGGGACCGCCGGTTCCCCCCGGGCTGCTCATCGAGTTCGAGCCAGCGTTGGCGACGAGGCTCCGCGCGGACGGCCGGGTCGGCCTGATCATCGGAACCGCGGCCGCTGCGGCGTTCGTCCTCTTCGCGCTGCTGTTCGCCCGCGTGGTCCGCCAGCGAGAGACGCTCGCACGCAGGCTCGAACAGGACCGCCGCATGGCGGCTCTCGGGGAGATGTCGGCCGTCCTGGCCCACGAGATCCGCAACCCGCTCGCATCGCTCAAGGGCCACGCACAGCTCCTTCTGGAAGCGATCCCGGCCGACGGGCACGAGCGGCCCAAGATCGAGCGGGTCGTCCATGAGGCGCTGCGGCTCGAGAACCTCACGACGGACCTGCTCGACTTCGTCCGGTCGGGCGAGATCGCCCGCCGGGACGTCGATCCAGCGGAGATGCTCCGGGCCTCGGCGGAGGAGGTCGGCGAGACGCGGTTCGACATCCGCACCGACCGGGCGCCCGGGACGTGGTCGCTGGACCCGGTGCGCATGCGCCAGGCGCTGGTCAACGTGCTGCGCAACGCCTCGCAGGCCTCGCCGGAAGGGACCCGCGCGCAGGCCGCGGCAGAGGAGGCGGACGGAAGGCTGCTGTTCATCGTGCGCGACCACGGCGAGGGAATCCCGCCGGGGGAGGAGGACCGGATCTTCGAGCCGTTCCACACGCGGCGGGCGCGCGGCACGGGTCTGGGGCTCGCCGTCGCCCGGCGCGTCGTCGCGCTGCACGGCGGCGCGATAACCGCGGGTTGTCATCCGGATGGCGGGGCGGTATTCCGGATCTCGCTTCCGCGGGAACGAGAGCCGGGAGGTGGTTGATGGCGCGCATCCTGGTGGCGGACGACGAGGAGGGGATCCGCGCCTTCGTGGCCGAGGCGCTGGAGGCGGACGGCCATTCGGTGGCGCAGGCCGCTGACGGCCGCGAGGCGGAACTCCGGCTCGCCGAGCGCGGTTTCGACCTGCTGATCAGCGACCTCAAGATGCCGCGTCTCGACGGAATGGCGCTGCTGCGCAAGGTGCGGGCGGAGCAACCCGAGGTCGAGATCATCGTGCTCACGGCGTACGGCACCGTGGACACCGCGGTGGAGGCGATGAAACTCGGGGCCCTGGACTACCTGCAGAAGCCGATCGGGAGTCCGGCCGAGCTGCGGCTGCTGGTGTCGCGGGCGCTCGAACGGCGGTCGCTGCTGGCGTTGCGCGACCGCACGTCGCGGGACGCCGAGGCGGAGGAGCCGATGACCTGGGGCGATCCGGCGATGAAGCCGGTCGTGGCGGCGCTGCGGAAGGTGGCCGCGACGCCGGCCACCGTGCTGCTGCTGGGCGAGAGCGGCACGGGGAAGGAGGTCGCCGCGCGCGCGATCCACAGGTGGAGCGCCCGGGCCGCCGGGCCGTTCGTGGCCGTGAACTGCGCCGCGCTGCCGGAGAACCTTGTCGAGAGCGAGTTGTTCGGCCACGAGAAGGGCGCGTTCACCGGAGCGCACGCCCGCAGGCGCGGGCGGGTCGAGTTGGCCGAAGGAGGGACGTTCTTCCTCGACGAGGTGGCCGATCTGCGACCGGAGCTGCAGACCAAGCTGCTGCGCGTTCTGCAGGAACGGTGCTTCGAACGCGTGGGGGGCGCCCAGACTATCGAGGCCGACGTCAGGTGGATCGCCGCGACCAACCGCGACCTGCGGGCGATGATGGACCGGGGGAGGTTCCGCGAGGACCTGTACCACCGGCTGGCGGTGTTCCCGATCGTCCTGCCGCCGCTGCGCGAACGACGCGGGGACATCCCGCCGCTGGCCGCGTCCCTGCTGCGACAGATCGGCCGAGAGATCGGCCGGCCCGGGCTCCGGCTCGACGCGGACGCAGAGCGGCGGATCATCGGGGAGACCTGGCAGGGCAACGTGCGAGAGCTGCGCAACGCGCTGGAGCGGGCTGCGATCCTTTCCGACGGCGACACGATCCGCGAGGAACACCTGACGATCGAGGCGCACGTCGCCGGACCTGCGGCGGCTCGGGCGCCGACGCTGGCCGAGTTGGAGCGAGAGGCGATCCGGCAAGCGCTGGCGGAAGCGGCGGGAAACCGCAGGCGCGCCGCCGAGCGGCTCGGCATCGGCTTGCGCACGTTGTACGAGAAGATCAAGCAGTACGGCATCGGCTGACGCCGTGAACGCGGGGTTGGAGGCGGAGGATGCGGATTCCGCACTCCGGGCTGCGGAAGCCGCATCCCGCGCAGAGGACGCGAGAAGGCGAAACCGCGCAATCACAGGCACTTCGGCGCATGGCACGCGTCGTGCTTTTCCCCGTCTGCGAAAGGAGGTGCCTCACCATGACGCACCATCGAACGATCGGGAACGTTGCCGTGGTTCTCTCGCTCACGCTGGGCTCCGTGGCGCACGCCCAGCCGAGGCCGTCCGGCGGACCGCCGCCGCGGCCTCCTCGGATCGAACTCATCATCGCCGAGCACGCCGCGGAACTCGGCATCAGCGACGCCGCCGTCCGGGCCGTCCGGGATCTGGTCAACGAGGCCGTGCCGCGGTTGGAGGCGCTGCACGACGCGCTCCGGCAAGCCATCGAGGCGGCGCGGGACGCCGAGGCCGGGCGCATCGAGCGATCGCTGCGGGAACGCGAGCGTGCGCTGATGGAGTCGATCCGCGCGTTGTTCA
>CAMTWF010000086.1:0-5749 GCA_947085355.1 uncultured delta proteobacterium
CGGCGTCGGCGTCGGCGGCCTTCCGCCAAGCTTCGGCGGCGGCGGCGGCCGCGTTGGCGGCGGCGTCGACCTTGCGCCAGGCTCCGGCGGCGTCGACCTTGCGCCAGGCTTCAGTGGCGGCGGCGGCCCCCCGCCAGGCCTCCGCGGCGTCGGTGGCCCCCCGCCAGGCTTCGGCGGTGGCGGCATTGGCGGCTCCGACGGCCTCGACGTCGACCTCGGCGCCAGCCTTGCGCCACGCTTGGGCGGCGGCGGCGGCGCCGGCGCCGGCGTCGTCGATGGCCTTGCGCCAGGCTTCGGCGGCGTCGGCTGCTGCTGCTGCTGCTGCTGCTTTCCGCCAGGCGGCGGCTCCGGTGTCGGCGGCCGCCGCGGCGGCGACCTTCCGGCAGGCTTTCGCGGCGTCGGCTGCCTTGCGCCAGGCTTCGGCGGCGTCGGCTGCGGCTTCGGCCGCGTCCGCTGCGGCCTTCCGTCGGGCAGCTTCGGTGGCGGTGGCGGCTTCGGCCGCGGCGACGGCGGCGAGGGCCGCCTTCCGCCACGCGGCGGCGTTGGCGGCTTCGGCCGCGGCGGCTTCGGCCTTCCGCGAGGCGTTGGCGGCTTCGGCCGCGGCGGCGTCCGCTTCGGCGACGGCCTTCCGCCAGGCATCGGCGGCCTCGGCCGCGGCGACGGCGACGGCTTCGGCGGCCGCCTTCCGGGAGGCGGCTTCGGCGGCCGCCTTCCGCTGGACGGCTTCGGCCGCGTTGGCGACGTTGGCGGCGTTGGCGGCGATCGCGGCGGCCTTCCGCCACGCGGCATCGGCCGCGGCGAGATTCGCTCGCCTCTCTGCTTCCTCCGAACTCATGGACCTCCCCTGGTCCCCTCCTGCGGTCCGCGAGCGCCGGCCCGGACCGGCCGTCGCGACCACCCGGCCCACGCCATCACGTTCACGGCCGGTCGTCCTGGACGCGTCCCGGCGATCGGCGGATGGAGCAGCGCGCGTCGCGCGACACCGAACCCCCCGCTCGCCCTGATCGGGATCCTGGGCCATCTCGCGGCGCCCCGCAAGGCGCGGTGTGATCGCGGGGGTCGCGGCGCGTCCGCGGCATCGCCGGCAGGATCCGCGCCGCGCCGGCCGCTCGCTATTCGTGGACGTCGGCTCCCGTAGTTCAGCACGTCACGACGGCGCGCAGGACGGACGGGTCGTGGGATCGCAGGAGATCGAACGCCTTGCCGATCTCGGCCAGCGGGAAGCGGTGCGTCACCATCTCCCGGACCTTGATCTTCCCGAGCCGGACCATCTCGATAAGCGGCGGGTAGTCCACCGGGCGGCACCCGAGGCTCCCGATGACCTCCTGCTCGAAGTACATGATCTTCTGCACCGGCAGCGACATCGGCTTGTCGGAGTAGCCGACGACCACCAGGCGGCCGCCCTTGCGGAGCGTCCCGAACGCCGCTTCCATCGTCGCCGGCGCGCCGATGCACTCGATGGCGACGTCCACTCCCGCCCCGCCGGTCAGCTTCCGGACCTCCTTCCCGAGGTTCCCGGCCTCCTTGGCGTCGATCGCGGCGAAGGCGCCGAAGCTCCTGGCGTACTCCAGCTTGCGCGAGACGACGTCGACGGCGATCACCTTGCACCCCATGGCCGCCGCGATCTGCACGGCGTTCATGCCGACGCCGCCGCAGCCCATGATCAATACCGAGTCGCCGGGCCGGAGACCCGAGCGCCGGGTGACGGCGAAGTACGGCGTCGAGATGGCGTCCGCTATGATGCAGCCCTCCTCGAGCGGGATCTCCGGCGGCAGGGGGAAGGCGTCCTTCGCCGGCGCCACGACGTACTCGGCGTAGGCGCCGTCCACGTTGTTGCCGAACATCACCATGTTCTGGCAGATGTTCTCCCGCCCCGTGCGGCAGAACCAGCACGACCCGCACGACAGCACCGCGGGCAGCAGGACGCGATCGCCCTCCTTGAACCCCTTGGCGCCGGCGCCCACGGCCGCGACCGTGCCGGATGCCTCGTGGCCGAGCACCATGGGAGGCTTCTTGAAGGTCGGCACGCCGTGGTCGATGTAGTGCAGATCGGTGTGGCACACGCCGCACGCGGCGACCTTGACGAGGATCTCGCCTGCGCCCGGCGCCGGAGTGGGGATCTCCTCGATCCGCAGCGGCTGGTTCGGTCCGTGGAACACTGCTGCCTTCATCGCGTCCTCCTTGCCGGGGGGCGGTTCGGCGCTGCGCGCCTCTCGCCCTACCTGTCCTTCCAGGCCGGCTTGCGCTTCTCGAAGAAGCTCGCCAAGCCCTCGCGGACGTCCTCGGTGGCCATCAGGTCGTCGAGGAAGATGCGGTTGGCCCGCCGCATCGCCTGCACCGTCCCTTCGGTCTCGTCGACCGCCCGGACCGCCAGACGCAGCACGGCGGCGCTGCCGCGGGCCACGCGGCCCACGAATGCGGCGATCGCCTCCTGGGCGCCGGTCTCCGGCAGCACGGCGTTGACCAGGCCGACCTCGTACGCCCGCCGAGCGTCGATCCGATCGCCCGTGAGCATCATCTCCATGGCGACGGCGCGCGGCATCCGCCGGGGGAGAACGGCCGCGGCTATCGGCGGGAAGAACCCCAGCGTGATCTCGGGCACGCCGAAGGTCGCCTTGGGGCCCGCCAGGATCATGTCGCAGAACAGCGCCAGTTCCGCTCCGCCCCCCAGCGCGGCGCCCTCGACCACCGCCACGGTCGGCACAGACGCGGCCGACATCGCCTCGAACATGGCGCCGAACGCCTCGATCATCTCCGGCGCCTTCTCGGGAGTGTGGTCGCCGACCTCCACCCCGGCGCTGAACGCGCGACCCACGGCGCGCAGCACGACCACGCGCGTCGAGCGGTCGCGCCCGGCCTCCTCGAAGGCGGAGGTCAGGTCGCGGATCATCGCAATGTCCAGGACGTTGAGCGGCGGGCGGTCGAGCGCGATCGTGCGCACGCCGCCCGAGCAGGAGACGCGCACCGCCGTCTGCGTGTCGGCCATGATCGTACTGCCTCCGGATGCCCCCCGCGAGCCCCGACAGTATCTACGACGCTTCACGTCCGCAGTCAACCGGGGCGAGTGGACGACACAAGGCGGCGAACAGGGGCGGATTCACCGTAGCGCGAGCATCTTGCCCGCGTTGCGATGGATATGACATTTCTTTTCTCCGTGTCCTCTGCGTCTCTGCGGCACATCGGCATGCACCAGCCGGCGCTGGAACGCGGCTCGCGTCCGCGGGTAGTATCCCGGGCCGCGAGGTGGCGCATGCGTTGGTTCGCGTTTCATCTCTGGCTGGGAGTCCTGGCGTGCGGCTCGGAGTCGCCGGGGGCGAGGGAGCCGGCGCCGGAGCCGGTCGGCGCGGCGCAGCGGCATCTCGCGCTGGTGCCGGCCGATGTCCAGGCCGTCGCGCAGGCGGACGTCAGGCGGTTCTACGACCGGCAGGCGGCGCGGGAGGTCGAGCGGCTCCTCGGGATGGCGGCTGCGGCCGGTGGCGGCGACGTCGGATGCCTGTTCGATCTTCTGAAGACAGTCGGCCGGGCGACCGCGTTCGTCTGGGACCAGCTGGGACAACCCGACCAGGCGGCGGTGCTGCTGGAAACGGACGCCGAGCCGACCGCCGTCGGCGAGTGCCTCGAGCGAGCGACGGCGGGCACGTTGTGCCGCGTGCCGGCTCCGGCCGACTGGCCCGACGCCGTGGCGATCGACGATTGCGGGATCGCCCGCGGCGACGAGCCGGATAGCGTGATCTTCGTCATGGAAGAGGGGTTGCTCGTGCTTGCCGAGTGGCGACTCGGGCAGGCGATGCGCGCTCGAAGGACGGGCAGGCCGATCGCCTCGGATCCGGCATTCCGCGTGCTGTCGGAACGGGCCGGGCCGGGGGATGCGACCTTCGTCGGGGTTCAGCGCCAGCCCGGCCGGGGCCGGGGGAGACCCGCGCGCTGGTCGGGGTTCGCGGGATCGGTGCGGGCCGGCCCGCCCGTCTCGGCGCGGTCGGTCTTCGTGAGCCGTGACGGCAGCGACATCGCATCGGTCGTGCGCCTGTTCGAACACGCTCGGGGCGAGATGACCCGGCAGGTCCGCTCGATGCTGGACGTGCCCGGGTTGCCCGTCGAGGTGAACCGCGAGCGACTCGTCGCCGCCACGGATGCCGTGTCAACCATCCTCGAATCGGTGTCGGCGCGCGGCGCCGGCGACACGGCGACGTTCGAGGTCGTGCTGCCCGACTCGATGAGCGCGCCGTCGTTGGCGGCCGACCTGGCGTACCTGCTGGCGGTCCTGCTGCTGCTCTGAGCTGCTACCTTCGAGAATCGTCGCGCGGCGCGACGATTCTCGGGTTGCGGGCAAGATGCCCGCGCTACGAGGCGCTGCCGAGTGGAGGTGCCGAAGATGTCGAGATCGAGATGGGCGTGGGTGGTGCTCGCGACGGCGGTCCTGGCGGCCGCCGGGTGCAGGTGCGGCAAGTCGTTGCCGGGCGAGGTGGGCAAGGCCGCCGCCGCGCTCGATGCGATCCCGGCCGATGTCGACGCGCTGGTGGTGTTCGATGTCGAGGGCCTTCGCCGGGGGTCGCTCGGCGACCTGGTCTACCGCCCGTGGGTCGTGCGTGCGTTCCGCGAGTGGGGCGGGGCGCCGTGCGAATCGCTTGCCGCCTCCGCGGTCCGTTCGGCGGCGCTTGGGGTGCGTCTGCCGAGGGGCGGGGTGGGCGGATCGCGGCGGTTCTTCCTGGCCACCGAGGGGCCGACGATCGACGCCGTGCGAGCGTGCCTGGACGCGCACGGCTCGCGCGAGGGGCTGGCGTCCTCGTTCGAGGAGATCGCGGGGGGTCGTGGAATCACCGACGGGCGCGGGTTCCACGCGCTCGCATCCGGCCAGAACGTCGTGACGATCGCGTTCCCGTTCAACAGGAGGGATGTGCTGGCGGAGGCGGTGCCGGTGGCGTTCGGGCGTAAGCCGAGCGTCTCGTCGGCGGGGACGTTCCGGGAGATCCTGGATCGGGCGGGCGGCGACCTGATCGTGGCGTTCTCCGAGACGCGCGACCTGTTCCGGGAGTACGGGACCGGCATGCGGGACCGCGTGGCCGCGGCCTTTCCGGCCGACATGTGCGACTCGGCCGCCGACGTCCGATCGTACGTGCAGGCCGCCAGGCTCGTGGGGTTCGGCGACCTGGCCGGCACGGCGGCGGCGATCGATGCGTGGTTCGGCGGGATGGAGCGGATCTGCGCGGCCGACGCCGTGAGGGCGGTATTCGACGCGGCGGGCACGCTCCGCGCGGGGGCGCTCGGCGTCAGCGGCCGCGACGACATCGTTCTGTCGCTGGTCCTGGTCTTCGCGGACGAGCGCGTTGCCGGGCTGCTCAGGGGCGTCTTCGCCGACGCGGTTCACGTCGTCGGCGCGGCGCCGGCGCGGCTGGACCTGCTGGAGCGCCTGCCGCTGGTCGCCGGCAAGGTCGACCTGTCGAGCGCAAGAGCGATCCTGCGCAACCCGGTGCTCAAGCACCTCTCGGTGGGCGGTGACGGCGTGGTGTTCGAGTTCGGGATCCGGATCGAGGCGGCCGACGCGCGCGCCACCGTGGAGTCGCTGCAGAAGTTCGCCCAGGGATTCGTCGCCCGGTAGCGGTCGCCGGCCGGGGGGCTGTTCGGCGCCGAGCGCCTCACCGCCCCCCGGAGTAGCTTCTCAAAAAGTGGTGGCGGTTGTCCCTCGTGGACGTGGACGTGGACGTGGACGTGGACGTGGACGACTCCCTGGCTATACCTTGCCGTCGATCAC
>CAMTWF010000087.1:0-26653 GCA_947085355.1 uncultured delta proteobacterium
ATGCGTCGAGATCCTCGTGATGCAGCTTGTGGTAAGGGTTCATGCTCACCTCCATACGATCCGGCGACGGCGACGGCGACGGCGACGGCAACGGCAACGGGGACCGGGACGGCAGGCGGGAGGCTGTAGCCGGGGCCGTGAACGGCTACGCCGGCCCCCCCCACAAATCGCGAATGCACCCGTCGGACGGTGGCGAGTTGACCGTTCGGGACCGCCGTCGTATCTTCGGCTGGTGGAGAGGCGGCGAGCCATCATGAAGCGACCGGCAACGAGGTATCAGATCTTTCTTCGACCGGAGCCGGAGGGCGGCTTCTCCGTGTTCGTCCCTTCCTTGCCGGGATGCATCACGTGGGGCAAGGACCTGGACCATGCCAAGCGGATGGCGGCGGATGCAATCAGCGCGTACCTGGAGAGCCTCCGCAAGCATTCCGAGCCCATCCCCGCCGATCCGGACGGGCTGGTGACGAGCGTCGAGATCAGGGCCGTCGGTGCCTAGATTCCCCTCTCGGCGCCGCGCCGTGGTGCCGATGCACAGCCGGACTCTGCCCCGCGGAACGATGACGGCCATCCTGAAGGAGGCCGGCATCCCGCTGGAGTAGGGGAGGCCGACGAGGCCCCGCCAGGGGCCGGTAGGGGAGGCCGAGCCCGCGCCTCGCGGGCGAGCCCTCCCCGCCGCCGCAGGCGGCGTCGATCGGCCGAGTCGATCGGCCGAGGTATTAATGCACGGTATCGGAAGGCTGGACGGCGTGGGTGGGACCGGAGACGGTGGGGACAAGTCACCGATCCGCGCGAGGAGGATTGCCGGTGACGTGTCGCTCGACGGCCTGGAGGATGGTGCGCGCGGCTTCCAGAACAGCGTCTGGCTCGACCGCGTCGACCATCACGTCCCAACCGGGATACCGCGGTCCGACACCGAAATCGGACAACCGTTCGGCGGGGTCCCGGAGCAGAGCCCAATCGGCCGTGGGCGCGCTCGCCACGATCGCGTCGAGAACCACGCCCAGATCGTGAACGTGGGGAGGGCTGCTGCCGGCCGCGATTAACACGGCCTTGAGTGCCTTCTCTGCGCACTGCTGCGCGTGGAAGCAAACCTGGTCTGCGAAGTCCTCCCCCTGAGCCTGTGCCAGTTGTAGCTTCTCAAGAAGTGGTGGCGATTGTCCCACGTGGACGTGGGAGTGGACGACTACCCGGGCATTCCATGCCGTCGATCACGTCCACGTCCACGTCCACGTCCACGTCCACGATCTTCGAGATACCGGAAGGCTGCGCCGCTGCCACCAGTTTTTGAGAAGCTACTGCCAGTTCGGCCATCTTCAGGTCGCGACGGGCCTTTTCGAGCCGGGCGACGGGCCCTTCGGCCTCAGGCGGCATGCAGAACCCTTCCGGTCTCGACCGCCTCGTGGACGATGTGCCAGGGAACTCGACGAAGTCGAGCGAACTCGGACGGCGTCACCACGGCGATGTCGAACGCGGCGTTCAAACCACGCAGGCATCGGCGCACCGCAGCCGCCCGGAACGGCGGCGGCGCATCGTTGTTCCAGACGACCAGGAGGTCGTAGTCGGAGGCGGCCGTCCCTTCGCCGCGACCCCGCGAGCCGAACAGGATGATGCGCGACGGCGCGACCCCGTCGACGATGCGGCGCACGATCTCCTCGATGCGAGAATCAGTCGTCGGCGAAACCGGCGCTTCCATCGCCACGAACACCAGCATAGCGGAACGACCTCTCACGCGGCAAGCCGGCGGTGATTCGTTTCGCAATCGATCGGGGTCACGACGCCCGCGAAGCGGGCTCCTCGGAGCCCCCGAAGGGGGCTTTGTCTTGTCGGCCCCGGGGGCGGCTTCAGCCCGGGGTGACTTGCCCGGGGTGATTCGCCCGGCGTCGTTCGCCCGGGGTGATCTGCCCGGCGTGCTTCATCGGAATCAGTGGACGGTATCGGAAGGCTGGACGGCGTGGGCGGGACCGGAGACGGTGGGATCGGCGGGGTCGAGCATCTCGGGAACGAGCGTCCTGAGCGCCGCGGCGGCTTCCTCGCGCGTGGTCGCGTCGGTGACGGCGGAAATCGTGGCAAGCGCCTCGACGACCTTCGGGTAGGGGTACTCGGCGATACGGCCGATGAAGATCTTCGGGTGCCGCGTGCGGTTCATGTTCTCCCCCCTGGTCGACAGCTCCTCGAACAGCTTCTCGCCGGGCCGCACGCCGGTGTAGACGATCGGGATCTCCTCTTCCGAGAACCCCGAGAGCCGGATCAGGTCGCGGGCCAGGTCGGCGATCTTGACCGGCTCGCCCATGTCCAGGACGAAGATCTCGCCGCCCTGCCCCATCGCCGCGGCCTCCATGACGAGCCGGCACGCCTCGGGGATGGTCATGAAGTAGCGCTTCATCTCGGGGTGCGTCACGGTGACCGGGCCTCCGCGACGGATCTGCTCCTTGAAGGTCGGGATGACCGATCCCGCCGACCCGAGCACGTTGCCGAACCGCACGGCGACGAACTTGGTCTTCGACTTCCGGGCGAGCGTCTGGACGTAGACCTCGGCCACGCGCTTCGAGGCGCCCATCACCGACGTCGGGTTCACGGCCTTGTCGGTCGAGATCATGACGAACGCCTCGACGCCGTAGCGGTCGGCGGCATCGGCCACCTTCTTCGTGCCGAAGACGTTGTTCTTCAAAGCCTCGCCGGGGTTCCACTCCATCATCGGGACGTGCTTGTGCGCGGCGGCGTGGAAGACGACATGGGGACGATGGCGGGAGAAGACCACGTCCACGCGGTGCGAGTCGCAGATGTCGGCGATGACGGGGACGGCGTCGAGGTTCTGGAAATCGCGGCGCAGCTCGCTGTCGATGTCGAACAGCGGGTTCTCGGCCTGTTCGAGGAGCACGAGCTGTTCGGGGTTGAAGCGGGCGACCTGGCGGCACAACTCGGCGCCGATCGAGCCGCCGGCGCCGGTGACCATGACGCGCTTGCCGCGGAGGAACCGGCCGATCGCATCGAGATCCAGCTCGACGGCCTCGCGACCGAGGAGGTCCTCGATGGTGACCTCGCGGATGCGGGTGATTCCGACCTTGCCCTGGAGGATCTCGTAGATGCCGGGGATGATCTTGACCGGCAGGTCGATCTTCTCGCAGAGGTTCACGATGTTGCGGATGGCGGCGCCGGAGGCCGAGGCGATGGTGATGATCGCCTGGTCGGCCTTGCGGGCGGCTGCGATCTGCGCGAGCGACGCGGTGTCGCCTAACACCTTCCGGCCCTGGATGACGGCGCCGATCTTGAGCGGGTCGTCATCGATGAACCCGACGACATCGATTCCCATCTGCGGGTTCTGCTCGACCTCCTTGGCCACCATGACGCCGGCGCGTCCCGCGCCGATGAGGAGGCTGCGCTTCCGCTCGGTCGCGGGACAGGCGTGGTTCCGTCGTTCCTGGCGTTCGGCGATGACGCGGCGCACGACACGCACCCCGGCCACGCCGAGGATGCCGAGGGCGAAGTCCATGCCCAGGACGCCGAACGGGATGGTGACGAACTTGAAGTACCCCCCGAAGATCGGGCCGACGACGCGCAGCACGACCAGCGCCCCGGTCGCGGCGCCGAGCGCCGTCACGATCCGAGCGAGTTCCCGCAGGCCGACGTAGCGCCACGCGAAGTTCGGCACGCCGGTGAGGAAGAGCAGGCTGAACTTCAGGATGATGACGTACGGCCAGGTGAACAGGAGGAGCTTGAGCGTCTCGATCGTGAAGTCGAACTCGAACCGGAGGGCGAACGCGGCCCAGTACGCCGCCGACAGCGCGAGCAGGTCGATGAGGTACTGGAACCCGCGCAGAACGAACTTGCTCACGTCTCCCTTGTTGCCGCGGTCGGCCGATTGGTTCACTTGCTGGCTACTGGACCGCATGACCAGATCGATGGCTCCTCTCGATGCACACTACCACGCCGGCGAGCGCAGCAAAGACCAGCAGCGGTACCGCGACCAAAGCCGGCCGCAGCGAACGCTCGACCAACGGATACGCCGCCGCGGCCGCCCCCGCGACGGCCATGCCCGCGTAGGCCGTCAGCGTGATCGGGCGATGCCGGATGCCGAAAGCCAGCGGGCGCTGGTAGAAGTGCGTTCGGTGGGCTGCGAACCAGCGCTCCCCCCGGACCATCCGCCGCAGGAGCGTGATGGTCGCGTCGAGGACGAACAGGGAAATGGCCATCGCCACCGTCTCGAAGGGCAAGGTCCCAGCCGCCGGAAGCAGCGGCACACTGGCCAGGAAGAACCCAATTGCCGTGGACCCGGCGTCACCCATGAAGATGGACCCCGGAGGGAAATTGAACAGCAGGAACCCGGCGCTGGACGCGGCGAGGAAGACCAGCAGCCAGCCGAGTTCGGAGTTTCCCATGCCGAAGGCGCCAGCCGCGATGGCCGTCGCGGCGAGGATCGTCTGGCCTCCGGCGATGCCATCGATTCCGTCCATGAAGTTGTAAAGGTTGGTGACCCAGACAATCCAGAGGACGGCGGCGGGAAGCGCAACGGCCGGGGGCAGCAGACGGCCGAGGACGCCGAGCCGTTCGCTTGCGGTCTCTCCCACGGTTGCCACCACGAGAACCGCCGCAGCGAGCTGGAGCAGGAGCTTCCATCGCGCGGCGACCGGCCGTACGTCGTCCACCAGGCCCAGCACAGCCATCGCTGCCATCCCGACGGCCACCGCCAGTTCTGCCGTCGTCCCCCGACCGCTCGCGACGAGCGCGCCCCCGGCTGCCGCCCAAAACGGCAGCAGGATGCCGATCCCGCCCAGACGGGGAGTGGGCACGGTGTGCGCGCTTCGCTCGTTGGGATGGTCCAGCAGGTGGCGTCGCCTGGCCAGGCCGCGCAGGGCCCAGGTGAGCGCCACCGAGACGCACACGCAGGCCGGCACCAGCGCCAGACGGGCAGCTAGGCACACGACGCAGTCACAGCAGCTTCGCGGCCCTCATGTCGGCGACCTGGCGTGCAATCCCGGTCTCGAAGTCGATCGGTGCGAAGCCAAGGTCCCGAGCCGCATCCGAATGGTCGCAACTCTTGTCCATGTTGTTGCGCCGCACCTGGGCCGCCGTATACGGTGCCTTGGGCAGCAGGCCGAGGACGTATGCTGCCCCTAGAGCTACTGCGTACGGGATCCTCGGCCGGACGACCCGGCGACCCAGCGAGCGCTCGACGGCGTCGAGCATCTCGGAAAAAGCAAGCGGCGCCTTGCCCGACAGGTTGTAGCTTCGGTTCCTGGCGGCCGGGGAAAAGACCGCGGCGACCACCGCGTCCGCGACGTCGTCGACGTGCACGGGTTGCTGGAGATGATCGGGCGAGCCAAGGACCGGAAAGAAGCCCCAGCGGCTCACAAACCGAAGGAGACGATGCAGGTTGATATCGCCCGCGCCCCCGTACACCATGGTCGGCCGCAGAAGCGTATAGGCAATGCCGCTGTTCCGGATCAGGTCCTCCGCGACCAGGACGGTGGTCTTCTCACGCAGCTCGAGGTCCGTGAAGATGCCGGTCGTGCTCACGAACACGCCGCGCACGACAGCCGTCCCCGCGAGCGCACTGACGAGCGTGGGGGTGTAGCCGAGCTTCAGCGTCGTCGTGGTCACGACCGTGTCGCAGTCGGCCAGACCCGATCGCAGAGACCGCTCGTCCGACAGATCGCCCCGTACGATCTCGAACCCCAGCTCGCCCAGCCTCCCGGCGCGCGCCGGTTCGCGCACAATCGCGAGCAGGCCGCTTGGCGGCCGCGCGCGTTCCGCCAGCCGGCTCGCGACGCGACCGCCCAGGAACCCGGTCCCGCCGATCAGCGCGATTCTCATTCGGTCCGCCGCTCCTCGACTGCCTCTTGGAGCACCCGCTCGTAGGCATCGACGGCTATCCGTCGCTGGAACCGCTCGAGCAGCGCCGCACGGCCCCTTGCCCCCATCGCTCGGCGCGCCCTGTCGTCGACCCGCAGCGTGGCGATCGCCGCCAGGAGACCGTCCACGTCGCCAGGGCCGATCACGAAACCGCAGCCGACCTCCAGCACCGTGCGCCCCACCTCGCAGCTCCGGGATCCCACGAAGAGCACGGGCTTCGCGGCAGCAAGCAGGGCATACAACTTGCTGGGTACCAGCAGTCCGTCCACCTCGGACCGCTGCGACACGAGCCCCGCTGCCCCGAGGTTCAGGCTGTGGATAAGCCTCTCCCGCGACTGGTAGGGCACCATCATCACGTTTGCGAGCGAACGCAACCGAACTGTCCGCTCCACCTCGGCCCGTCGATACCCGTCCCCGATGAACACAAAGCGCACTGCACCGTCGTCCCGAAGGCGCTCCGCAGCACCAAGGAAAGTAGCGAAGTCGTGACCCCAGCCCATATTCCCGGAGTAGACGAGGCCGAATCTTTCCACGAGGCCGAGCTCGATCGCCATCGGGTTGCTCGCGTCATCGATCGGGTGGATCTCCTCCGGGTCCGCCCAGTTCGGGATCACGACCAGGCGGCCGGGCTCCACCCCGTGCGCTACCAGCAGATCTCGCATGCAGCGGCCGATCACGATCACCCGGTCCGCGGTCCGTTGCGACCACCCGACCAACCGCCGCACCAAGCGCTCGAGCGGTGCGCCTTCGCGGAGCTTCCCCATACGAACGGCGATGTCCGGGTACACGTCCTCGCACAGGTAGACGAAGCGCGAGCCCCGGAATGCGCGCAGCAGCGGCCCGAGGACCGGCAGCAGCGGCGGGGTCGTCACGACAAGCACCACGTCCTGGTGCCGCATCACGGCCGCGCGCAGTGCTGCCGTGGCCAGGAACGACGAGTAGTCGACCACTCTGGCGGCGATCGTGCCCTTGCCGAGGTTGGTGGCCGGCGTCCGATACACGGCCACCCGGCCGACGCGCTCGAACGGCGCGGCGAACCCCTTGTCCCCGTGCTGGACGGCCCGGCTGGTAATGACCGTCACTTCGTGGCCGCGCGCCGCCAGGTCCCCGGCCAGGTCGGTCAGGTACTGTGAGTTGGCCGAAATATCAGGGAAGAAGTACTGATGCAGAATGAGGACGCGCATCAGGATGCCGGCTTCTCCATCCAGAACGGACCGATGGCCAGCGCCTCCATCCTCGTCCGCTCGAAGCAATCGATCGCCTGGGCGGGGGTATGCACGATCGGCTCGTTCTCGTTGAACGAGGTGTTGAGCAACACGGGAACGCCGGTCATCTCCTTGAACGTGGTGAGCAGATCATAGTAGAGGGGGTTCTGGTCGCGGGCAACCGTCTGCACCCGACCCGTGCCGTCCTCGTGCGTGATCGCCGGGAGCCTGGGCCGCCACTCGGGACGCACCATGTACACCACGATCATGAACGGCACCGGGTGCTGGCCCTCGAAACAGGTCGCGAGGTCCTCCTCCCGGACAACCGGTGCGAACGGCCTGAACGGCTCGCGGTTCTTGATGCGAGCGTTGAGTGTGGCCTTCATGTCCGGCCGCGACGGGTCGCACAGGATGCTACGATTCCCGAGCGCGCGCGGGCCCCACTCCTCGCGCCCGTGGAACCAGCCGATGATCCTCCCCTGGGCGAGCGCGCTCGCGGCGGTGCGCAGCAGCTCGTCCCGCTCCAGCTTGCGAAAGGGCCGTCCGTTGTCGCCGAGCGCCCTCTCGATCTCGGCCTCGGGCCAGTCGGGACCCCAGAACGCGTGGCGAACCTCGCCCGCCCGCGGCACGCGGTGGACGCCGTGGAGCACGTGGAGCGCCGCGCCCAGCGCGGTTCCGTCATCGGACGCGGCGGGCTGGAAGTATGCGCGATCCACGTAGCCCTCGGTGATCATCCTCCCGTTGGCGACGGAGTTCAGCGCGCAGCCGCCGGCCATGACGATGTCGCGCAGGCCTGCCCGCTGCACGAGCGCCGCCACCATGTCCAGGAATACTTCCTCGTATCGACGCTGCACCGAAGCCGCGAGGTCCTGCTCCCGCTCCCCGATCGGATCCTGGCGCCTGCGCGCCGGGCCCGCCGCCGCCGCCAGCCGGTCGCCCCACAGGCGTGGCAGCGTCACCTCCCCGTCCGTGATGACCTCGAACGAGCCGTCTTGGTTCTGGTGATCGAAGAAGTCGAGATTGAGGCGCAAACCACGCAGGGGATCATAGCCCACCATCCGCCGCATGAGGTACGAGAATCGGTTCTTCCCGTACGCGGACAGGCCCATTATCTTGTACTCCTCCCCGTATTTGTCGAACCCGATGAACTGACACACGGCCGTGTAGAACACGCCTAGCGAATGCGGCCAATGATCGCGGCGCAGGATCTCGATGTCGAGCCCGCGGCAGCGCGCCCACATCGTGGTCGCGAAGTCGCCGGCGCCGTCGATCGTCAACGCCGCGCAGTTGTCGAACGGCGACCAGTAGTAGGCGCTCGCGACGTGCGCCACGTGGTGCTCGACCTGATGCAGCCTGGCGCGCACGCAAGCGCGCGTCACGCCGAGGCCCTCCGCGATCCTCTCGCGGGTCGAGCGCACCGTCTGGTGTACGGCCAGCCGCCGCATGGCGAGCCGCAAGCCGGCCGCCGGCCGCTGCGCCACGAAGGCCGCTTTCCACGCGAGGTTCGCCCTCGGGTCGCGCGCCACCGCGACGTCGGTCACGTCCTTGATGTCCGCGCCCGCGATGCGCAGCACTTCCCTGATCGCCAGCGCGGGGAAGTCGGCGCAATGCTTCTTCCGGTTGAGCCGCTCCTCGGCGATCGCCGCCAGCACTCCATCTTCGCCCACAAGCGCGGCCGACGCGTCGCCATGTTCACTATTCACGCCGAGAACAAGGTGTCCCACCGCCGCTCCTCTCTGCCATCGTCCATCCCTATGGTCGTCGTCTCATGGGCTCGACAGGCCGGCAGCGACAGGCCCTTTCCTGACAGCCCGGCCTATCGACGTGCGTTGCGTGCTTGCCAATCCGTCACGATGCTCCGAAGGAGCCCGGAATAGGAAGCTCCGATCGCTCTCGATCCGAATGACCGGACCGTCAGTTCGCGGACCCTCTCCCGGTCTACAACCGTTGGACTCCGGATCTCGGCACGCAGGGCCTCCGTCCACGCATCTGCCCCGCCACGGACGATAACACCCGCCCCAAACTCCACGGCGGCGGCCGCGGCCGGCACCGTCTCCGCCGCGATCACGGGCGTTCCCTGGGCCAGGGCTTCTATGACGGTGTTCCCGAAGCTCTCGCCTCGGGAGGGAACGAGCAAGGCGTCCAGATCGGCATAGACTCGCGGCATGTCGTCGGGCGCTACCGGTCCGAAGAAGTTGACGCGCTCCGTCAGGCCGAGCGCTCGCGTCTGCTCCTCCAGCATCGCGCGGTAGTTCCCCTCCGAGGGGCCTACCAGCGTCAGGGTCCATTCGCCCTCGACCCTGCTCAAGGCGATCAGCAGAAGATCGAGTCCCTTCCGCGGATGAAGCCGCCCTACCACACCCCAGCATCGTGCGGTGTTCCTGCCCCCGCGCCCGTGCTTGCCCAGGTGCCCGGGCTGGGCAAGGGGTCCATCGACCGCCACCGGATTGGGAATCACCTGTCCCTTATCACCGGGAACCCAGGCCCTGCTCCGTTGGCGCTCTGTTTCGGAGGAGAACTGGACCGCGCGCGCTCCGCGGACCATCGTCCGGACGAGGGGCATGGCCCAACGCTTCTTGGCCCACTTCTCGGCAACGGACGTCTCCTCCAGCGAACCGTGAGGCATCAGGACGTAGGGTCGCCGCAGGAGCGAGGCGCAGGCGCTGGCCGCGACCGCGGTGAAAACCCATACACCGTGCACGACAACCACGTCGGCCCATCGGATCGCCCTGACGAGGTTGCCGGCCATCCCCGGGGCGACGTGAAGCGCCCCCAGGACCCACGGGCGCGCGAACCAGCGCCGGGCCGTGTGCACAAGAACACCATTCACCTCCCGGGCGGCCGGGACGTGGATTGTGCCACGACCATCGGCGTCCGTGGTGAGCACCCGAACGTCGTTCCCTGCCAGCCGAAGCGCCTGCGCGAGCGCCAGTACGGTTCGGCTTGGCCCGCCGCCCGTGACCGCGGGCGACAGTTCGCCCACGACGGCAAGAACGCGCAGTGCGGGCGCGCCATTCGCGCGTCGACTCACTCGCTCCGCGTGCACCATTCGATCGTCCATCCGGCGCGAGGCGGCGCCCGACACCTGCCCCCAGGCGCTCGCCCGCCCGCTCGGCAGGCGGATGCTGTCAGCCTGCCCTGGGGTCGTAGGCCAACGGGACATCACCCGCGGAGCAGCCCTCCGACCACCTCGACGAACTTCTTCAACCCGCCAATGCGAATTCGGTCCACGATCTCCCGGCGGAGGAAGGTCGGCGAAACGAAGTAGCACCGACCGTAGCGCCGGCGGAGCCGAGCGCCGAGGATGGCGCGGTTGAACCTGTAGTAGGCGCGGAGGATGTCGTCCTGGCCCATCGTGTCGGTGACCGCGACCGGGCGATAGCCTGGAATAAGATGGGGAGTGGGGACCCACTTCGCCCAGTCCGTGACGCGGATCCATCCCTGCCGGCGGTACACGTCGTACAGTTCGCTGCCCGGGTATGGCGTCAGGATGGTGCACGTCGCGAAGTCGGCTCCGATCTCTTTCAGGAACTCGATCGTGTGGTCGACCGAGGCGAGCGTCTCTCCGGGACTGCCCACCATGCACAGGGCGAAGCTGAGGAGCCCGGCTTGGTGCGTCGCGCGGAAGGCCTGGCGCACCTGGTCGAGGGTCTGCCGCTTTCGCAGGTTCTTGAGGACCTGGAGATCGGATGACTCGACACCGTAGCCGACCAGGGTGCATCCTGCCTGGCGCATGGCTGACAGCATCGGCAGGTTGACGGTGTTCACCTTGCCGGTGCATCGCCACTCCACGTCCCGCAGTCCGCGGGAGCGCAACCCCTCGCAGAATTCCAGGACTCGCTTCGGACGCAACGTGAACGTGTCATCCAGCACGTTGAAGTGGCGCGCCTCGAACTCGCGATAGAGCCACTCAATTTCGTCCAGGACATTCGGAACGGTGCGGAACCTGACCCTGCGGCCCCAAATGGCGCCCTCGTCGCAGAACGAGCACTGGAACGGGCAACCCCGGGCCGTGATGATCGGAAAGACCGGCACCTCGACGCCCAGGTGCACCGGAATGTCGGTGTACGAATACCGCCGCAGCTCGTCCCACGCGGGAAACGGGATGGCATCGAGATCCGGAACCAGTGCGCGGGCGTCGCTCCGTCCGACCGAGCCGTCGGAACCCTTCCAGGCCAGCCCGGCAACTCCTTCCAGCGACCGGGTTCCGGCTGCGATGCGCCCGACCAATTCCACCAGCGTCTGCTCTCCCTCGCCGATGACGACGGCATCCACGCCGTCGTACCCGAGAACTTCCTCCGGGAGCACCGTCGGATGCACGCCGCCGGCGACAACGTACGCCCGAGGCAGGGCCCGGCGGGCGGCGGCGAGGATCTCCTTGGCATAGTCGGCCTGGGGGGTCATGAAGGACACCCCCACGAGGCCCGGCTCCTCCTTGGCCAGCAGCGCCGGGAGATCCGAGACGGCCACGCCGGCGGGATCCATGTCCAGGATGGTGCACGGATGACCCGACCGGCGCAGCACGGCAGCCAAGTACGCTATTCCGAGCGGCGGCTCGAAGCGCTTGCTCGACGTCGGGGGATGAACCAGGAGCACCTTCACGGCAGGACCTCCATCAGCTCCCGGATGGCGTCCCGGACGGCAACGGCGAGGGCTCCGGGGCGGCCACCGGGCTCGATTCCGCACGGCAGGGATCTCGCGCGGCGGACGGCAGCCGGGATGTCCTCCGGCTCCGCCGCGACGACGACGCGGCCCGCCGCCTCGAACGCTGTCGCCAGATCGACCTGGTGGTCGTCCACGACCTCGCCATATCGTCTGCGGCGCGGCATGACGACGGGAACTCTGCCCGCTTGGAGCACGCGGATCAGTGTGCCGGCGCCGGCGTGCGCGATGACGAGGTTCGCCTCCGAAATCGCGCGGAGGAACTCCGGCTCTGGAAGGAACGAAACCAGGCGCGCCGACGGCGGGCCGGCAGGAGGTGTATGTCCGTACTGCACCAGGAGCTCCTCGGCATCGATGACGCCCAGGTCGACCGCCCGGCGCACCCCATCGAGCAACCGGCCGAACGCTTCCCTTCCGTTACCAATGGTAACGAAAACCACCCAACTTCCCTTCCTGGCCCCCCGGCGCCCCGAAGATCAAATCACCGTGCCTACGCACCGGGCCCGGGGAAACCAACGACGCAACGCGGGCCACTGGTAGAAGAATCGGTGGGCCAGCGGGTAGACGAGGCGTCCCGTGAGGGACGGCCGCACCACGGCCGTCAATGTCTCCACGAACAGCACGCGGATTCCCAAGAGCCTGGCGATCAGGGCGAACGGTACCGCCGGCCCGGCGCCGGTGCTGAGCATGATCGCGGGCCGCTCGCGACGCAGGATGTGCCACGCTTCGTACACGTTCACGAGCACGCGCCAGTCACGTTCGGCGTGGCGGATCACGTAGGTGCGCCCCCGCATGTCCTCCGGCAGCTCTTCGACATGGTCGTTGATCACGTAGAAGTGGGGAAAGTCCTCGTATGCCGACCGCAGCATCCGGACCTCGGTGAGGTGCCCGCCGCAGGAAGAAACGATGCACACCTTCACCTCATGGGCCCGCGCCACGAGGGCTTCCGCCACCGCGCTCACGCGCGCCTCCGGCTCCGGCGCGCACCACTGGGTGGACTTTCGCACTTTCCTATCCCGGCCCCATACACGGCCCGGGGCGATTCCAGTGGCCCCTGGGGATTCTGCAAGCTCCGGGGGGGCTGTCGCTCCTGCCGAGAATCGCAACCATGCGCAACTGTATGACGTTTCGGCCGCGCAACGTGCGGAAGTCCACACTGGGAAAGAATGAGAAAGCGCACGATGGTCCTTCCGCACCGGCGTTCAGACGCCCGCGAAGCCGCGCCGAGCCATCTCCACCAGGTCCGGCACCCGGTAGCTGAGCACGATCCGGGCCACCGTGTCGGCAACGTCCTGGGCGAGGTACTCCACGGGCGGCCGCCAGCGCCGGCGCCCGACGACCAGCCGAACCGTCCGCAGAACGGCCTCGGGGTCCGCGCCGCTCAGGATGTTGCTCCCGCACTCCACCGTCTCGGGGCGCTCCGTGACGTCGCGGATCGTCACGTTCGGGACGCCGAGGATACATGCCTCCTCCTGGACGGTGCCGCTGTCGGACAGCAGACAGAACGCGGAGCGTTCGAGCCTGACGAAATCGCAGAAGCCGAACGGTTCGACGAAGCGCAGGCCCGCCTGGCGCACGTCCACGCCGAACTGCTCGACCCGTGCCCGTGTGCGCGGATGGAAGGAGCAGACCACGGGGCGCCCGAACTCGCGGTGGAGGAGGGAGAACGACGACACCAGCGCCCGCAGCCGCGCCTCCATGTCGACGTTTTCCGCCCGGTGC
Source organism: uncultured delta proteobacterium (assembly GCA_947085355.1). Lineage (GTDB taxonomy): Bacteria > Myxococcota_A > Polyangia > DRWM01 > JAAZOP01 > CAMTWF01. The sequence continues at coordinate 13,440 of CAMTWF010000087.1, forward strand.
ATGGACGCCAGGAAGTAGGCGCCCTCGGCGACGCCGAGCCGGGCGAGGACATCGCTGGCATCGATCCGGTCCCGGTGCCGCTCCATCACCTCGTGGATCGGGTTCCCGGTGACGTAGATGCGGTTGCCGGGGATCCCCTCCGCCAGCAGGTTCTGGCGGCTGCGCTCGGTATACGGCAACAGGACGGTGCTCGCGTGGTCGATCACGCGCCGGTTCACCTCTTCGGGCACGCGATCGTCGTAGCAGCGATTGCCGGCTTCCATGTGGTAGACGGGGATGCCCATGCGCCGTGCGACGAGTGCCGAGAGGCCGCTGTTGGTGTCTCCGAGGATCAGCAGCCGATCCGGCGCGTACTCGCCCAGCAGGCGTTCCGTCCCCTCGAGGATCCGGCCGATCTGGGCGCCGAAGCTGGGCGCGCGAACGCCCAGGTGCGCGTCGGGCGGCCGCACGGCCAGCTCGTCGAAGAAGATGCGACTGAGTCGGTCGTCGTAGTTCTGGCCGGTGTGCACAAGCACGTGTTCGGCGTGCGCGTCGAGCAGGGGAACGATCCCGCTCAGCCGGATGATCTCCGGGCGCGTGCCGAGGATGGTCATCACCTTCATCGAAGCAACTCACCTTGCAGAACATCGACCTGCTCCATCGTCAGGCGCCGCTCACGCAGCAGGTCGCGCGTTTGCGCGGGACTCATCAGGTTGGTACTGGAACTGTACTCGGCGCGCAGGCACCCCGAACCGGCGCGTTCGCCGCAGACTTCCGGCAGCATCGGCAGGATGGCGTACCACCGGCCGCGCTCGACGGTGCGGAACGCCTCCTCCTCGCTGACCATGATCTCGTGGATCTTCTCGCCCGGCCGGATCCCGGTCAACACGATCTCGATGGGCCGTCCGTCGATCAGGGCAGTCGCCACGTCCACGATCCTCGCCGCGGGCGCGCGCGGAACGTACGTCTCACCGGGCTGCGCCTCGACGATGACCGCGAACACCGTGTCCACGGCGTCGTCCAGACTGAGCAGGAACCGGGTCATGTCGGGAGTGGTGATCGTCACGGGGCCGCCGCTGCGGATCTGTTCGAGGAACAGCGGGACCACCGACCCGCGGGACGCGAGGACGTTGCCGTAGCGAACGCACACGAAACGCGTATCGGGGCAGCGCATGTTGCCCTGGATGAAGACCCGCTCCTGGATCGCCTTGGTCATTCCCATCGCGTTGACGGGCTTGCATGCCTTGTCCGTCGAGACGCCGACTACGGTCTGGACCTTCAGATTGTGCTGCTGGATGGCGCGCACGATGTGCTCGGCGCCGCCGATGTTCGTCCGCACCGCCTCGAACGGGAAGTACTCGCAGGTCGGCACCTGTTTCAGGGCCGCGGCGTTCACCACGACGTCGGCATCCCGCAGCACCGAGGCGACGCTCTCGTAGTCGCGTACGTCGCCGATCCGGAACTCCAGCGTGCGCTGGAAGTTGCGGTAGATCACCTCGTCCGTCGCCGCCACGCGGTTCTGGTACTCCACGCGCATGTAGTGCTGCTTCGCCTCGTCGCGGGAGAACACGATAACCTTCGCCGGGTCCCCCATCTCGCCGCCGAGCACGCGTCGCACGAGCCTCTGGCCGAGGGAACCGGTTCCGCCGGTGACGAGCACTCTCTTGCCCTCCAACGGTTTCGAAGCAATCATCTAGCGCCACCTTTCGTACGGCGTCGCGTCCGCCGCCAACTCGGCCACCAACTCCGGCCACCCGGGCGTGCACCACCCCGTAGCGCGCCGGAAGCGGTCCGCGACCAGACTGCGGTCCGACACCTCGCCGTCGTCCGGGACGATCCGCACGTTGAGCCGGAAGGCATCACGAAGCAGGCACAACAGGTCGTGCTTTGAGATCGGCTCGCCGGCCACGTGGTAGAGGCCCACCAACTCCGGTCGCTCGCGAATCACATCGCCGACCAGCCGCGCAAGGTAGTTCGTCGTCACACCGGAGTAGATCACGCGCGTGAAGCCGCGCACGATCTTGTCGCGCTGCGCCAGGAACCACTCGAGCAGCGACCGGAACTCCGCCAGCTCACGACCGATGATGGAGGTCCGGAGCGTCACGGCGTTCTGGGCCGCCACCTCACCGAGGTACTTGCTCCTGCCGTAGAGGTCGTCCGCGTCCGAGGGATCGTCCTCGGTATAGCGTCCGCGCCGTCCGGAGAAGACGCAGTCCGTCGAGATGTGGATGACCCGCCCGCCCCATTCGAGCGCGACTTCTGCCAGCTTGTGCGGAAGCAGAGAGTTCAGCGTGATACACGGGATCGCGGCCTTGGCCTCGTCCCGCTGCCTGATGATCCCGACACAGTTGACGATGAAGTCCGGGCGGATCTCGCGGAGCGCGCTACGGAGGACCGGGAGGTCCATCGCGTCGACCCGCTCCACGACCCCGCCCTGGCGGAACAGGTCGACTCGCTGGTAGAACGGCTCGCCGAGAGCACCCCGGATCGTGCAGAGGGTCCCCTCGAATCCGTCCCGCAGGATTTGGAACATCTTGTGTCCCAGCATCCCCTCGCCACCGAGCACCACGATTCGCATTCCGAGCCCCCTTCCAGTCACCCGCCGGTCGCCCGCAGATCCGCTCGCGCCCAGTCCATGTACTCGCGAAGTCCTTCGGGCAGGCCAACGGAGGGCTCGTAGCCGAACGCGCCCTGCGCCGCGGAAATGTCCGCGAGGCTGTGCCGGACGTCGCCCTGCCGCGGCGGGCCATGCCGCACATTCGGCTCGAGGCCCGAGGCGTCGCGCATGATCTCCACCAGCCGGTTGACGGTGATCCGCGTTCCGCTTGCGATGTTGAACGCTCCGGACACGCCCCGCGCGTGCGCCGCCTTGATGTTCGCCTGCACAACATCCCGCACGTTCACGAAGTCACGCGTCTGCTCCCCGTCCCCGAAGATCGTCAACGTCTCGCCGCGAAGCATCTGGAAAGCGAAGATCGGAATCACGTTGCCGTACGCGTCGAAGCGCTGGTTGGGCCCGTAGACGTTGAAGTAGCGCAGGCAGATCGCCTCGAGTCCGTACAGCTTCGCGTACGCCAGGCACTCCTTCTCCTCGCACAGCTTCGTGCAGCCGTACGGGGAATCCGGCTCGACCGGATGGTCCTCGCGGATGGGAAGCGTCTTCAACTCGCCGAAGATGCCCGCGGACGACGACGCCACGATCTTTCGCACGCCCCGCTGGCGGGCAGCCTCCAGTACGTTGATCGTGCCGATCACGTTGACTTGGGCGTCGCGCGCGGGATGGTCGATCGATCGCTTGTTCCCGACCGATGCGGCGAGGTGGAACACCACCTCGACGCCCGCCATTGCCGAATGGACGACCCGCGCATCGCAGACATCCGCCTGCTCGAACCGGACATCTGGAAACGGGTCGAGATTGGACTTGTATCCCGACGACAGGTCGTCGAGGACTATCACCTCGTGGCGATCTTGCCGGAGTCTCCGGACCAAGTTCGACCCGATGAAACCCGCTCCGCCGGTGACAAGGATTCTCAATCGGGATCCTCCTGCCAGACTTTCCGAAGGATGCGCCAGAGCACAGCCACGCCGCCCCGGGCGGGTGCCCTCACCATCCTCACGCCGCGTATGCGATTACCTGGGGCGGGGGAGCGCCGGGCCGCAGGTCTGGAGGGATTCGCGTTCACTGCGTGCGCGGGCTCTGGATCCCCCACGGACTTTCCGCTGACGGTCTCGGCCAAGGCCCTCAGCGGCCAGCCACCCGTTCCCCGAGGACCCCGGGGGGGGTGGGGGTGAACGGTTGCTCCTACGCGTGTTGTGGTTCGCGGGACGCCGCTCGGGTCGGGCTGCCGGGCGCGGCGTCCCGCAGGACCTCGGTGATCCGCCTCGCCACCGCGGCGATGTCGAACTCGGCATACGCCAGCCGTTGCGCGTTTCTGCCCAGGCGGTGCCCCAACTCCGCATCGTGCACAAGCGTCACGATATGTCGCCTCATCTCCGCGATGTCTCCTGGCGGATGCACCAGCGCGTTCTCCCCGTGAACGGCGTAGTCCGCCACGCCCCCGACCGCCGAACAGACGACGGGGCGGCCGGAGGCAAAGTACTCGACAAGCTTGATGGGATTGGCGTATCGGTTGAGGGGATGGTCGATCTTGGGCAAGACGAGCACGTCTGCAGCGGCCAGCATGTCAGCCACCTCGTGGAGCGGGATGCGCCCGAGTTGGATCGTGTTGAGGCGCAGAGCCGAGCCTGCGGCGAAGGACTTGAACCCTGCGAAGTCCTGATCGGCGTATGCGCCGGCGAGGACGAGACGGATGTCGGGGTCGGCTTCCATGATGGGGCCCAACGCCTGCCCCAATTCCTCGATGCCCTCGATCCACCGGAACGATCCGGCGTATGCCACCAACCGCTTGCCCTCCAGCCCGTGACGGCGGCGGAAGCGGCCGCCATCGCCGGCCGCGAAGAGGGCGACATCGACCGGCTGCGGCAGGCAGACGAGGCGCGATCGGGGCGCGCGGGAACGGTAGTGGTCCGTCAACAGGCTGCTGCCTCCGTTGAGGATCGCGTCCGAGCAACGCGCGCTCAGTTCGTCACCGAGCAACTGGTTGATGTACCGCAATCGACTGCCGATGTAGTCCGGGCGTCGGATGTCGGCATAGGTGGAGGCGAGTCCCACGCGGCGAGGAGCGCACAGCACGGGCCAGAAGAGGTCCAGGCCCAGCGAATACTGGATGATCCAGTCATATTCCCCTGTCCAGACCAGCCTGACCAGATCCAGCCAGAAGCGGGGCCGGGAACGGAGGAGCTGAATGGCGTAACCCGCAATGCCTGGAGACTCGGTGGCCGTGGGGATGGAACTCCAGCGAACGTCGATGCCGTCGAGATCGCGTCCGGGCGCGGACGCGCGCATCGCGCGGGGGAGAAGCATGGTCACATAGTGACCCGCGGCCACCAATCCCTTGGCGGTCATGTGCATGGATCGGGCGGCTGCGCCGCCGTCGGGGAATTCACCGGCACCGAGATAGAGAATCCTCATGGCCGCTCCCGGGTTTGCGGAACGCGGGGGGGAGCCGGCAGCGGCCCGAGACCGGGCCCCAGGCTCCCGGCGGGCGGGCGGTACGCGGCATCCTGGAAGGCGACAAGGGCCGCGACGCAGGCGATCTGCTCCAGTGTCCGCTCGCCCGCAAAGGTCTGGCTGGTCATGCCTGCGGCCAGGAAGAGGACGACGAACGCGAATGTGACGGAATAGGCGGGGCGGACGAGCGGATCGGGGCGCATTGCGATCAGGATTGCGCGACGGGCGATGACCAGAATCATCGCCGCCACGGCGGCCGCTCCGAACAGCCCGGTGCCCACAAGGACGGCCAAGTACGCGTTGTGCGGTTGGGTGAACGTTTCCATGCGCCGTTTGACACCGATCGTGCGAGTTCCGGCGGCGTAGCCGTAGCCGGTGAGGGGCCGTTCACGCCATTGGTCCACGAGGGACGTCCAGGCCTCGGTCCTGCCGGAGAGCGTGTCGAGTGTCGCCGGGTCATCCCGCTCCATCTTGTGGCGTACTTCCGGCACCATGCCCTCGTACAGCATCGTGGTTGCGAGCACGAGTGCGCCAACCCCGAGACCGAGGGACAGGCGGCGGCGGAGGGCCAGCAGCAGCAGGAATCCTGCCGGTGCGAGCAGCAGGTAGGCGCGGGTTGCGGAGAGCCAGACGAGGTACCCGCCGAGCAGCATCTCGGAGAGCCACGACAGAAGATGAAAGGGGGACCGCCACGAGAGGACCTGCGTCATGCGGGCCGAGGCGGCCACGAAGAGAAACAGCCCGGCGAGGCCGTTGTCGCGCATGAAGTAGCTTCCACCAAGGAGCCTGCCGGCGTTGGTCGTGACGAGATCGGGCGCGACGTTATAGGCGATGAGATTGAAGCACCCGATCACGAGGAACCAGCCCTCGATCAGCCGCAGCAGCATCTCCGCACCACGGCCGGGCCACGACATGGCGACCAGGTGGAACAGAAGCACCATTCCGGCCAGTTCGGCCGCACGATAGAGCGTCAGCAGCGGACCCGGGGAGTAGGCCGCGCTGGCCGCCGCAATCGCGGCGAACGCGAGCAGCGCCAGCGTAGGCCCGGACGTGCATCTGGCCCACAGGCCGATCGGGCGCCGTCGGATGATCGATGCGGCTGCGGCAAGCCCGATCAAGCCGAACATTGCCCCCGCGACCCCCACCTGAATCAAGGCTCCGCCCGTGAACTCCGCGCGAACGGCGGCCATTGCGGTGCGGCCCTTCTGGTCCCGGCCCTCCTGCCCCGGAGGAGCGAAGTGAAGCGGCGGCCCCCAGAGCAGAAGAAGCGCCGCGAGGTGAAGGGCGACCACGTACCAGGCGGGGAAGCGCGGGAGCGCCTCTGCCTGCGGCACTGCGGGGACTACCGGGCGTGGCGCCCGCGCCCCCGAAACGAATTCGGTGCGGAACCGGGCAAGGCCGTCCAGATCTGCGACGGTGCTGCGAGACACTCGATCGTTCCCGAAGCGTCCGGAACTCACCTTCCGTTGCCCTGGGCCGGCGTGCTCTGCCGTGCCTGTCTCACGTTCGGAAGCGTACGGCCAACGCCACGGCCGCGCGGACCGAACTGATGGCGGTCAAGACGACTTCCACCACGACACCGAGAACCAGGGCGGACACGGCAAGCGCACCGACCGGCCCGCCGCCCGGGCCGACACCCAGGAAAGCGATGCCGGTGATCCCCCAGGTCGCCAGGTGCACGGCCCAGTGCCATCTCGGCACCGACTCGAGGGGCGCGGCGGCCGAGAGCCCGACAACCCGCCGCGCAGCTCGATCGATCAGCAGGAAGTTCGCTACCACACCGACGAGGAGAGCCGCGGCGGGCCACGCCGCAAGGTCCGCGGCCCAGAGCGCAGGTGCGGCGGCCGCAGTCGACGCTAGCTGCACGGCGCCGGTGAGCAACTGGTAGTCCGCGCGTCCAGCGCCCACCAGCGCCGTCAAGGCCGGTGTCGCCGAGACCACGAGCACGGCGATAGCCGCGAAGTACGGCACGAAGGTCGCCATGTCGCGAACCATCCCATCGGAGTTCCAGCAGGCAATCAGGCCGGCCCCTGCCGTGACGGCCGTCGCGCCGCTCACGAGCGGCGGGCCGAACAGCATCGCGGCACGATGATGCACCCGGCCCAGCAGGCCGCCGCCAGGCCGGCCGGTCTCCGCCGAGGCGAGCGGGAGGAAGCTCTGGAGGGCGCCGGCGCCCAGCGCGACCGCCGCCGATGTCGCTTTCCATCCAAGATCGAAGCCGCCGACCATGCCCAATCCCGACCAGCGATTGAGCAGGAACTTCAGCACGGGATCGACCCCGGCGCCCACCACCGAGCCGGCCTGCAACACAGCGCCGAACCGAATCAGGGCGAGCGCACGGCCGAGAGAGACGTGTCGAATGCCGAAGAGCCCACGAAGCCCGCTCACGCGTCGGCCCGCACGGGCGGCCAGGGCGACCTCGACGGCGAGACCAGCAGTCAATCCGGCCGCATACCCGACGGATCCCGCCGACCAGAGCAGACCCACCGCGGCGCCGGCCACGCTCGTGGCCGGCGAAATCAACTGGATCTTCGACCCCACATCGATCCGGAGGAACCCGGCCAGGATTCCCTGGAGGCCGGACCGCGCCAGCTTGAGGACGCAGGCCATTGCTGCGAAATGGAACAGGAGCCGCGTTCGCGAGTCCGCGGTCGATCCCAGGAACGCGTCGCGAAGGAGGTAGCCGATCGCCACCATGACCAGCGCGGCGACCAATGCCACGAGCATGCCTGAAGTCGCATGGCCCGGAATCGAGGAACGGTCCTGCTCCAGGTCCTGCGAGATCTGCCTCGCCAGCGCTCGTCCCATCCCCATGTCGACCGTGACGCCCATCGCAAAGAGGGAGGACGCCAGGGCCCACCTTCCCCACTCCGATGGCCCGGCGGCGGAGGCAATGATACCGGCGGCAAGGACCATGCCGGCCGACGCCACCACTACGCAGAGAGCGCCCCACAGCGCGTTCGCGGTCAGCAGGCGAGGTATGTCCTGCGCGGCGGGCGAGCCCGTCCCCGACCCCCGGGAGGCAGCCTCCGCCGGCCGAGTCGGCGCCCGCAAGCGGTCGTCCGTCAATCGGGAGCCTCTCCATCACCGCAAGCGCCGGCGCGACAGCGTGGCTGCCGCAGTCTCCACGCGGTCGCGCCGCGAGGGCGGAACGCACAGGACATTGTCGCCGTGCCGGATCTGATCGGGATGAGCCAAGGCTACGAGGTTCGGTCGCGGGTCCGCGACGATCCGGTAGAAATCGGCGTATCCCCGCGCGCGGAGCGCCTCGAGCAGATCTGGAGGACGGTAGCCGAACGCCGCGGAGGTCTCGTCGTTCATTTCGCACAGCACGATCGGGGCGTCGCGGGACGCCAGCAGCGAGGCCGCACCGAGAAGGACGTTCATCTCCGCGCCTTCCACGTCGCACTTCATCAGGGAGAAGCCGCCCGCGGCCGGTCCTGCGAGGAACTCGTCAAGCGTCACGACTGGTACGCGGACCCCCACATGGTCGCCGCGGCCCAAGGTGGATTCGGAGGCGTGGCCCTGAGGAAGGCCCGCGAAGGAGTGAATGGTCGTCTCGCCGGGGGCCCGGCCCACGGCGACTTCGTGCACCTGGATGCGATCCGCCATGCCGCTGAGCGCGATGTTGACGCGGAGGTCTCGAGCGGCCGCAGGCAGCGGTTCGAAGGCGTGAACCAGACCGGCAGGACCGACCCGGGTCGCCATCAGCAACGCGAACCAGCCGAAGTTCGCACCGAGGTCGATCGCCCGGTCGCCAGGCCGGAGGAGCGCGGCGAGAACACCCGTCTCGGCGGGCTCGTACGTTCCGGTGAGGAAGACCTGGCGGTGCATGGGGTTCGAGAGGTCCAGCAGGAACCGTCGGTCGTCGCTGAAGTTGATGACGCGCCTGGTGTCCCGGCGCCGCGCTACCCAATCGAGGAGCGTCGTTGGCACGATGGTGCGGCCACGCGGGAGCGGCCACCGGTGCGCGAGCAACTGCGCCACATCGACGAGGCCGTTGTCGAGAACCGAGCCCGCTGAGCCGAGCACGGTCGGACAGGGCGGCGCGCCGCCGTCATGGGTGTCAGAACCGAGCTTCGCCCAGGGACGACGCCGGCGCCACCACCAGGCGGCTGCGAGCAGGATCCCGATCGGATGCGTCGAGCGGGACGAGCCGAGCGCGCGGCAGCCGCAACCCGATCCATGCCCCTGCCAGTGCGCCCCGGTTCCCACCCCCACGTCTTCGTCGCCGGCATCGCGGCGATCCATCGTTCCGTCACTCGTCCCCTCCGTCGCCCCGTCCGTCGCCTGGGCATCGTCCGTGCCCCCGTCGCCTGGTTCTTCGGCGCAGGGTCCGGCGTCGCTGCCGGACGACCTGCAAACGACGACGGTTGCGGAACCGGCGCCCTCGCGGCCCGCCACGTCGGTCGCCGTCGCCACGACTCGGTAGGTCCCCTCGGCCGCGACCACCCCCGAGTCGTCTCGTCCATCCCACAACATCTCGGCGAGGAAGCGCGTGCCGCCGATTTCCGCCCGTGCCAGTTCCCGTACCCCGAGTCCGGCGATGTCGGTCACATGGACGGCGTAGGATCGGAGGCCGACGCGGTCCTGGGCCAGCACGCCGAGGGTGGCCGCAGAGTCGGGTCGGTCCGAACCCGGGAAGATCCGCGGAGGGGTCACCGAAACCGTTACGGTGGGAGGATCGCGGTCCACGACCACGAAACCGTCCGAAGCGGCTTCGGGGGACACGCGGACATCCGATCCGCTTCCGGCGCGCGCACGTACCGCGATCTTGTATCGTCGGCCCCACTGGAGGGCCAGGTCGCGCCGCACGGTGCGCGTCGCCGCGCCGACATCGGTCCACGGGGTCACGACGACGTCGTCCCACGTCCGGATCTGGCACTCGTAGGCCCCAGCGCCCGCGACGGCCGACCAGTTGGCTCCGACCGTGGTGCTGTCGGCGATCTCGTCCAGATCGTCCTCCGGGGAGACCGCGACGAAAGAGCCGTCCGTGTCGTAGACTGCCGTCGGCGCGTCGACTTCCGCCCGATCGATCGCGTAGATGGCGCCGTCGCCGCAAGGCGCCAGCACCTCGCTCAGGCCGTCCGCGTCCACGTCGGCTACAATCGGCTCGCCGACCGCCGCGTGCAGGTTCAACGCCCAGTCGATCGTGCCGTCCTCTGCGGACACGGCATACAGGTACCCGTCGGTGGAGCCGAGCAGGAAGGATGCGTGCCCGAACCCGGTGAGGTCGTCCGCCGCCGACACGGCGGACAGCACGCCGGGCACGACTCCCGCCCCGGCCGCCTCCGCCTCGTCCGCGAAGGCACGGCCGCCGGCGAGAACCAGGGAGGCGAGCGTGGCGCCGTCCGTTCCGCGGAAGATGGTGAAGCGCGCGGAGCCCATCTGCGCCGAACCGACGTTCATGCCAGCCGCCGCGGACGGGGCCGCCGCAGCGAATCCGTGGGAGATTCCCGCCGCGACCTGCCAAACCGGGTCGAGGTCCGGGGTGAGGCGCCGGAGCCCCGTGACGGCCCAGGAGCGGAGGATGTCGGTATCGCCGTCTCGATCCAGATCCACGAAGGCGACGGCTCCGGCCCAGCCGAAGGACCGCTGGTGGACAGTCCGGCCGGTCGCGCCGTCCACGATCCGGAGGGCGTTTTCATCGAGGGGTGGGGTGCCCACGCCTTGATCGATGTACAGGTCGTCCACGCCGTCGGCGGTCCAGTCCCACGCGCTCCCCGGCCCGTCCCCGGTGCCGGTCGTGGTACGGCTGTTGTCGAACGGCAGCACCGAACCGTCGTCGATCCCCAGGCGGTAGTACCGTACCGTTTCGTCACCCATGTCATGGGTCGCGACGACAAGGAACGGGTATCGATCCGGGGACGTGCGGAGCTGAGTGAAACGGGAGGACCAGTACGGACGAACCCTGGCCGAGTCGGCCAGGGGGAACCGGGTGATCTCCTCGCCGGCGCCGGCGTCCAGCGCCGCCACGGCGAGCGTGCCGTTCGCTTCCCGAAGCCAGGACACCACTGCCGGTGCGGTCGGGTGTAGCGCGTACTCCGCTCGCGACCAGCGGCCAGCCGACGGCGCCGTGGTCCATGCTTCCGCGGGGGGAGCGACGGGGGACGCGCGCGCGGTACGGACGCTCCGGAGGCGCCCGGAGGCATCGACGAAGGCCAGCAGGGGGCCGCTGGAGTCCGCGAGAACCGCGAGCCCGGCCGCGTCCACCAGGTAGTTCCGTTCCACCAGATCCGCGACGCCGAAGGGAGGCACATCGTCGTTGATGACCGACAGGGCGCCGTCGAGCAGCTCCAGCGAACCATCGCTTCGTGCGAGGGCCGCCGCCGACTCTCCCGGCAGGCTTCGAGCGCCGGTCGGCTCCGCCGCAGCGTCCAGGACCCTCGCCGGCCACGCCGATGGGTCGTCTGGGCCGGCAGCCACGAGGAGATCCGCGCGGCCGTCCGATTCCGTGTCCCGCCATACGAGCGTGGCGCGGGGGCGGCCGCCCCGCGGTGCGAGGTACACCGGCCGATCGCCCAGGTGCCAGCTCGCCGGAGCGAGCGGCATTCCCGCGGATTCGACCCGCCACAGCTCGCGCGCGGCGAGGGGAGGCCCCGCTTCCAGGCCGAACGCGCGGATCGTTCCGAACGGCAGCGGCGAAGGTCCGACCGCGTCCAGGGAAACGACCTCGTCCAGGCCGTCCGCGTCCAGGTCGGCGACGGCGAGGGCGATGCGGTCCGGAAGGATGAGCGACGGGCTGCCGTCGGTGGAGGTCTCGGCGATGACCCGGAGCTCCCATCGACCGGGGACGGGGACGTAGACCGAGGTCACGATCATCCGCCCGCGGCCGGGAAGCAGGCGGCCGATCGGCGGTGACGGGAAGCGGTGATCGCCGGTCGCGCCTGGCACGTCGATGCGCCAGCGGAGGACCAGCGCTCCGCCTTCCACTTCCAGCAGCGAAAGCTGTCGGGTATCGGGGTACGTGCCGGCCGGGTTGTTCGACGCCACGACGATCTCGTCCCGCCCATCCTCATCCACGTCCGCGGCATACGTGCGCGCGATGCCGTAGGGGAACGCAGGCAGCACCTCGCTGCGATAGACCGGCGAGCCCAGCCTCGGGTCGTACACGATCACGCGATCGTGGGAGAGCGCGACGATCTCGGGTAGCGTATCGCCATCAACGTCGCCGGACCCCTGCCACAGGCCGCACCAGTAGCCGTGGGCCGATGTATCGAGCACAACTGCCGGCGTCGAGCCGGAGAACCCGGACGCAAAGGAGTAGACCCGAGCCGTTCCGGCGCCGCCCATGGCGCAGCCCCAGTCGGCCACGTAGAGTTCGTCGCGTCCGTCTCCGTCCGCATCGATCGGGAACACCGTCGTGTACAGCCGACTGGACGGATCGGGCAACGTCCGCCACAGCACGCCGCCGCTCGAGCCGCTCAGGACGAACAGTCCCTTGACGTGCGATGCCGCGAAGACCTCGGGCCTGCCGTCCGCGTCGAAGTCGGACGCGGCCAACAGGACATCGAGCCCCAACGGCTCCGTCGCCCACCGCAGGGCGCCGTCGAACCTCCGGGCGACCGCCCGTCCACCGCGCAGAACGACGGCTTCCGTCCGGCCGTCCAGGTCCACGTCGAGAGCCAGGAACTGCGAGCTCTCGAGGCGGCCTCCCACCGGCTGCGCCCACTTCACGGTGGGAACGTCGATCATTCCCGGGAGGGACTGGCGCCCGGTCCGCTGCGCATCGTGGCGCCACATCGGCCAGTCCTGCCCGGCGGCGGGGATGGGGAGGAGGAGAATGGAGATGGATGCAAGGATACGGATCATCTCGATCTCCATCGATACCAGTCGAGCGTCTCCCTCAGCCCCTCGTCGAACGCCGTGCCGGCCACGAAGCCGAACTTCTCGCGAGCCCGCGCCGTGTCCAACATCCGGCGCGGCCGGCCGGACGGGGCACTCAACCGCCGTCATCGAACGTCTCCTCGACGGGTGCATCCACGATCTCGGGAGCAGGATCTCCGGGTGTGTCGCACTTGACCCGCTGGGGCCATCCTTCTCAGGGTGTAGGGGCGCCACGCAGCGCGCGGCGCGCGACCACGAAGCGGGTCGGCGCAGCAGCCCAACGCGCCGCGCGCAAGTGCGCCCGCGGGCACACTCCCACCGCTTGGGTGAACTCGCG
>CAMTWF010000088.1:0-12997 GCA_947085355.1 uncultured delta proteobacterium
CCACATGGCATCCACGAAGACGAAGAGCAGCGGAGTTGCAGCGGCGCTCGCCACGGCGACGAATGTCGAGACGTTCGTGGCCGCGCTGGAGCACCCGGAGAACAAGGCGATCCTCGACTTGATGAAGAACAAGCGCCGCGGGAAGATGACGGACGAGGCGATCCGGCGCGGCAAGGCGCTGGCGGCGGGCGCGAGAGCGGAGGGGAGGCCATGAGGTGGTGGGTCTCATTCGTCGCTCTGATGACATCGTGCTGCGATACCGGCGAACAGGTGGACGTCGACGCCCAGGAAGCTGGGGACCACGCCGATGCTGATGCCGAGGCGAGCGCGGCCTGCACCGACGCTGAGGTCGCGGCAGCTGAGGAGGAACTACGTGCGCTCGCATCAAGAGCGTCGGGATGCTTCGCCGGGTGGATCGTGGTGGACGACGCTCATGTCATGGAGGTGACGTTCCACGCCTCGTACAACTCGTTCGGCTGGTGGCTTTCGAGCTGCAACGTCCATCCGCATACGACGTGGGGAAATGCGATTCGGATGGAGCTTGCCGTGTGGGAGGCGATAGGCCCTTGGCGGGCGCCGTGCCCGCACCTCATGGTATTCGTGGTGGGAGGCGCCCAGACGGACGTCACGACAATGGGCGAGGAGATTGGTCGGACCTGTGACGTGCCGTGGGACGCCTACTTCGTCATCGAGATCGACGAGGATGGACGGGTCAGCGACGTCTACGGCGACAGGCGAGCCACCGAACTCGTGGCGTGCATCCAGGGCGTGCTGTCCGACGACCTGTTCCCCTGTCTGGCGACCACGCAGCTCTGCCCTTCCTACGTAATCAGCGGGCCTTGACCCGCACACGAGGCCGGACATGCCGGCGACGCCCGGCGCGGCCGTCGGCCGCGGCGCTCAAGCCGCGGTCCTGCCGGCCAGCATGCCGCAGGCGGCGCCGATGTCGGCCCCGCCGGACAGCCTGCGGGTGAACGGCCGGCCGAAGCGCCGGAACGCCTCGACGAAGGAGTCCACCTCGACCTGCGCCGGCGGCCGGAACGGATGGAACGGCGCGGGGGCGACGTCGATGAGGCTCAGCCGGATCGGCACGCCCGGCAGCCAGCGGCCGATCGCCCCGGCCTCGACCGCGTCGGTGTTGAACCCGCCGAGCATGACCAGCGAGATCATCTGCCGGGTCCCTTGCGCCCGATGGACGGCCCGCACCGCATCGGCCAGATCGTCCAGCGGGTGCTCCCGGTCGATCGGCGCCACCACCCGCCGGCGCTCGGGGGCCGCCGACCCGAGGCTCACGGCCAGCCGGAAACGGCGGCCCTCGGCGGCAAACCGCAGGATGCCGGGCACAACGCCGGCGGTCCCGATCGTGATCGCCTTCGCCCCGGCCGCGGCGACCGCCGGGTGACACGCGATCTCCGCCGCCGCCATGACCGCGTCGTAGTTGTCCAGCGGCTCGCCCATGCCCAGGAAGACGACCGCCGCCACGGGTCCGGGCGACGCGGCCGTTCCCCGCGCGATCTGGTCCACGATCTCCCAGGCCGCCAAGTCGCGCGGCTCGGGCATTCGCGCCGTGGCGCAGACGCGGCAGCCGCGCCGGCAGCCGACCTGCGACGAGACGCAGAGCGAATAGCGACCTCCGGTGACCGGGATGAGGACGCTCTCGACCACGCGCCCGTCGGCCGTCCGGAAGGCGAGCTTCTCGAAGCCGTCCGCCTCCGATCGCCGGCGATCGATCGGCTCCAGCCTCGGCAGCGGCCACGGCACGGCGTCGAGGACCCTGCGCGGCACCAATCGCAGGCCGTCCGGCGTCGCCCAGCCCCGCCGCACGACGTGGCACAGCAGCCGCTCGGCGTGCTCGCGCCGCCCCCCGAACGCCGCGACGGCGCGGACCAGCGCCGCCGGGGGCATCGAACGCGGATCGATCGGCTCCACGACGGCACGCCCCCGTTCAGCGCACGTAGCCGCGCGCGTACAACTCCGGCAGCAGGCCCCCATAGCCTTGCGCCAGGCGAAGCAGGAGCGCCTCGCGGTACGGGCGGACGTCCTCGAGCCGCAGCGAGAGCGTGTCGCGGTGGCGTACGGCGTCGCGGTATCGCTCCTTGGTGCGGCCGAGGAACGACACCACGGCGGTCCAGAAGGCGTCGGAGTCCGGGAAGCTCTCGTCGAGGAACCGGCGGAACGGCGTCATGTCGGGTCGGCGGCGATCGTCGAGCGCGATCGCGATCTCGCCGATGCCGGGGGCCTTCCGCTCGCGCCGGGACGTGTCGAGGTAGGCGAGGAACCTGATGCGGTACGGGACCTGCCCCGCGGCTGCGCCCAGGATGCGGCCGCCGGCCAGCAGCGTCCGGCGATCGTCGTCGGAAAGGCGGATGTCGAATCGCTCCACGACGCAGCGGAACAGCGCCTCCTCGAGGGCCGACGAGAACAGGCCCGCGACGGCGGAGGCGGCGAAACCGACGTCGCCCGCCACGAGATACGCCGACTCGGCCTCGACGAGCATCCGCCGGACGTCGTCCGGCAGCACGCCGTCGGCCGGGCCGAACGCATCCCGGATCGCGGCCCGCGCCCGCGCGACGCGTGACCGATGGCTCTTCTCCTCGGCGACCTGCGGCGCCGGCGGACCGGCCCCCTCCCGCGCAGCGCTCGGGCCCGCGGGCGTGTCGCGAGCCGGGGAGGGGCTTTCGCTCACGACCGGGGCCTGGCGTACGGAAGGGGTCATCTGCTGCATCCGGCGGCGGAGTTCCTCGGACTCGCGCCGCAGCGCCTCGACCTCGCGCTGCAGCGCCGGCCCCTCCTCGGCCCAGCGCCGCGACTCGCGCAGTGCGATTTCCCGTTCGCACAGGGCGAGCTGCGCCTCGGCGTCCTTCCGGCCGGCATCGTCGAAGGCCAGGTAGCAGGCACGGCGGGCGTACGGCAGCGCGTCCTCCCACCGGCCCTCGAGCCCCAGCAGCATCGACCACGCGAGCTGCTGCTGGGGGATCATCTCGCGGCCGCAAAGCCGGTCGAATTCCGTCATCAGCTCCCGCAGTTCGGCGGCGCGTCCGGCGAGACCCAGGGCTCGTGACATCACGGTGAGATAGTTGAGGCGGATCCGGGGTTTCTCGTCCGTCCAGGGGCGGCTCTCGGGGAACCCGGTCCGCAGGTCCTCCACGGCGCGTTCCGGCTCGCCCAGCGCGATCCATCCTCGGGCCAGTCCGAACAGATCGGACGGATCGGAATCGGCGGTGGGCGGCACGCCCGCGCGCTCGGCCTCGAACCGCTCGCGCCGGCCGAGACGCGCATACGCCTCGATGCGCAGTTCCCGCACAGCCGCACGCGCCTCCTCACTGTCCTCCGGCACCGGGTCGATCTGCTCCAGCACTTCCCGCCAACAGTCCGTGTGCGCAAAGGCAAGCGCCGCGCAAAACCGATACCGCGCCACGGTGTCGGCCGAAAGCTCCTCGAACCGAAGAAGCCGCGCATGAGCCGCCGCCTCGGCGTACGCCTCGACCTCGATGGCGGCCTGCAGGGCGAGGGAGCGAGCCTCGTTGCGCTCGGGATGTCGCTCCAGGTACGTCGCAAGCCGCCGGCGGACTGCTGCGTAGCTCCGCAGGCACCACAGGCACAGGATCTCGCTCCATTCTATTACGCGCTCGTCCGGGGCCAAGCGATGGGCGCGCTGGAAAAACCCCAGCGCCCGCTGGTAGTTCTCGTGCTTGAGGTGGGCCAGCCCGAGGTCCAGAAGCGTTCCAAAATCGGCCTCCCGACCGTCGTCGGCCTGCATCACCTCCCAGGTCTCGATATCATCATCGGGTCGCCCTGCCATCTTGAGGCGGGTCCACAGGCTGCGCGCAGAGCCCGAGCGCGTTTCTGGAGTAGGCGAGATGCGGAACCACTCGCGCATGGTCTCGATCTGCCCCTCGAGATCCCCCGCCGCCTCCTGCTCGTCGCACCGGAGCTTGAGTTCCTTGAATCGCTCCAGCAGAGCGACCTGCCCCTTCAGCCACTGCGGGTCACGCTTCTTGATCTTCCGGGCCATCGCTTCCCCGATCCTGCCGCAGGAAGGTTCCGTTCGTCCACCCGCACACGCGCCTTGCCGCTGCAAGCGCGACCTTGTGGAGATCCCGGCCCGCCGGGGACCTTTGACCGTGCCGGCGGAACGCGGCATGCTGGGAGGCGGAGGCGCCCGGGATGGGGTTGCGGCTGCCGCGATCGATGTTCGTGGTCTCGTTGATGCTGCCGGTCGGCTGCGCCGGGGCGCGCCCGGCCGGAGACGGCGAGTCCGCGCTCGAGGCGACGCGGGACCTCGGGCCCGAGTTCGACGCCGTCTGGTCGGATCTGATGGTGCTGTGGCGGGAGACCGGCGCGTACGCGCCCGGAGAGGTGCGCGCGGATGCGCTTGATGCCGCGCGATTCCGCCTCGACGATCTGCTGGAGAGGCTGGAGCGGATCGACCTGGGCGCCGCCGGCGCGCCCGGCCTGGCGACGCTCGTGCGGGTCGAGTTCGCCGAGCGGCTCGACGTCGCGCCTGCCGAGGCGCCGTGCCCCGAGATGCCGCCGCCGAGGACGCGGGCCGGGGAGGCGTACGACCGGATCGCGGCGCGGGCGGCGGCGGTGGAGCGGCTCGCGGCCGCGGGCTACCTCGACGGGTGGCTCCGGACCGTGACGCTCGCGCGCATGCGCGACGACGTGGCGGCGGTGCGCCGGGCGATGGCCGAGGGGGACTCGTGGCGCACCGAGGACCCGCGACTGCGGCTTCTCGATCCGCGGGAGGTCGAAGAGACGCCGGCGAGGGCCGAGGCGGCTCTCGCGAGCCTGGAGCGTCTGTAGGAGGCGATGGTGCCGCGCGTCATCGTCGTGGACGACGAGGAGAACGTCAGGCTGATCCTGCGCACGCTGCTGCGCAAGAACGGCTTCGACGTCGAGGAGGCGTCGGACGGCGTGGAGGCGCTGGCGCGCATCCGCGTCCAGCCGCCCGACTTCGTGCTGGCGGATGTCCGGATGCCGCACATGGACGGGATCTCGCTGTCGCGGGAGGTGGCGGCGCTGGACGTGCCGACGACGGTGATCGTCATGAGCGCGTACGGCACGGTCGACACCGCCATCGAGGCGATGAGGGCGGGCGCGTACGACTACATCATGAAGCCGTTCCGCGGCGACGACGTGATCATGACGCTGCGGAAGGCCGAGGAGCGCGAGCAGCTCAAGCGGGAGAACCGCGAGTTGCGGCGCCGGATCGCCGTCCAGCAGCAGGATGCGATGGTCGAGTTCGAGGGGATCCTGTCGCGCTCGACGGCGATGCAGCGGCTCTTCCGCACGCTGGGGAAGGTCGCGGAGTACAAGAGCACGGTGCTGATAACGGGCGAGAGCGGCACGGGGAAGGAACTGGTCGCGCGGGCGATACATGCCCGATCGCCGCGGGCGGGCGGACCCTTCGTCGCCGTGAACTGCGGGGCGATACCGGAGACGCTCCTGGAAAGCGAACTGTTCGGGTACAAGCGCGGCGCGTTCACCGGGGCCGTGACCGACAGGCGGGGCCTCTTCGAGGAAGCCGGCGGCGGCACCCTGCTCCTCGACGAGATCGGCGAGATGCCCCAGCAGCTCCAGGTCAAGCTCCTGCGCGCCTTGCAGGAGGAGACGATCCGACCGCTTGGCGACACGACGGATCGCAAGGTCGACGTCCGGATAGTCGCGTCCACCGTCAGGGACCTCGGCGAGGCGGCCCGCGCGGGAACGTTCCGCGAGGATCTGTTCTACCGGCTGAGCGTCGTGACGATCGAGATCCCGCCGCTGCGCGCCCGCAAGGAGGACGTGCCCCTGCTGGCCGAGCACTTCCTGGTCAAGGCGGCAGCCCGGATCGGCAAGAAGCCGATGACGTTGTCGCCCGAGGCGCTGCGGGCGCTCGTGGAGTACGCATGGCCCGGCAACGTTCGCGAGCTGGAGAACACGATCGAGCGCGCCGTCGTGCTGGCCGACGGCGCCGGCATCGGGACGGCGGATCTGCCGGAGCGGGTCCTGCAGGCTCGCGACCCGATCCGCGCGTTCCTCGCCTCCGGCGAGCTGTCGGTCAAGAAGACGGCGCGGTTCGTCGAGGAGATCCTGATCCGCCGCGCCCTGGAGCAGACGGGCGGAAACCGCACCGCGGCCTCCAAGGTGCTCGAAATGAGCCACCGCGCCCTGCTGTACAAGATGAAGGAATACGGCATCTCGTGACCGGTTCGTGGTATTAGGACGCGACGGAGGTGACCACCATGCGGTTCGCGCTCGCCTGCCTGCCAACCCTGACCATCGCCGCCTGCGGCGCCAGGCTGATCCCGAACACCGAGGTCGAGGACACCCCGGACAACAGGGCGGTGATCGAGTTCTGCGAGCGATACCGCCTGGCGATCGAGGCGGTCGATGTCCCCCTGCTCGTGTCGCTGGCGGCCGACGACTACTACGAACCCGGCAGCCCTACGACGGGCGAGGACGACTACGACCGAGGGGGCCTTGAAGAGGTGCTCCGCACCAGGTTCGCCCGCATCGATGCGATCCGCTACGACATCCTGTACCGCCGCATCCACCACGGACCGGACCGGGTCGACGTGCTGTACACCTTCCACGGACGCTTCCAGGTCACGCGGGGGGACCAGGACCCCGTCTGGCACAGCAAGGTGGGCGACAACCGCCTCGTGCTGGTCCGAACGCCGGCCGGCTTCAGGATCTCCGGCGGAATGTAGCGTAGTCAGTGGTCGGTCGTGGGTGGTCGGTGCTCGGTGCTCAGCAAATCGTATCGGCGCCCAAGAACTGACCACTGACCACTGACCACTGACCACTGACCACTGATTGCTGTATGCTCTCCCGCATGCCGGTCATCGAGTCCCTGGTGGACGCGCGTTCCGAGGAGTTCCGGGCAAACCGGGCGCGGATGCTGGAACTGGTCGAGCGATTCCGGGCGATGGAGAAGCGCGTGCGGGACAACTCGGCGTCCAAGGCGCGGAAGTTCCACGAGCGGGGGCAGATCCTTCCGCGCGAGCGCGTCGAGCGGCTGCTGGACCGCGGTGCGCCGTTCCTGGAGCTGTCCACGCTGGCCGGCTTCGGGATGCACGACGACGACGGCGCGGCGAACGTCTCGGGCGGGGGGAACGTCTGCGGCATCGGGTTCGTGTCGGGCAGGCGTGTCATCGTCCTCGCCAGCGACAGCGCGATCAAGGGCGGCACGATCTCGCCGATGGGGCTCCGCAAGACCCTGCGCGCGCAGGAGGTCGCCCTGGTCGGCAAGCTGCCGATGGTCAACCTCATCGAGAGCGGCGGGGCGAACCTGATCTACCAGTCGGAGATCTTCGTGGAGGGCGGCCGGGTGTTCGCCAACATGGCTCGGCTGTCGGCCGCGGGCATCCCGCAGGTCACGATCGTCCACGGGTCTTCCACCGCGGGTGGGGCCTACCTGCCCGGCCTGTCGGACTACGTGGTCGTCGTGCGCGGCAAGTCGAGGATCTTCCTGGCCGGTCCGCCGCTGGTGAAGGCCGCCACCGGCGAGGACGCGACCGACGAGGATCTGGGCGGCGCCGAGATGCACGCGACGGTGTCGGGAACGGCCGAGTACATGGCCGACGACGACGCGGGGGCGATCCGCATCGCCCGCGAGATCCTCGGGAAGATCCCGTGGGACGAGGGCGTTCCGCCCGCGACGGCGCCCGCCGCGCTCCCGCCGCGGTACGACCCGGAGGAGCTTGCCGGCGTCGTCCCGGTCGACTACCGCAAGCCGTACGACGTGCGCGAGGTGATCGCCCGGATCGCGGACGACTCGGACTTCCTCGAGTTCAAGGCGCCCTACGGCCCCGAGACCGTGTGCGGGCACGCCCGCATCGAGGGGCATGCGTGCGGCATCGTCGGCAACAACGGCCCGATCCATCCGGCGGGCGCCGTCAAGGCGGCCCACTTCATCCAGGCGTGCTGCCAGTCGGGAACGCCGATCGTCTACCTCCAGAACATCACCGGGTACATGGTCGGCCTCGAGGCCGAGAGGAACGGAATGGTCAAGCACGGGTCGAAGATGATCCAGGCGGTGGCCAACGCGACCGTGCCGCAGATCACCGTCGTCATCGGCGCCTCGTTCGGGGCCGGAAACTACGGCATGTGCGGACGCTCGTACGACCCCCGTTTCATCTTCTCCTGGCCCAACGCGCAGATCGCGGTGATGGGCGGCGAGCAGGCGGCCAGGGTGATGGAGATCATCACCGAGGCCAAGTTCGAACGCTCCGGCGCGCCGCCGGATCGCGACGGGCTGCGGCAGATGTCGCGCGGCCTCCGCGAGAAGCTGGACGCGGAGTCGACCGCGCTGTACGCCACGGCGCGCTTGTGGGACGACGGCATCATCGACCCGCGCGACACCCGCAGGGTGCTCGGGTTCGCCCTGGCCGTTTGCCGCGAGGCCGACCGGCGACGGTTGCGGCCGTCCACGTTCGGCGTCGCCAGGATGTAGGTGGGAGACAAGCAATGAGGTTCACCGAGGAGCACCGGCTGCTGCGGCAAACCGTCCGCACGTTCGTCCAGCGGGAGATCGACCCGCACGTCGATGCCTGGGAGAAGGAAGGCCTATTCCCCGCCCGCGACCTGTTCCGCAAGCTCGGCGCCCAGGGGCTGCTGGGCATCACCAAGCCCGTCGAGTACGGCGGCTCGGGCCTCGACTTCTCGTACTCGATGGTGATGGCCGAGGAACTCGGGCACGCCCGCTGCGGAGGCGTGCCGATGGCGATCGGCGTGCACACCGACATGTGCACGCCGGCGCTGGCGCGCTTCGGCGGCGACGATCTGAAGCGCGAGTACCTGGCGCCGTCGATCTCCGGCGACCTGATCGGATGCCTCGGCGTCAGCGAGCCCGAGGCCGGCTCGGACGTGGCCGCCATCAGGACCCGCGCCCGCGCCGACGGCGACGACTACGTCGTCGCCGGCACCAAAATGTGGATCACCAGCGGCATGCAGGCCGACTGGATGTGCTGCCTGGCCAACACCGGCGACGGCCCGCCGCACCGCAACAAGTCGCTCATCATCATCCCCATGGACGCCAAGGGGGTCGAACGCGCGCGCAAACTCGAGAAGATCGGGATGCACTCGTCCGACACCGCGCAGATCTTCCTCGACGACGTGCGCGTGCCGCGCCGCAACCGCATCGGCGAGGAAGGCGACGGCTTCATGATACAGATGCTCCAGTTCCAGGAGGAGCGCCTCTGGGCGGCAGCCAACGTCGTCGGCGCGATGGAAGAGGCGATCCGCGAGACGGTCGAGTACACCCGCATGCGCAAGGCGTTCGGCCGCGCCGTCCTTGACAACCAGTGGGTCCACTTCAAGCTGGCCGAGCTGTCGACCGAGGTGGAGGCGCTGCGGGGGATGACCTACATGGCGGTCGAGCGGATGCTCGACGGCGAGAACGTCACGCGCCTGGCGTCGATGGCCAAGCTGAAGGCCGGCCGCCTGTCGCGCGAGGTCTCCGACACGTGCCTCCAGTTCTGGGGGGCGATGGGCTACATGTGGGAATCGAGCATCTCCCGCACGTTTCGCGACAGCCGCCTCGTCTCGATCGGCGCCGGGCCGGACGAGATCATGCTGGGGATCATCTGCAAGCTCGACGGGTTGCTGCCCGAGCGGCCCCGGGAGTGAGGCCCACGATGGCGGGCGGAGGATCCGCTTTCTCCAAGGTCCTGGTGGCCAATCGCGGCGAGATCGCCGTTCGGATCCTCCGCACGGCGCGCGACATGGGCTACGCGACCGTCGCCGTCTTCAGCGAGGCGGATCGCGACGCCGTACACGTGCGGGCGGCCGACGAGGCGGTCTGCATCGGGCCGCCGCCGGCCGTCGAGTCGTACCTGCGGATCGACCGCATCGTGGACGCGGCGCGGCGCGCCGGGGCCGACGCCGTCCATCCCGGGTACGGGTTCCTCTCGGAGAACGCCGAGTTCGCCGAGCGCTGCGAGGAGGCCGGGATCAGGTTCGTCGGCCCGCCGCCCGCCGCGATCCGCGCGATGGGCGACAAGGCGCGCGCCAAGCGCATGATGGCCGAGGCCGGCGTGCCGGTCATCCCCGGGTACCACGGCGGGGAGCAGGACGACGCCGCGCTGATCCGCGAGGCGAACCGCATCGGCTTCCCGCTGCTCGTCAAGGCGGCGGCGGGGGGCGGCGGGCGCGGCATGCGCTCGGCGACCGATCCTTGCGAGCTGCCGTCCCTGCTGGCCTCCGCCCGCGTCGAGGCCCGCAACGCCTTCGGCAGCGGCGATCTGCTGATCGAGAAGCGGATCGACCGGGCGCGACACGTCGAGGTCCAGGTCTTCGCCGACGCCCGCGGCAACGCCGTGCACCTGGGCGAGCGCGACTGCTCGGCGCAGCGCAGGCACCAGAAGATCGTGGAGGAGGCCCCGTCGCCCGCGGTCGACCCGGATCTGCGCGAGCGCATCGGCGCCGCGGCGGTCGCGGCGGCGCGGGCCGCGGGGTACGTCGGCGCCGGCACCGTCGAGTTCCTCCTCGGCCCCGACGGGGAGTTCTGGTTCATGGAGATGAACACCAGGCTGCAGGTGGAGCATCCGGTCACCGAGATGGCGACCGGGCTCGACCTCGTCGCCTGGCAGTTCGACGTCGCCGCCGGCGAGCCGCTCCCGCTGCGGCAGGAGGATGTCGTCCTGCGGGGGCACGCGATCGAGGCGAGGCTGTACGCCGAGGATCCGTACGAGGGTTTCCTGCCGCAGTCCGGTCGCGTCCTGCTGTGGCGGCCGTGGTCGGCGGCGGGCGTGCGGATCGACTCGGGCATCGCCGAAGGGCAGGACGTGCCGTCCCACTACGATCCGCTGCTGGCCAAGATCGTCGCGCACGGCCCCGACCGCGAGGGCGCGCGGCGGAGGCTGCTGCGCGCGGTCGAGCGTTCGGTGCTGCTGGGCCTCGTGACCAACCGCGGGTTCCTGGCGGCGCTGCTGCGCGATCCCGAGTTCGTCGCCGGTCGCATGACGACCGACTACGTGGACGGCCTGCTCGCGCGCGGGGAGATCCGCCGTCCCGACCCCACGGCGCCGGCGTGGGCCGTGGCCGCGGTCCTCCGGTCGGTTCCGCCTTCCTCGACGCCGGATCCGTGGCGCAACGCCGGCGACGCCTCGTGGCCCGTGACGCTCGAAGGGCCCGGCGGCGCGCGCGAACTCCGGGTGACATCGCGGGGCAACGGCCGTTGGGTCGTCGAAGGGGCCGGCGCGGAACCGGTCGCCGTGGCCGTCGGCGCGGTCGTGGGCGGCGAGGTCCGCTGCGAGGTGGACGGCGTGTGCCGCACCGTGCGCTTCGCCGCCGACGCCGAGCGGCTCCACCTGCACCTCGACGGCGCCGACGCCGCGTTCGCGGAGCCGCGCCCCGCCGCGCCGTCCGCGCGTGACGGCGCCGCGGACGGCAGGGTGGCGGCGCCCATCGGCGGCCAGGTGCTGGCCGTGCCGGTGCGCGAGGGGGAGCGCGTCGCGCGCGGGCAGTGCGTCGCCGTCATCGAGGCGATGAAGATGGAGCACGGGGTCGCCGCGCCCCGCGACGGCGTCGTGCGCCGCATCGCCGTCTCGCCGGGGGACCAGGTCGCGGCGAGGCAGGCGCTGATGGTCGTGGAGCAGGTGCGGTAGGGGCGGACCTGCGTGTCCGTCCCGCCGGCGGGAGGAAAACGACGTGGACGACTCCGCATCTCCCAATCCCGAACCCGAAATCCGAAATCCCAAGGCGATCGTGACGTGCGCGGTCACGGGGGTCCTGACGGACCCCAGGGAGCACGCGGTCCCGGTCACGCCCGAGCAGATGGCGGCGTCGGCCCGCGAGGCGTTCGACGCGGGCGCGTCCGTCATGCACCTGCACTTCCGCGCGCAGGCGCCCGGCGCGGGCCGGATGCCGACGTGGGAGCCGGACGTGGCGGCCGCGATCGTCGGCGCCGTGCGGGAGGCGTGTCCCGGCGCGATCGTCAACATGAGCACCGGGGTGGTGGGCCCGGACGTTTCCGGGCCGCTGGCGTGCATGGCCCGTGTGCGCCCCGAGATCGCCGCCTGCAACGCCGGGACGCTCAACTACCTCAAGACGAGGCAGGACGGTTCGTGGGCCTGGCCGCCGATGGTCTTCGACAATCCGGTGGAGAAGGTCGCCGCGATGCTGGCGGCGATGGCCGAGCACGGCGTGTCGCCGGAGTTCGAGTGTTTCGACACGGGCATCGTCAGATCGGTCGGCCTGTACGTCCACAACCGGATGGTGCGCAACCCGCGCTACAACTTCGTCATGGGGGTCGCCTCGGGGATGCCGGCCGATCCGGACCTGCTGCCGTTGCTCCTGCGCTGCATCCTTCCCGGCAGTGCGTGGCAGGCCACGGTGATCGGTCGCGCCGAGGCGTGGGCGGTGCACCGGCGGGCCGCCGAGCTGGGCGGCGCGCTGCGCACCGGCCTGGAGGACACGTTCTACCTTCCCGGCGGGGGTCGCGCGCGCGGCAACGGCGACCTGATCGAGGCGATCGTGCGGCTGGCCCGCGAGGCCGGCCGGGAGATCGCCTCGCCCGACGAAGCGCGCACGATGCTGGCCCTTCCTCCTCGCCCCTGACCCCTTTTGGGGTTTCGGGTTTCGGGTTTCGGGTTTCAAGTTTCGGGTTTCGGGTTTCGGGTTTCGGGTTTCAAGCTGCTCCAAACTGCCAAGGAACTCGCGCGCAAGTGACCGTGATCCTTAGGATCGCGCAAGTTCCATTCCTCGGGGTCCGCCGAAGGCGGGTGGGCATCTCCAAACTCCAAACTCCAAACTCCAATCTGCACAGGGGGTGACCGCGTGACCTTCCCAGGCCCGCCGGCCTTGACGCCCATCGCGGTGTGCCGTACTCTTTCTCGGTGCGGCGGTGCGCCGCCGTTCTCCTCCCGCGTGAATCGAGCGGGCGCGCGGGAGCGGCAGGTCAGGGGAGGCCGAGATGAAGATCACTACGGCATGATTCGGGGTCGCGGCATGGATCGTGCTGGGGGGGGGTCTGCTTCCGACTTCTCCTCGCGCTGACGTTCTGGGGGAC
>CAMTWF010000089.1:0-10956 GCA_947085355.1 uncultured delta proteobacterium
CGAAACGTCGGCGACGACCGGCGCGGGGGCCGGCGCGGGCCCCGCGGCCGGCGGCGACAGGGAGGCGCGCGGGCGGTTCAGCACGGCAAGGCTGGTGGAGACGCAACCGATCGCCGGGCCGGCCGACGACCTCGGCGCGGCTCGCGACGGCGCAACCGTCCACGGCGTCTCCTCGCGAACCGCGGGTCCGCAGCCCCGGGCGGCGGCGCCCGCCCAGACGCCGCCTCGCGCCCAGCCGTGGCCGTTCACCGCCATCGGAGCCGGGGCGGCCTCCGCGCCGGCTGCCGTGGCGGACGAGCGCGAAGGTCCCGTCGCGCCCGCTCGGCCGCAAGGCGGAATGGCGGCGATGTCCGGGCAGGCGGAGGCGCGACCGGCCGGGAGCGAACAGGTCGCGGCCGAACCGGCGTTCCGAGGGCGGCGCGAGGACGACGCCGTCGATAGGGCGCGCGGGGCGGCGGCCGCCGGCGACCTCGACGCCGCGGAGGAGACGCTCCGGCGGCACCTGGCGACTTCCGGGGAGCGGCGCGCGGAGGCGACGTGGCTCCTGGCCGAGACGTACGAGCGGCGCGGCGAATGGAGCGCGGCGGCGCGGACGTGGGATCTGTTCCTGGCGCGGCACATGGACGATTCGCGCGCGGACGAGGCGCGGTGGCGCGCCGCGGCGGCGTACAGGCGTTCCGGAGCGGCGCGGCGGGCGGAGGAACTCTACCGGCAGCTCGCCGGATCGCCGGAATACGCGGCGCGGGCGCGCGCGGCGCTCGATGAGATGTCTCCGCCCCCGGCGCCTCCCGCGGCCGCGCCGCTGCCGACCGAATCGGCCCCGTAGCGCCGCTCCCACCTGCGGTGCATCCAGACCCATTGCTCCGGCGTTTCGCGGATCGCCCGTTCCAGCGTCGCGGTCCACCTCGCGGTCCACTCGGCCGCCCGGTCGGCGGCGTCCGGAGGCGGGGGATCGGAAGGCTCGATCTCCACGACGTGCAGCCCGTCCGGGCGGCGCCGGATCCACCCGACGACGACCGGCACGTCGTGGGCGAGGGCCAGTCGGGCCGGCCCGACGATCGTCGGCGCCGGGCGGCCGAAGAAGGGGACGTACGCCGAAGGCAGGTCGGTCGACTGATCGACCAGCACGCCGACGGAGACGCCCCGGGCGAGCGCCTCGCGGATCTCGGCGGCGACGGTGGGGCTCTCGCGCCGAAGCGGCGTCGAGCCGAAGCGCGACCTCCAGCGGAGAACGAGATCGTCCAGGACCGGATCCCACGTCCGGCGGCCGACCGGCGCGGACGGGAAACCGGCGAGCCGTATCGCCCAGGCCAGCAGCTCCCAGTTGCCCACGTGGCCCGTCACGAACAGGACGCCGCGCCCGCCGGCCGTCAGACGGCGCATCGCATCGACCGCTCCGGGCGCGAACCGGACGAGCGCCCGGACGCGTTCGGGCGAGCGCCACGCCCAGGCGAGTTCGCCGGCGGAGCGGCCGAGGTGCTCGAAGACGCGCAACGCCGTCGTCCGGATCGCCGGAGACGGCCGCTCGAAAGCCTCCGCCAGATGACGCTCGCACGAGGAACGCTCGCGCCGGGCGACCCGGCCGGCCAGGCGGCCGAGCATCGCGCCGAATGCGATCGGGAGGCGGCCCGGCAGGCGGATCGCGAGTGCGAGCGCGGCGCGGATCGCCGCGACGATCAGCCGGTTCCGGAGCCTCCGCTGCGCGTGACGTTCAGCAGGCATGTCGGACACCGCTCGCGCCCCCGGCGCGGCCTGCGTGTTTTTCTCCGCCTGGCGCGTTTTTTCTGTTGACGCCGGTCCCGCCGTGACGTAGCTTCCCGCTGTTTTCGTCCCTCGGAAAGGAACCGATGGGAAGAGGAAGGAAAGGGAGGATCCAGATGTCGAAGATGACCAAGTCGCAGATCGTGGTCCACATTGCCGGCGAGACCGGCATCAGCCGGAAGAACGTCGGTGCGGTGTTCGACGCGCTCCGGGGTCTTGCCAAGGCGCAGCTCGGGAAGAAGGGCCCGGGCGAGTTCGCGGTGCTGCCGGGCCTGATCAAGGCGAAGGTCCGCACCAAGCCGGCCGTCAAGGCGGGGAAGTGGTTCAACCCGTTCACCAAGCAGGAAGAGATCCGCAAGGCGAAGCCCGCCCGCCGCATCATCCGCCTCGCCGCCCTCAAGGCGCTCAAGGACGCGATCGGCTAGCCCATCGCCCGGCCCCGAACGCGGCCGGCGCAACCCGCACGTCAACGCCCGCCGGTATCGATCCGGATCGGAGTGGTCACGCGCCCGCCGCCGGTGATCCCCAGGTCGCTGACCGTGATGACCATCGGCGAACGCCCCCCGCCCACCGTCACTTCGGCCTCGTACGACCCTCCCTGGATGATGAACTCCCGGCCGCAGTGCACCTCCGGCAGCCAGTCGCCGCGGCTGCCGGCCCGACGCAGGCGGATCTTGCCGGAGATCTGCCGGTTGTTCTGGACGCACTGCAGCGTGACGACCGACACGTTCTCGAACGTGAAGTCGACGCGCACGGGCCGCCCCCCCGACTGCACGCGAACGTTCTCCTTCGTCTCCACCGCGCCGTCGATCGTCGCGGGGAAGGTGGCGCTCAGCGAATAGCGGCCCGGCGGAAGCGACAGCGACTGCCGCGGGCTGCTCGGGCCCAGCGACGCGCGGGCGACGACGTCGGGCTGGCCCTGCCGCCGCACCTCGACCTCCGACTGCACCGGCTCGTTCAGGAATGTAGCCGTAATCTCGATCGCGCCGGGCTCCTCCACGGGCTGGACCGGCGGCCGCGGATCCACCGGCGGTGGAACCGGATCCACCATCCGCACGGGCTCGGGCTCGGGCACGACCGGGGGCGGCCCGTTCCCGCCGCACCCCAGCAACACGCCCAATCCGATGACTCCCCACTTCACCGATCCGGTCATGGCCATCCTCCTCGCGGTGGTCGCCCAATCACCGACACCTCGAACCCGCCACCATCGGCGACCCGTCCTGCTTCAGGATAGGCTCCGTCTTCCAGAACAGTCAAGGATCTTGACGACGGCGGGGGTGACGACGGCCGGCACGGAAGCCGCCTCGACCCAATGACACCCCGGTCATGGCCCCGTGAACGAAATTTCTCGTTTCGGCTCGGATGGGATAAAGTAGCACTATGTCCTACATGACCGGAACGTTGAATGTTCTCCAGCGGAACCTCACGGGGTGGCGCGGAATCGTAGTGGCGATCGGCGCGAGCGCACGACTGGCATGGTTGGTGCAGGTTCTGTGGCTTCAGGGCTAGAGGGGAGAAGGGGACCAAGGAGTTTGCGCCGGCGCCACGTCGTACTTGTGGAGGCCGTTGGTGAACGAATGAGACTTGGAATCGCCGGCCGACGCATCCGATACGGGAAACGGGATTGCCCGGTCGATGCGGGAGGCCTGCCGGCGGTAGTCCTGGCCGCGGTGACGGCCGCGACGCTGGCGCTCGCGCACTGCAACGTGTCCGGGTTCAGGCTTGGGGCCGTCGACGACGAACCCGGGCAGGTCGCTGCGACTGCTTCCGGGGCCGAGGCAGGGGTCCGCGCCGACGTGCCGGCGGCCGGCGGAGCAGCCGCATGCACCGAGCCCGCGCCGGCGGCGGAGGCGGCATCGACGACGGAGGAACCGCCGGCGCCGGGCGGCGACGTTTCTCCGGCGGACGCGCCGTCGCACGCGGCGAAGGGCGGACCGGCCGAGATCGTCTGTCCCGGGCCCGGCTCCGCCGAGGCATCTTTCTTCTTCTCGCCCGCGCATCCCGTGGCCGGCGCGCCGTTGCGCGTGGTCGCCGTGGCGGGAGCGGAGGTTTCTGGCGCGGCGATCGAGATGCTGGACCCTTCCGGACCGGTCCCCGTCGGGGCGGCCGAACAGTGGGGCGGTCCGCCGTACGCCTGGGCCGTGACGATTCCGGAGCCGTCGGCGGGGAGGAAGCGGTTCCTGCTCGCTTCCGGCGATCCGGAGCGCCCGTTGGGGTGCGGGGAGGTGGAGGTGGCGCTGGGGCCGCGGCCGCGGCGGGAGTTCCTGCCGAGCGGCGCGTGGCAGGCGGAGCGTGCGTGGGATCGGCGCACGGAGGACCTGTATTCGGCCTGGGTGGCGCGTCTGTTCCTGGTGGAGCCCGGGGCCAAGGCGGGCTGGCGACCGATGCATCAGGTCCTGCACGACCGCAAGCGCAACATCCTGCACGGCCATCTCGGGTTGGGCGAGGACGGGCCGGCGACGAAGCGGCGCACGGTGGTGATGCCGGACTGCGCGGACACGCCGTTCTTCCTGCGGGCCTATTTCTCGTGGAAGCTGCGCCTTCCGTTCGCCTTCCGCGACTGCCTGCGCGGCGATGCGGTCTCCGGCCCGTCGTGCAGCGGCTCGGTCGAGAGCAACCTCACGACCGCGACCGACGGCGTGTTCACCGAGGTCGAGCGGTTCAACCTCTTTATCGCCCGCGAGGTCGGGGACTCGGTGCATTCGGGCACCGCGCGCACGCTGCCGGAGGACGACGCGAGCGACCTGTTCCCGACGGCGCTCTCGCGGGAGGCGCTCCGCCCCGGCGTCGTCTTCGTCGATCCGCACGGGCACGTGCTGGTCGTCACTCGGGTGATCGACGGCACGGCCACCCGGATCGGGACGCTATGGGCCGTGGACGCGCACCCCGACCGGACCGTCTCCCACAAGCGTTTCTCGCCGGCGAACTTCAACTTCCTGTCGCGCGTTCGGACGGGCGGCTTCAAGGCCCACCGGCCCGCGGTCCTGCGCCGCGGCGCCGTGCGCTTCATGACGAACGCCGAGATCGCCGCCTCGCCGCACTACGGAAACCTGTCGCTCGACCAGTACGGACTCGGATCCTCCGCCGAGTTCTACCGGCGTGTCGACCGGCTGCTCAATCCCGAGCCGCTCGACCCCGTCGATGCGTACCGGGCCAAGATGGAGGAGGTCGTCGAGCTGCTCGATGAGCGGGTCGTGGCGGTCCAGGTAGGCGTCGACCACATGCGCGCCGCCGGATGGAAGGAGATCCCGATGCCGGACGGCGGGGCGATCTTCGAGACGATCGGCCCCTGGGAGGACTACTCGACGCCGGCCCGCGACCTGCGCCTGCTGCTCGCCATGGACGACCTGCTCCGGTTCCCCCGGTCGGTACAGGAACACCCCGACCTGTTCCGCATCCCGGCCGGCAAGTCGCCGGCGCGCATCCGCGCGGAGCTCGACGCCGAGTGGCGCGATCTGGCCCCGCGCCTGTCGATCGCGTACCGCCGGAGCGACAGGTCGACGTGGACGCTGTCGCTGGCGGACATCGTCGACCGCATGGACGCGTTCGAGCAGGCGTACAACCCGAACGACTGCCCCGAGGTGCGCTGGGGCGCCCCCCCGGGCGGCGAGGAGCACGCGACGTGCGCGCGCCGCGCCTCGCTCCGGCAGCGCCTCAAGATGCAGGCGTACCGGACGTGGCACTCCGAGCGGCGCCGGCCGTCGGCGTACTGACGCGGCGCCAGATCCCGGGCACTTCTCTGTCGCAGCACGGGCAGCGGCCGTCGACGAGGCGGTTCTCGGCGATCGTGTACCCGAGCCGCCGGATCAACACCTGGCCGCTCGTCGGGCAGTACGTGTTCTCGCCCGGGTGCCTGCGCACGTTGCCGAGGTAGACGTACCGCAGCCCCTCGGCCGTCGCGGCATCCCGGCAGCGTTCGAGCGTCCCGACGGGGGTCGGCTCGATGTTCCGCAGCTTGTACATCGGGTGGAAGCGCGTGAAGTGCACGGGGACGTCGGGCCCGAGCCGCTGGAGGATCCAGCGCGCCATCGCGCGCACCTCGCGTTCGGAGTCGTTCAGCGTCGGGATCACGAGCATCACGAGTTCGAGCCAGACGCCGGAGTCCTTGATCGTGCCGAGCGCATCGAGGACGGGCGCGAGTTCGCCGGAGCACTGTTCGGCGTAGAACCGCTGGGTGAACGCCTTGAAGTCCACCTTGACGGCGGAGACGACCTTGCACCACTCCTCCAGCGGCTTGCGTTCTATGTAGCCGTTGGTGACGACGACCGTGTCCACGCCCTTCTCCGAGGCGGCGACGGCGACGTCGCGGACCCACTCCCAGAAGACGACCGGCTCCGAGTAGGTCGCGGCGATCGTGGGGATGCGGTTGTCCGCGCAGTACGACGCGATCCGTTCCGGCGTCCGCTCCCACGTCTCGATCTGTTCGGGCCGGAGCTGCGAGATCTCCCAGTTCTGGCAGAAGAGGCACTCGATGTTGCACCCCGGCGCCGCGAACGAGTAGACGCCGGTCCCCGGCCTGTAGTGGAAGAACGGCTTCTTCTCGATCGGGTCGACGTGCTCGGTGCAGCACCGGCCCCACGCCAGCGTCAGGTAGTCGCCGCCCCTGTTCTCCCGCACGCCGCACGTCCCGCGCTCCCGGTCGGCCACTTCGCAGCGCCGCGGGCAGATCAGGCACCGCACCCGGTTCTCGTCGAGACGCTCGAAGTGTTCCGCCGGGCGCGCCCCCGCAATCTCCGACGCCCGCGCCCCCCGCGTCACGCTCGCCGCGGCCGCGCACGCGCCCGCCGCCAGCGCGCACCGCACGAACTCCCGCCTTTGCATCTCACGCCTCCACGCGCCGGATCGCCGCGGGGTCGGCCGTGCCCAGCCCGCGCCCCGCGGCCGTGCCCAGCCACCTCGGCGGGCGGCGTGCCTCCGCCAGCGACGGCATCCCCTTCTCGCGGCGCCTCGCCTCGATCATGTCGGCGGCCACGGCATCGATCGCCACCGCGTCGGTCGAGGCGAGAATCGCCCCGAGCGGCCAGGTGTAGGCGCGCACCAGCGCCGGACCGCCGTGCCACTGCGCCGTCAGCCCGTCCGCGACGCACAGCCGCAGCCGTCCGCGCACCTGCGGCATCGCCAGCAGGTCCGCCAGGAACGGGTCGCAGTTGTCGGCGTGGTAGCGGTTCGGGTTGTGGATGAGGCCGTACAGGTTCTTCACGCACGCCGCGACGCCGGACAGGTCGTGGTCCTTGACGACCCCGGCCGAAATCAGCGCGTCCACGTCCAGGAGAGTCCGCGACAGCAGGCTCCCGACGCGGCCCGAGAAGTACAGCTCCCGCGTGTAGCCGACCTCGTCGGTGCCGACCACGCGGTACCCCCGCCGCTCGGCCTCCGCGCCGCTCGGGTAGCCCGCGTCCGCCAGCTCCGCAGCCAGCCGGTCGAACACGACCACGCCGCGGGATCCGAGGCCCGCGTTACGAAGCGCCGCGACCAGCGCGTCGACGACATCCACGGACGTCGACATGCCAGGACCCGCAAGCGTGTTGACCTTGATGCCGATCCGATCCTCCGGCCGGAAGAGCCGCGCGAGCGCGTCGCGGGCGTCGTTCCCGGCGGCCGCGCCGAGCGCCCTGCGGAGCAGGCCGGGAACGGCCTCGGCGCGCCGGGGCGACGTCACGGCATCCGGATCCCTCGCCACGCCGACGGTCGCGCCGGCCTGGGCCGGCGCGGCGTCGCCGGACGGGAGCGCGGGGGCTCCGCCGTCGGCGAGCGTCTCCCGGCCTGCCGCGGAGCGACACGCCACGGCCGCCATCGCGGGCGCCACCAGCGGCGCCGCAGCCGCCCGCAGGAACCGCCGGCGATTCATCATCCGACCACTGCTCACAGCAGCGCCTCTCCGAGCAGTTCGACCATGTCTTTCACGACCCAGCGGCCGCTCGCGGCGTCGGCGAGCATCGTCCGACACGTCGGGCACGCCGTGACGACGGCGCCGCCGGCGCCGCTTCCGGCCTCGGCGAGCCTCGCGGCGGCGATCGCCCGCGCCGTGTCGGGCGAGGTCGCGGGCACGGCGCCGCCCCCGCCGCAGCACCACCCGCTCTCTCGTCCGCGCGGGAACTCCGAGATCCCGCGGGCCAGAATGCGCGAGAGAACGTCGCGCGGCGGGTCGTACACGCCCAGTCCCCTGCCGAGCCGGCACGGATCGTGGTACAGGACCGGCCCCGCGACATCCAGCCGGCGGAAGCGGCCGAGCAGCGGCAGCGCCCACTCGGAGACGTGCACGAGCGCCGTATCCACCTCGATGCCGCGCTCCCGGTACAGGACCTTCATTGCGTGGAGGCATCCGGGGTCCCAGACCACGGTCGTCGGGATCCCGGACAGGGCGCGCGCCAGCCGCCGCGCGGCGCGATCGAAGCCGTCCGCGTCGCCCGCCTGGAGCAGCGGCAGGCCGCAGCAGTACTCCGTCACCAGCGCCGCCGGGCCCGACGGGGCGGCGTCCATCACCCGAGCCATCCTGTCGACGTCGCCCGGGCGCTCCGTGGCGGCCACGCACCCCGGGAACAGCGCCACCCGGGTGCCCGCCGTGACGGGACGCCTCGCCACCGGCGCCCGCGCCGCAAGCCGCTCGCGCTCGGCGAACCCGGCGCGGATCGCCACGGCGGCCGGCGGGGCGAAGCCGCGCGCCAGCGCCAGCGCGCGCCCCTCGCGCAGCGACGCCGGCACGTCGATCCGGTGGTCGCAGTACGTCCGGCACCCGTGACACTCGAGACACGCCCACAGCGGTCTCGCCGTTGATGCGTCCAGGGACACCGTGCCGCGCAGCACCTCGTGCAGGATCGTCTGCTTCCCCCACGGCGTGACCGTCTCGCGCGCCTCGGCGACCGACACCGGACAGGCGAAGCGGCACATCTTCGGGCAGTACGTGCAGTACCCGGCCGAACGGCCCGGCCCGACCGGCGACCCGGCGTCGCCGGGGCGCCCGGCATCCGTGCTTGTGGAGAAGACCTTGAACATCGCCGTGCCGACAGGATACTAAAGGCGCGGCGAGACGCAACGAGCCGGCGTGTTGTCGCGCCCCTCGATCCGGGGGGTGACTTGCGCGCCGGCTTTCCGTCGATCACGCTTCGGCGTCCGCGTCGCGGGCGGCGTCGAAGGAACCTCGCGGCTTTGCCGCGAGGTTCCGCGGGGGTCCGGGGGGCGGTGAGGCGCGTAGCGCCGAACAGCCCCCCGGTGCGAAGGAACCTCGCGGCTTTGCCGCGAGGTTCCGCGGGGGTCCGGGGGGCGGTGAGGCGCGTAGCGCCGAACAGCCCCCCGGTGCATCGTCGGCGGCCGAAGACGCGGGGGGCACTGGGAGGCAAGCCATGATTCGAGTTCCTTCTCGCAATGTCGCGTTGGTAGCGGCCGCGCTGTCGATCTGGCCGGCGGCGGTCGCGTGCGGCGGTGCGGCTGCGGACTGCCCAGGTGGCTGTCCTGAAGGCCAGGTCTGCCTTCGAGGCGTCTGCGTGCCGGATGGCGATGTTTCCGGGGAAGCCGACGGGGTGACCGATGTGGCCGATGTGGCCGACGAGTCCGGCGTCCGCGACGACGGCGACGTCAGACGGGATGCGGACGCGGACGCGGATGCAGATGCGGATGCAGACGCAGACGCGGACGCGGACGGCGGGTGCATTCCGGCGCCGACGGAGTGGTGCAACGGTCTGGACGACGACTGCGACACGCTGATCGACGAGATCTTCCCCTGCCGAGCCGGCAGCACGGTTCCGTGCAGGACGACGTGCGACTCGGACGGCGTCGGCACGTGCCGGTCGGACTGCTCGCTGCCGACCACGGCCGAGTGCTCCCCACCGACCGAGTCGTGCAACGGGCGGGACGACAACTGCGACTTGAGGTGCGACGAGTGGTGGGACTGCTGCGCCGGAATGACGGAGGCGTGCACGACGGGTTGCGGCAGCAGGGGATCGCTGACGTGTTCGGCGAGCTGCGTCCGGGGCTTCTGCACGCCGCCCCGTGAGATCTGCAACGGCCGGGACGACGACTGCGACACGCGGTGCGACAACGACTTCCCGTGCTGCGCCGGCACGACGGCAAGCTGTACGACGACGTGCGAGTCCACCGGCACGCGCGCGTGCAGCGCGACGTGCGCGTTGGCGGCAGGATGCACGCCGCCCGCCGAGATCTGCGGCAACGGTCTGGATGACGACTGCGACACGCTGATCGACGAGGGGTGCGCGGTCGGGAACGACACCTGCGGCTCGCCGGCGAACATCTCCAGGGGCGGCACGTTCACCGGATCGACCACCGGCTACCTTCACGAGAGCCTCCCGCCGGCGGCTTGCGTTCCGAACGACACGCCGCCGATCAACCTGTCCCCGGACGCCTACTTCCACTTCGACCTCACGGCCGTCTCGGACGTCTTCATCAACACGGTCGGCAGCGCATTCGACACCGTCCTGTACGTCGGCGCCGCCTGCGGCGGCTCGACGCTCGGCTGCAACGACGACGTGAACCCCACGGACGGCCCGACCGGATCGTCCAACCTCGAATCGGCCGTCGGCATGCGCAACCTCGCGCCGGGGCGGTACTACGTGACGCTCGACGGCTTCGCCGACTACTCCTACGGGACCTACGTACTCACCATCTACATCACGCCCGTCGACGTCGCCGGGGACCGGTGCGGCAGCCCGATCCGGATCGATCCCGCCACGGGATCGCGGTCGCTGACCGACGACACCTGTCCGTTCTCCGGCGAGTACTCCGGCGCCTGCGGCGGGAACTCCAACGATGCCGTCTACTACTTCGTCCTTGGCGAGACGCGCACCGTCACGATCTCGACCTGCAACGCCGTCACGATCCCCGACACGGTCCTGTACATCCGTCGCGACTGCACGGCGCCGGCGTCGCAGGCGGCATGCTCCGACAACGACCCCGGCTGCGCGGCGACCAGCGTGTTCGCCTCTCAAGTGTCCCTCTCCCTCACGGAAGGGATCTACTACCTCTTCGTCGATTCCAACCTGTTCATCTCCCCGTGCGGGGCATACCGGCTGGACATCTCGGGTGTATAGGGCGGCTTCATGACGCGGCCTACGGCACGCCGACGAAGAGGTCGTCGTAGTACACGTCGGCCGCGACCGAGGCTTCCGCGGGCTTGTCGTCGTAGCGGGCCTCGAACAGCACGCGCAGCGGCGTGCCCGGCGGCGGCAGCCTGCCCCACAGTTC
>CAMTWF010000090.1:0-38251 GCA_947085355.1 uncultured delta proteobacterium
CCTTTCGGCGGGTAGGTGCAGCTTCCCGACGGGGTAGGTGCAGCCTTCCGGCGGGTAGGTGCAGCCTTTCGGCGGGTAGGTGCAGCTTTCCGACGGCCTAGGTGCAGCCTTTCGGCGGGTAGGTGCAGCTTCCCGACGGGGTAGGTGCAGCCTTCCGGCGGGTAGGTGCAGCCTTTCGGCGGGTAGGTGCAGCCTTCCGGCAGGTAGGTACAGCCTTCCGGCGCATGGAGGGTTGATGTGAGCGGTCCGGGATCGCCTCGCGCCCGCCCGGCCTAGCGCCGGCGGCGGGAACCGCCCGACACCGGCTGGGTCAGCGTCGTACGCCCCTCGGTCGCGACGTACGGGCGCAGGCGCTCCAGCGTCACGCGGCCGATGCCCCGGATCTGGAGCAGGTCGTCGACGCGCCGGAACGGCCGCTGCTCCCTGTGGGCGATGATCGCCTGGGCCCGGGCCGGACCGACGCCGGGGAGCAGGACGAGCTGCTGGAGCGTCGCCTCGTTGACGTTGACGACGCCCGCCGCGGCCGGCTGTTCGGCGGGGGCCGTCGCCTGGGCGTTTTCCGCCACGGCGCGGTGCGCGGGGCCGACGGCATCGCGCGATGCCGCCGCGGCGGGTGTCGTGGCCGCCAGCACGGCGACCGCGACGAGAGAGGAAAGGAGCGGGTTCTTCGACTTCATGATCGGTTCTCCCTGGCGCCTCGGAGGTCCCCGCCGCGCCGCCGGAAGCGGCGGGATCCCCCGTGCGCCTGCCGGGGCGTGGCGCGCGCGCCGCGCGCGACCCGGCCCGCTGGGTATCAGCAGGACCGTTCCCGGCGTCTGGCGTTCCTGGAAGCGGACGCGGCCGTTGGTCGGAAGGCGGTCGAGGCGAGCGAGAATGGAGCCGTCGGGCCGCAGCAGGCCGATGCCCACGCGCAGCCATGCCGATGGGTGATCCCCGTCCGCGAGGTCGACGAAGAGATCCACGGGAACCGGCGCCAACTCGCTCTCCTCTCCCGCCGACCTGACCGACGTTCGGTCCGCCGGCGGCGCCGGCGCGATGGAGCGGCTGCCGTGCCGAAGTCGGAGAGGCGCAGCTTCGCGGGATTGCGGGGAACGGCGCGACCGTCGCCGGCGGGCCGGCGGCGACCGCCGCAGGACCGCGGCGGTTCCAGCGTTGCAGCAGGTACGCCGGGCCGGCGATCTCTCCTACGACGGCGCCAGGCCGCTCCGGCGCAGAATCTCACACGCGGCGTCCACGAACGATCGCGCCTTCTTGACCTCCGGTCGTACTTGCTCGGGACCGAGCGCGAAAGCGGTGCTTATCCGCTCCCTCCGGCCGAATCCAGCCGGCGCCGCTTATGGCCGGCATTGCAGCAGATACGCCAGGCCGGCGATTGCCCCCAGGACCGCGAAGACGATAGTGGTCTGAATGGCGAGCGTGAGCGTGCGTCGGCCCGTTCGGCGGTCCGACAGCTCTTCCCGGACCGCCTGCGACAGCCCTTCCACGCTCGCGTGCACGAACTCGCCGCCCTTCACCAGGAGGTCACTTGCCCCGTAGACCAGCCTCACCACCGGTCCTCGATAGAACGAGTCGACGTCCAGCGTGACCGTCGGCTTGGGGACCAGCTTCCCGCGCACGATCCAGAAGCCGAGCGTCGTACCGAGGAGGAGCTGCAGCGCCTGGACGAAGTGGTCCGGCGTGAAGGGCTGGTACTCCGCCGCGAACGGCAGGAGCCGGTAGAGCGTCCGGCCCGGCAGGATGCCCGTCCCGATGCAGACGGCCGCGGCAAGCCACATCGCCGCGTACATCGACCGCGGGACCGGGCGGATCGGCCGGGCGCCGTTGTCGTCGCCGAAGAAGGCGAAGTACTGCAGCTTCAGGCCGATGCTCAGGAACGTGCCCATAGCCGCAACCAGGAGCATCAGCTCGACGAGCGGCCGATCCGCGTAGGCCGAGGCCGAGACGATCATGGACTTGCTGACGAAGCCGTTGAAGAGCGGCGCGCCGGCGATCGAGAGGGCGCCGATCGTCATGAGGATCAGCGTCCAGCGCAGCGGTCCCGCGAGTCGGCCCAGGTCCGTCAGCTTGCCCCTGCCGGTGGCATGGATTACCGCGCCGGCCGACATCATCAGGAGACCCTTGTAGAAGATGTGGGAGAAGGCGTGGGCGGTCGTGCCGTTGAGCGCCAGCGGGGTCCCGAGCCCCACGCCCGCCACCATGTAGCCGACCTGGCTGATGATGTGGTAGGCGAGCAGCCGCCGAATATCGTTTTCCAGCACCGCGTAGGTCACGCCGAAGAGCGCCATCGCGGCGCCGGCCCAGGCGAGCAGCTCGACGCCGGGGAACGCCCGCGAGAGGGCGTACACCGCCGCCTTGGTCGTGTACGCGCTCAGGAACACCGTGCCGAAGATGCTCGCTCGCGGGTAGGCGTCCGAAAGCCACGGGTGCAGCGGCGGGACCGCGGCATTCACCATCATCCCGATCAGCACCAGCCACGCCGCCGGCCGGTCGACCTGGATCAGCGTGAAGGCGCCGTCGCCCCCGTCGGCCAGGAGCAGCAGGATCCCGATCAACATGACGGTGGCGCCGGCCAGGTGGAACATCAGGTAGTGGAACCCCGCCGCCCAGGACGACCTCGTGTTGCCGTGCCAGATCAGGAAGAGGGACGCGACCGTGAGGCACTCCCAGAAGAGGAACAGCGACAGCAGGTCGCCGGCCAGAACGACCCCCACCCCGGCGCCCGCAAGCCCCAGGGACGCCGCCTTCGCCCCGGCGCCTTCCTCCGCCCAGGCGTAGATGCCGGCCAACCCGGCGTATACGATGAACGCCAGGGAGAAGACCCGGGCCAAGGCGTCCAACCGCAGCGGCGCCCAGGCGTGCCCGAACAACTCGAAGGAGAACCTCCCCTCGGACGGGAGCGCCATCCAGAACGCCAGGGAGACGGCGGGCGCCAGCAGCGAAACCAGCCGCCGACCGTTCCGGCCCAACGCCGGCGTCAGCGCCGCGGCCAGCGCGAAGGGGAGCACCGGGTGGAGCGCCAGGCTAGTCATCCCGCTCCTGACGCTGGAGGAACCGCTTGCCGAGGGCCTTGGCGGGCAGCACTAGCGCGATGCACGCGATCACGCCGATCAAGGCGGAGTACCCGGGCAACCGGTGCCACGGAAAAACGGGATCGTGGTGGGACGCAAGCAGGGCCTCGACCACCACGAGCAGGACCAGCGAGGCCGCCAGGATCCCGGCCACCCGATCCGATTGCGCTCTCATGGCGCACCACCTCCCGCCGCGCCGAAGACCCGGCCGGCCACGTCCGCGGCAAGGCCGTACTGCACGTCGATGATCGCGGGCGCCAAGCCGAAGAGGATCACGAGAACCGCCGCCGCCACGAGCGGGATCAGCATGGCGGGCGCCGCCTCCCTACGCAACGGCTCGCCGCCGGGTGCGTCCGGACACGGGAAGAAGGCGATCCGCACGATCGGCAGCAGGTAGCCGGCGGTCAGCAGCGAGGCGCCCAGCATGACGACAAGGGCGAAGACGTTGCCCGCCTCGATCGCTCCACGGGCCAGGAAGAGCTTGCCCACGAAGCCGCACAATCCGGGCAGGCCCATCAGCCCCAGCGAGGCGACGGTGAACGCTCCGAACGTCCAGGGCATGCGCCGGCCAAGCCCCCGCAACTCGCTCACGTTCTCCTTGTGCGTGGTGGCGTAGATCGCGCCCGCGCAGAAGAACAGGGTGATCTTGGCCAGCCCGTGGTTGACCATGTGCATCATCGAGCCGACCAGTCCGAGCGGCGTGGTCAGCGCCGCGCCCAGCACGATGTAGGAGAGGTGCACGATGGTCGAGTAGGCCAGCCGGCGCTTCAGGTTGTCCTGCCGCAGGGCTATCAGCGAGCCGATCGCGATGGTGGCCAGGCAGAGCGCCGCGAGCACGTGCGGCGCCTCCAGTCCTTCCAGGCTTTCGGGCCCGAACACGTAGGCAATCACCCGCATCGCCCCGAAGACGCCCGCCTTGACCACCGCAACCGCGTGCAGCAGCGCGCTCACCGGCGTGGGCGCCACCATCGCCGCCGGCAACCACGTGTGCAGCGGCATCACGGCCGACTTGACGCCGACGCCGAGCATGAACAGCGCGAAGAGCCCCGACAACGCCTGCGGCGACGCCTGCCCGTGCAGGAACCCGCCGGGCCGGAAGTCCAGCGTACCCGTCGCGGTCCACGTCCACGCGATGGCGACCAGAAGCGGCAGGCCGCCGCCCAGCACGTAGAGCAGGTAGCGCCGCCCCGCCGCGAACGCCTCCGGGGTCTCCTTGTGCACGACCAGCGGGTACGTCGCCACGGTCAGGGCCTCGTAGAACAGGAAGAACGTCAGGAGATTGCCCGCGAAGGCGATCCCCATCGCCGCGCCGATGGAGGCCGCGAACGCGGCGAAATAGCGCGGCCGGTTCTTCAGCCGGTCCCCACGGACGTAGCCGCTCGAATAGAGCGTCGTGACGATCCAGAGCCCGGAAGCGAGAAGGCCGAAGGTGAGCCCGAGCGCGTCGACCCTGAAGAGGAGCGAGAGGCCCGGGACGATCGGGAGCACGTCCAGCTCCGGCGCCGCCCCGCCGCGCACCGGGCCGAGCAGCAGCACCGCGAACGTCGCCGTCGCAAGCGCCGCCGCGTAGCTCCACGCCTCCGCCCACCGCGCGGGCGCCGCGAGGATCAGCGCCGCCGCCACGAACGGGATGCCGACCGCCGAACCGATCGCAGCGCTTTCCAAGTTCGCTACCCTTCACCACGTGGACGTGGACGTGGACGACTCCTCGGCCGTGCCTTGCCGTCGATCACGTCCACGTCCACGTCCACGTCCACGATCCTCAGGGCAGCGTCCCAGGCAGCGATTGGGCCACCAGGAGACTCACCACCCGCTCGTTCCCTATCCCCAGGAGCACGACGACCGCCGCGAGGGTCAGACAGGCCAGTACGGCAACCGCCGGGCCCTCGCGGGCCTGATCCTCGCCGGCGGGCTGCGCGAACAGGATCTGCTGCAGGATGCGGAACACGTAGACGATGCTCGCCAGGCTTCCGGCGACGATCGCCGCGGCGAAATACCAGCGCCCCTCGGCCACCGCGGCGGTCAGGACGTACCACTTCCCGAAGAAGCCGCCGAGCGGCGGTACGCCCACCAGCGAGAGGCCGGCCACCACGACCGCCGCGGCGGTCCACGGCGCCCTGCCGCGCAGGCGGCCCAGGTCCGCCACGTTCCGCACGCTGAAGCGAAGCAGCGCCGTGCCCGCCGCCAGGAAGAGGACCCCCTTGACGACGGCGTCGTTGGCGATGTGAAGGATCGCGCCCGTCATCCCGGCCTTGTTCGCCAGCCCCGCGCCCAGGGCCACGATCCCCATCTGGCCCACGCTCGAGTAGGCGAACAGGCGTCGCAGGTCGGTCTGCAGCAGGGCCAGCACGCCGCCCATCACGACGGCCGCCGCGCCCCCCCACGCC
The DNA here is from genome assembly GCA_947085355.1 of uncultured delta proteobacterium. Lineage (GTDB taxonomy): Bacteria > Myxococcota_A > Polyangia > DRWM01 > JAAZOP01 > CAMTWF01. Next base: position 5,456 of record CAMTWF010000090.1, read on the forward strand.
AGCAGTTCCAGCAGGATCCCCTCGCGCAGCAGATCGCCGCCCCAGACCCAGTACAGGACCCGCAGCAGCGCGTACGCACAGACCTTGGTCACGAGCGGAGCCATCAGCGAGGCGGCCGCCGCGGGCGAGCGCTCGTAGGCGGACGGCATCCATACGTGCAGCGGGAACAGCGCCATCTTGATCCCGAGTCCCCCGACGATCAGGATGCCGGCCACGAACCGCAGGCGCCCGTCCATCCCGCCGATCAGCCCGGCCACGTCGGCCATGTTCAGGCTGCCGGTGCCCGCGTACAGGAATCCCACACCCAGCAGGTAGAGAGAGGCGCCCAGGCTGCCGATCAACAGGTAGCTCAGGGCCGCCCGCGGCGCGCCCCTCCCCCCGGCCGCGACCAGCGCGTACGCCGACAGGCTCGCCACCTCCAGGTGGACGAACAGGTTGAAGAGGTCGCCGGTGACCAGGATTCCCATCAGTCCGCCGACGAGCAACAGCACGCAGGAGTAGTAGAACGTCTCGCGCCCGGGCAGCTCCCCGCGCACCGACGCCATCGATCCCGCCACCGTGACCAGCGCGACCACGGCCACGACCGCCGCGACGAACGCGCTCAGCGGGTCCAGCACGAACTCGATCCCGATCGGCGGCGGCCAGCCGCCCATGTGGCTGTGGATCGCGCCGGCCGCCGCTACCCGCTCGAGACCCACGAGCGAGAGGACGCCCGTCGCCGTCAGCGCCGCCAACGTCAGCCGGGACGCCGCACCCCGAACGTACAGGCCGAGCGCCGCCACGATCAGCGCCGACAGGAACGGGGCCAGAAACATCAGGACGGGCAGGTGGTCGATCACTCCCCGTCGCTCCCGTCCCCCCGCTCCTCGATCGTCTTCTTCTCGGCCTGGATCCGGCGCAGGATCGACATGGCCACGCCGAGCGTCGCCACCCCCACGACGATCGCCGTCAGCATCAGCGCGTGCGGGAGCGGGTTGTGCAGCGGTCTTCCGTCCATCAGGATGGGCACCGTCCCGCCCGTGCGGAAACCCAGCGTGATGAAGAACATGATCAAGCCCGTCTGCAGCAGGTAGAGCCCGACGATGGCCTTCAGGTAGTTGCGGTGCGACATCATGAGGTACGTCCCCAGCACCGCCAGCAGCACGAAGAGCAGGAACGGACCGCGATGGAGCAGGTAGTCGATCACCGCTCCCGCTCCCCGGCCGACCTGCCCGACAGGGCGTGGAAGATCGACAGCATGCCGCCCGCCACCGCCAGCGTCACGCCTACCTCGATCAGCAGGATCCCGAGCGACCGCCGCGCCGCCGGCTCTCCTCCCAGCGGGAGGGCCGCGTAGTCGAACATCGGCCGGCCCGCCAAGAGGGACGCGGCGCCGACCAGCGCGAAGATCAGCACCCCGACGGCCGTCAGCGACGCGGCCGCACGCAGCGAGACGTTCAGCCTTCCGTAGCCCCTCCCCGTGACCAGCAAGGGCAGGATCATCGAGCCGGCGATCAGGATCCCGGCCTGGAACCCGCCGCCCGGGCTGTAGTGCCCGTGCATGAGCACGTAGACGGCGAACAACTGCATGCCCGCCACCAGCGGCCCCAGCAGCGTTCGCAGCATCACGCTGTCAAGAGGCTTCATCATCTCGCCGCCCCAGGATCAGCAGACAGGCCAGAGCGGCGGTCAGCACGACGGCCGTCTCGATCAGGGTATCGAAGCCCCGGTAGTCGGCCAGGACGGCCGTCACCACGTTGGGCGTGGCCATGTCCCGCAGGCTGCCGGCCACGTACACCGGAGAGACGTGCACCATCGACGGGGCGCTCGGATCGCCGAACGCCGGCAAGGCATCGACCCCGTAGAGGAGCAGTCCCCCCAACGCCAGCGCCGGCAGCCACGCGGACACCCGTCGCCGCCACGAATGGCGGGTCAGTTCGTACGGGTCGATCCACCGGATGAGCGCCATGAGGAAGACCGTCGACACCGCCGTCCCCACGACCGCCTCCGTGAAGGCGACGTCCACCGCGCCCAGCACCGCGAACATGGTCGCCAGGAGCCCGCTGAAGACGGACAGCAGGATCACCAGCGCGAACAGGTCCCGTACCCGGATCAGCATGAACGCCGACAACGCCATGAGACCCAGCAGGATCTCCGCGACGTAGGCGATCACGACTCGCCCTCCGCCGTCGTCGTACCGGGGAGCTGTTCGGCGCCAAACGCCTCGCCGCCCCCCGGACCCCCACGTGTCGTCTCGGGCAAAACCCTCGACGACACGCCCCGCCTGCCGTAGCGGGCCTCCACCGCCGCCGGGTTCTCGATCGCGCGCGGCCTGTACCCGGCCTCGAGCGCCGCGCGCGCCAGCATGTGGCCGACCAGCGGGCTCGTGAGGGCGATGAACACGATCCCCAGCAGCAGCTTCCCGGCCAGGACCCGCGGGCCCACATAGACCGCCGCGCCGAGCAGGATCAGCGGCGCACCCAGCGTGTCGACTATCCCCGTCACGTGCAGCCGGCAGAACACGTCCGGCAGACGGATGAACCCGACCGCGCCCACGAGGAGGAAGAAGACGCCCGCCCCGAGCAGCAACGTCGCCAGTGCGTTCTGCAGCATCACTCCGGCTCCGCCTTGTGCCGCACGTAGCGGGCGATGAGCAGCGTCGTGAACAGGCCCAGCAGGAACAACGCCAGCGCCAGGTCCACGAACATGTCCTCCCGGCCGTACACCAGTCCCACCAGGATCATCAGCACCGGTACGATCGTCCCCATCCCGTTGACCGCCACCACCCGGTCGAAGATCGTCGGACCGACGGCAGCCCGGAGGATGAACGGGATCGTGAGGACCAGCACCACCGCCGTCGCGGCCACGAAGATCGGCGTCACGGCGTCTTCTCCCCGAAGACCCGCGCCACGCGCTTGGCGATCTCGTTGCCCTTGACGTCCCGCGCCGATGCCGCGTCGAGAGCGTGGATGAAGACCTCGCCGTCGTCCACATCCACGGTGAGCGTCCCCGGCGTCAGGGTCACGCTGGCCCCCAGCATCGTCAGCGCGCGGGGCCCCACCACCCCCGGCGGCTGGCTGATGAACGTGGGCGCGATCGCCGGCCGCCGGCTCAGGACGATCCGGGCGACCCGCAGGTTGGAGAGGAAGATCTGCGTCGCCAGCCAGGGCACGTAGAAAAGGAAGCGCCCCGGCGCGAAGGCGGTTCGATCCCGCAACGGGACGAAGTTCGCCGAAATCAGGATCGCCGCGGCCACGCCCGTGCCGAGGTGGAGGAAGTCGATCTTCTCCGACAGGAGGATCCAGATGCCCGTCAGGATCGACGCGATGACGAGGATCCGGATCGTTTTCCCGACGTTGCGCATGCCCGCCTGATCCCGCGTCTGGGCCGCAGTCAGAACGATCCCAGGAACCCGATGGCCGCCTCGTAGACCGCCGACGATGGGTCGCCCAAGACCAGCGTGAAGCAGGCGGGCGACAGATAGATTGCATAGCCGCGGGCGATAGACCAGATCAAGTCGGCCGTCAGGCGCGCGAAGAAGGCCGGCGTCCAGCCGCCCGTGAGGTGCTGGAAGTAGCCGAACGTCACGCGGGGAGCGAGGTCGAGATCGATCGACCCGGCCAGGGACCAGCGGTAGGCGGCGCCGAGGCCCACGTCGATGGCGGTGCCCTGTCCGAACATCACGTCCGCGTCCAGGCCGAGGTCCAACTCCGGGATGATCGCGTAGGCGAAGCCCGCGCCGACCCTGCCGCCGGTCCTGCCGCCGCCGGGGCGGGCCGGTTCGTCGAGCATCACGGTCAGGGCGCCGGCAACGCGCACGCGGAACGGACCATCGGCGTGGAAGGCCGGGGGCTCCCGCGGTTCCTCCTGCACCGGCAGCTCGGGCTCGGCCGGAGCCGCGACGTCGGGCGAAACCTCCGGCGGAGTCTCGACGGCAGGCTCCGGCGGCGCTTCCGCCGGCGGGGGCGCGACGGGCGGCGACGCCACCGCCGGCATCTGAACGCCCGCGCCCGCCATCACCGACACGGCATCCGCGAGATTGGCCACGAACGTGCCGGGCAGGTCGACGCGCTCGGCCGGCAACTCGCCCTCCCGGGTCTCGATCGAGCCGCTCGGAAGGTGCATCAGCGTCATCGACATCCATGCCGGCCCGACGCCGATCGACAACAGCACGTCCGCGCCGAGGATCCTGCCCAGCCTGGCGCCCTCCTCGACGGAGGTCACCGCCGACAGGCCGGTCTGGGCCATGGCGGTCGACACGGGCTGGCCGGAGACGATCAGATACCCGGCCTGGAGCAGCGCATCCCGGACGGCGACCTCCACGGAGCCTGCCAGGTCGCGGCTGTCCGATACGACCGGGAGCAACGCCACGGTCTGCCCCGCGGCCGGCGCGGGTGCGAATGCCGCCGCGAGCACCACGGCCAGGATGGGCGCCGCCAGGGCAGCGCGGCAGGGGACTCCGTTCGTCGGTTTGCGGATGCAAGTCATTGCCGGACCTCCCGTGGGATGCGACAGCCTATATGCAGGAGCATGCCGGGTAGAACCCGAAGCATATCTGCCCGTCGGCGCAGGTGTTCCCGCAGCCCGAGCATGCGTTCGGATCGAGGGCCACGCAGACGCCGTCGCAGCATCGCTCGCCGCCCAGCTCGCGCATGCAGTAGAGAAGTCCAGCCGTGCACGGCAGGCCCGAACCGCACCTGCAGACGCCGCCGATGCACGTGTCGGTCGTGCCGGTGCACGTCCTGCCGCACTCGCCGCAGTTGGCAGCGTCGGCGGAGACGTCGATGCACGCGCCGCCGCAGCACGCCAGTCCGTCGGGGCACGGGGCGCCGGTGGTCCCGCACTGGCAGACGCCGTCGCGGCAGGTCTCGCCCGGTCCGCACGCACGACCACAGTCGCCGCAGTTGGCCGGGTCCACCGACACGTTGGAGCATCGATCCACGCAGCACTGCTGTCCCGTTCGGCAGGCGGACGACGATCCGCACATGCACCTGCCGCCCGCCGGTCCGGGACCGCAGGCGTTCGCCAGCGGCATCTCGCAGCGGTTGCCGCAGAACCCGCAGTTGTTGACGTCGGTCGTCGTGTTCGTGCACGTGACGCCGCAGCAGTTCGGGCTTGTGCCGCCGCAGGGGGGCGAACACGCGGGTGCCACGCAGACGCCGCTCAGGCAGTCGCTGCCCGCGTCGCACGTCGCCCCGCAACGCCCGCAGTTCCGTACGTCGGTCCGCGTGTCGACGCAGGTCATGCCGCAGCACTCCAGACCGGCGGCGCATCCTCCAGGGCAGGCCGTGCCCGTGCAGACGCCTCCGGAGCACCCGACGCCGTCCGGACACCTGTTTCCGCACAGGCCGCAGTTCTCGCGGTCGCGGCTCAGGATCACGCAGGTCCCGCGGCAGCAGGTCTGGCCGAACGAACACGTGCTGTCGCCGCACAGGCACAGCCCGCCCACGCAGCTCCCGTCGCCGCACGAGTTGCCGCAATACCCGCAGTTGTTCCGATCGCCGTCCAGGTCGACGCAACGGTCGTTGCAGCACGAAGCCGTCGCGCATCCCTCGCACGCCGCTTCCGCCGTCGCACACGAGTGCGCCAGAAACGCCAAGACCGCCGCCACGCTCGGACCGACCGACAGCAGGAACCTGACGTTCGACATCGACCACCTCCCGGAAACGCAATCGCCCCGGACGCTAGCAGAGGCCGGCGCCGGCAGGCAACCGGCGGACAGGCAACGTTCCCGGGCGGTCAGCCGATTGGCCGGGCCGGGCGGGACGGCCGGCCGCGGTCGAGCGCCCGGGAGGTGACCGGATGGACGTTCGTGGAGTGCAAGCCCGAAACAGCGCCGGAGGAGGGGAGACCGGCGAACCGATCGACCGGATCAACGATCGGCTGCGAGACATGAGGCGCAACGGCGACCGCGTCGCCGCGGCGACGGAGCGACTGACCACGATGATGCGCAGCCAGGAGCGGTCGCGACCGTGGCGGCCGGGGGACGACCTGGGCGGGCGGGGCCACGGGTCGTGGTTTGATACGATCAACAACAGGCTGGGCAGCGACGCGCTGGCGGAGGTGCGGAACATACAGCGCGAGATGTTCGCCAAGGCGATGGGGGAAGTCACGAGCGACGAGATGCGCGCGGCTCTGACCGCCGCCGGCGCCACGCCCGCCGACGCCGCGGCGATCGCGCGCCTGGCGGAAGACGTTACGGCCGCGGCCGCCGGCGAGGCTCTCCGCCACGAGGTCGAACAACGTCTCTCGGAAGCACAGAGGCTGCTCCCGCAGGTGGCCGGCGACGAGCTGCGGCGTGGCGAGATCATCCGGAGCCTGCTCGCGATTTCCAAGGGGCCGGCCCGCCTCGCGGCGGTCGAGCAGCTCGGATTCGTCCGAGATCCGAGAGCCTTGGTTGCGGGTCTGGACCGGGTGGAGGCGCGGCAGACGCTGTACCGCTTGATGGTGACCAATCCGCAAGAGTTCCTTGACACGATCCTTTCTCGATCACCCAACTTGGCGGTCGCGGCCCAGGTCAGGGCGGAACTGGCGCGGGCGGCAAGCGCGGCGGGTTCGCGCTGGGACCTTCCCCTCGATGTGTCCTCCGGTGTCACGCCGCCCCCTGCAGCGTCGACCTCGACGCAGATCGGCCCTGCTCGCGGCAGCCTCGCTGAACTGCTCGACGGCGGGGAACGGGGCGATGCGGCGGCGGCAATCGAACGCCTGACCCGCTCGTCGCCCACGCTGGCGCTCGTCGTCGCGGAAATCCTGGATCCCAATCCCAGGCCCGAGGAGATGCTTCACGATGCGTTGCGCACCGGAGCCGCCGAACTGATGTCCGGTGTTCCCGCCGCCTTGAACGCGGTGTCATGGAGCCACTACGCCAACTCGCCGCTGGTGCTTCTCAGAGATTGCGTGCCGGCGGCCAGGCACCTGTTCGGCGGTGCGGACCAGCAGGAGGACTCGGTGCTCGCCAACGGCATCGAGCGGCACATAGCCGACCGCGAGGACGACTACCGTTCTTGGGCTGCCGTGGAAGCGATCGCGAAGGGGGCGGTGCGGGCGGCGTTCGCCCTGACACCGGGCGGGATCGCGTTCACCCTGGGGACCGCCGCGTTCGGGGCGGCCACCGAGGGGCTCCAGGTGTCCTGGGCGACCGACGTGCTGAGAGGACTCGTAAACGTAGGCGTTACCGAGCGGTGGCGCCTGGACGCGGCCAGGCCGACGTCGCAGGCATTGGCCGGGGCGACCGCCGAGGCCGCGCTCGATACGCTGTTCGGCCGGATCGGCCGGCCGGGGCTCGGACTCCTGATCGATCCGCCGGACGGCCCGCGCAACCCGCTCGGGCCCGCCCGCTCCCACCGGTGACCGGATCGCACCCGTTCACGGGGACGACATTGCCCCGTACGGGGGCGCCGGGCCGGCCGCGGCTTGCCGGCGCGCCGAGGCGCATGATAGCTTGGTTGGCGCATGACGCGCTCGGTAGTCCCGTCGCTGGATTTCCTCTCGCCCGCCGAGCGGGCCGCGCTGGATCGCTTCGCCGGTGAAACGCGGCGGATCTGCGGCTCGCGGCTGATCGAGATGCGTGCCTACGGCACGCGGATCCGCGGGGAAGGACACGAGTTCAGTGACGTGGACGTCTTCGTGCTGCTGCGCGAGGCGGATCGGAACGTCGAACGGGCGTTGGACGATCTGGCGGCGGACCTGCACCTGGAAACGCAAGTCATGCTCGACCCCCGCGTGTGGAGCCGGGGCGAGTGGGAGACGTGGCTGCGGCACGAGCGGGCGCTGGCGCTGGCGATCGCCGGGGAGGGCGTGCCGCTGTGACACGGGACGGCGCCGATGCGACCGTGACCGCCGAGATGGCGCTGGCGGACGAATGCCTGGCCGCGGCGAGGCACGAGGCGGCCGGCGGTTTCCACCGGAGGGCCGTGTCCAGCGTATGCTACGCCGTGTTCCACGCGGCGCGCGCCGCCCTCGCGCGCGCCGGGATCGAGGCGCGGTCGCACGCCGGTGTGCGGCAGCTGTTCGGCCGCCACATGATCATGGGAGGCGCCTTCCCCGACACCGATGCCCGGTTGCTCCGCCACATGCAGAAGGACCGGGAGGACGCCGACTACGCCCACGTTGCCCCGTTCGGTCCGGTCGAGGTGGAGGCGGCGATCGCGTGCGCGGCCGATTTCCTGGCTCGTGTCCGCCGGCACGTGCAGTCGACGCCGTGAGCCCGGCGGGAATCGGCGGCGAGCGCCGCCGGGGCGAGGGCCTCCGTGCTCTGCGCGACGAAATCGGCCCCCCCTACCCGAGCAGCGATCTCGAGATGACGATTCGCTGGATCTCGCTGGTCCCCTCGTAGATGGTGGCGACGCGGACGTCCCGCAGGTGGCGCTCGATGGCGAACTCGCGAACGTAGCCGTAGCCGCCGTGGATCTGGAAGCAGCGGGAGCAGATCGCGTTGGCGTGCTCCGACGCGAACACCTTGGCCATCGAAGCCTCGCGCGAGAACGGCATCCCGCGCTCCTTCATCCACGCGGCGCGCAGGAGGAGCATGTACGCCGCGTCCCACTCGGTGGCGCAGTCGGCCAGCATGAACCGGATCGCCTGGAACTCGGCGATCGGGCGGCCGAACTGCTTGCGCTCCCTGGCGTACGCCGTCGCCTCCTCGATGGCGGACCGGGAGATGCCGAGGCTCTGGGCGGCGATCCCGAGCCTGCCGCCGTCCAGCGCCGCCATCGCGATCCGGAAGCCGCGGTTCTCCGGCCCGAGGAGGGCCGAGGCGGGGACGGCGCAGTCCTCGAAGTGCAGCGTCACCGTGGACGATCCCCGCAGCCCCAGCTTGTCCTCGTGCCGTCCGACGGAAAACCCCGGCGCGCCGGGCTCGACCAGGAACGCCGAAATCCCCGACGCGCCCTCGCCGCCCGTGCGGGCCCACACGACGATGACGCCGGCCTCGGAGCCGGACGTGATCCACGCCTTCTCGCCGTTGAGCACCCAGCCGTCGCCGGCGCGCCTGGCCGTCGTCTTCATCGATGCCGCATCGCTGCCGGCGCCGGGCTCCGACAGCGCGAACGCCGCCGCCGAATACTCGCCGCTCGTGATGCGCGGCACGTGCCGCCGCTTCTGCTCCTCGGCGCCGAACTCCTGGACGATCTCGGCCACCATGTTCGTGACCGCCATCACCACGGACGTGGACGCGCACGCCGAGGCGACCTCCAGCAGGGCCAGCACGTAGGCGACCGGGCCCGCCTTGGCTCCGCCGTACTCCTCCGAGACGTTCACGCCCATGAGGCCCAGGCCGGCGAGCCGGCGGACGATCTCCGCGGGGAAGCGGCCCTCGCGATCCGTCGATGCGGCCACGGGCAGGATCTCGCGGCGCGCGAAGTCGCGCGCCATGTCGCGGATGAGGATCTGTTCCTGCGTCGGTTCGAAGTTCATCGCTGCCCGCCGTGCGTCAGAAAGCCAACGTCAGCTTCGCCCCCGCCGGACCGGGGTCGGCGAAACGCCATCCGGTCGCCGCCGCCGCCAGGCAGTCGGCGCGCGCCTGCGAATCCGCGTCGGGCGGGCTTGCGCCGGCGTCGAGCACCGCTCCGCCCGGCCCGACGTACAGCGTCAGCGAGTACCCGGTCGTGCCGGCAAGACATGCGTCCACGGCGGGCCGCGCCGCGGCCATCTCGGCGGCGACGTCCCCCGACGACCACCGGATCGGCTCGGCCGGCAGATCCGGCGGCGCCAGATCGATGTCGAACACCGCCTCCGTCTCCCCGCCGCGGGGTCGCGGAAACCTCGCTCCGCGGACGACATCGAGCATGCACCGCTGCACGCCGTGCTGGCCGAGATCCGCGCGCGGCATGAAGGCCCACAGCACCTCGCCGTCGCGGGCCACCCGCACGCGGAACTCGACCGAGCCGGCCGAGTGCGGGACACGGGCGAGACCGTCGGCGTAGCACCCGAGCAGCGCCCGGGACGCCCCCTGGAACGTCCGGCGCACTTCCTCCGGCAAGAGCATGCCCATGGTGTCGACGGCGACGCCGTCATCGGGGCGTTCGATCTCCATCGGGGCCGGAGGTCGCGGCGGCTGCGGAGGAGGAGTCGCCCCGCCGCACGCTGCGGCCGCCAGGAGCAACACCGCCGGCAAGCGGACCGTCATCTCATTCACCTCGATCCTACCTGCCCTTGAACGCCGGCTTTCGCTTGGCCAGGAAGGCCGCCATCCCTTCCTTCTGATCCTCGGTCCCGAACAGCGCGGAGAATGCCTGCTTCTCCAGCTCCAGCGCCGCCGGCAGCGACAGGTCGAAGCCGTGGTTGACGGCGCGCTTCGCCCGCGCGATCGCCATCGCTCCGGCCTGGGCCGTTCGCCGAGCCAGATCCTTGGCCTTCGCGAGCACCTCGGCGGCCGGGAAGACGGCGCACACGAGTCCGATGCGGAGCGCCTCGGCGGCGTCGATGGTGTCGCCGGAGAAGATCATCTCCTTCGCCTTCTGGATGCCGACCAGCCTTGCCAGGCGCTGGGTGCCTCCGAAGCCGGGGATGATGCCGAGTCGGACCTCCGGCTGGCCGAACCTGGCGTTGTCCGCGGCGTAGATCACGTCGCAGGCGCAGGCGAGTTCGCAGCCGCCGCCGAGCGCGAATCCCTTGACGGCCGCGATGACCGGCCTGGGGAAGTTCGCCAGCGCGTCGCAGGCGGCGTGGCCGAGGTCGGCGAACGCCTGCCCCTGCGCCGTCGTCAGGCCCGCCATGGCCGCGATGTCGGCCCCGGCGACGAACGCCTTCTCGCCCTGGCCCGTCAGGACGACGGCCCTCACCGAGTCGTCGCAGGCCGCCTCGCGGAGCATCCCGAGCAGGTCTTTCAGGACGTCCTCGTTGATGGCGTTCAACTTCTCGGGACGGTCGATCGTCGCGACGAGGATTTCGCCGTCCTTCTCGGTCTTCAACGTCGTGTATGCCATGGCTGGTCCTCCGTCAGGAGTACTTGTAGACGCCGCGGCCCGTCTTGCGGCCGAGCCAACCGGCCTCCACGTACTTCCGCAGCAGCGGGCAGGGCCTGTACTTGTCCTCGCCGAGCTGCTCGTGCAGGACCTCGCAGATCGCCAGGATCGTGTCGAGGCCGATCAGGTCGGCCAGCGCCAGGGGCCCCATCGGATGGTTGAGCCCGAGCCTGACGCCGTTGTCGATGTCCTCGGGCGTCCCGAGCCCCTCCATCAGCACGTAGAACGCCTCGTTCAGCATCGGCGTGAGGATCCGGTTCACGACGAAGCCCGGCGCGTCCTTCGCGGAAACCCACGTCTTGCCCAGGCGCTCGGCCAGCGCCTTGACCGCCGCGCAGGTCTCGTCGTCGGTCTGCAGACCCCGGATGATCTCGACCAGCTTCATCACCGGCACCGGGTTCATGAAGTGCATGCCGATGGTCCTGTGCGGCCGCTTCGTGGCGGCGGCCATGAGAGTGATCGATATCGACGACGTGTTGCTGGCGAGGATCGCCCGGTCGGGGCAAGCATCGTCCATCCCCTTGAACAGCCGCAGCTTCAGATCGATGTTCTCGGTCGCCGCCTCGATCGCGATGTCTGCATCCTCGAACGCGGCCACCGACGCGACGGGGCGGAGCAGCGCGAGCACCTGCTCGCGCCGGGCGGCGTCGATCTTCCCCTTCTCGACCGCCTTGGCGAGCCGGCCGGCGATGCCCGCCTTGCCCTTCTCGGCGATCTCGATGTTGATGTCCGCCATCAGCACCGACAGGCCGGCCTCGGCCGCGACCTGCGCGATGCCGGCGCCCATCTGGCCGGTCCCGAGCACTCCGACGGTCCTGAGCTCCATGGGAACACCTCCAATGCGGGCGGGACGCCCGCGCTCCCTGGCCGCTACGCGGCCTCCACCGCGAGCGCCAGCGCCTCGCCGCCGCCGATGCACAGCGATGCGCAGCCCTTCGACGCCTTCCGGTCCTGCATTGCGTGCAGGAGGGTCACCAGGATCCTGGCGCCCGAAGCCCCGATCGGATGGCCCATGGCGACGGCGCCGCCGCGGACGTTCACCCTGGCCGGGTCGAGCGCCAGGTCGCGCAGGGCCGCCATCGTCACGACCGAGAACGCCTCGTTGATCTCCCAGAGGTCCACGTCGGCCGCCTTCCATGACGCCTTCTGCAGGGCGGCCTTCATGGCGGGCACGGGCGCCGTCGTGAACCATTCGGGGGCCTGGGCGGCGCCGCCCCACGAAACGATGCGCGCGACCGGCTTGAGATTCGATCGTTTGACGGCGTCGCCCGAGGCCAGGACGAGCGCCGCTGCGCCGTCGTTGATGCTGGAGGCGTTGCCGGCGGTGATCGTGCCGGCCTTCGGATCGAAGGCGGGCTTGAGCGTCCGCATCTTCGCGGGATCGCCGCGTCCCGGCTCCTCGTCGACGGCGACCCGGAGCGGATCGCCCTTCTTCTGCGGCACCTCCACCTGCACGATCTCGCGGGCGAAAGCGCCCGAGCGGATCGCCTCGTTGGCCTTGCGGTACGACTCGACGGCGAAATCGTCCTGCATCTCGCGCGTGAACCCGTATTCCTTGGCGCACAGCTCGGCGCAGGAGCCCATGTGCACCTGGGAGTACACGTCCCACAGGCCGTCGGTAATCATCAGGTCGAGCAGTTCGGCCTTGCCCATCCGGAGCCCCTCGCGGGCCTTGGGCAGCGCGAACGGCGCGTTGCTCATGCTCTCCATGCCGCCTGCGACGACGACGTCGGCGTCGCCGAGCGCGATCGCCCTGGCGCCGAGGATCACGGCCTGCAGGCCGGAGCCGCACACCTTGCCGACGGTGACGCACGGGGTCCGGCGGTCGAGTCCGCCGAACAGGACGGCCTGCCGGGCCGGCGCCTGCCCCACGCCCGCGGTGAGGACGCAGCCCAGGTACGCCTCGTCGATCCGCGCCGGCTCGACCCCGGCGCGTTCTACCGCCGCCTTCACGGCGGCGGCGCCCAGCTTCGGCGCCGGCACGTCCTTGAGCGCGCCCAGGAAGCTGCCGACGGGCGTACGCGCCCCGGATACCAGGAAGACCTCTCGAGTGTCGCACATATCGTTCTCCGTCTCCGTCACCTGAGCGACGCCAGCGACTCCTTGCAGCCCGCGTGATCCGGATTGGCCTGCAGGCCGCGCTCCAGCATCGAGATAGCCTTGGGCTTCTCGCCCTTCTCGATGTGGATCTGCGCCAGCATCCAGTAGACGTCGGCCTTGTCCACGCCGGAGTCGGCCTCGATCTTCTGGAGCAGCAGCGGCCGCAGGCGCTGTCCGGCCTTCTCGTGGTTCTTCCGCCGGAAGTAGAGGCGTCCCAGCTCGAAGGCGGCGGCGACGTTCGTCACGTCGATCTTCGCGGCCTCCTCGAGGCGTCCGGCCGCCGCGTCGACGTCGCCGCGGGCCTCGAGGGCGCGCGCCAGGCGGAGCAGGTAGACGGCCGACTCCTTGCCGCGTCGCTTGCCGCCGGCCCTGGCGGCCTCCTGGTCGATCAGGCGTTCGAGGATCGGGATCGACTCGTCCGTCCGCCCGTCGGCGGTGTAGCGGTCGGCGAGCGCCACGAGCACGTCGAGGTCGTCCGGGGCCAGCGCGCGGGCCGACTCGAGGAGATGAAGCGCCTTCGCGGCGTCGTCGAGCCTGTCGGCCTGCACCCTGGCGACGCCGAGAAGGGCCGCGGCGCGCGCGGCATCGTCGGTCGCGAACCTCACGGCGTACTCGGCGTACGCGGCCCACGTCGGCCACTGTTCGACCGAGCGCGCCAGATCGAGCACGGCGTCCACGGCGGTCCGGCTCTCCGGGTCGACCTGCACCGCCTGCTGGTAGTGGTACAGCGCGCCCACCACGTCGTCCAGGCGCTCGGCCTTGACCTTCCCGAGCCGCAGGTAGACGGCGGAGACGTCCGAAGGGGTTCCGCCCCCCTGCGCCGCGCGCTCGAGCACTTCGACGCACTTCGCCCAGTCCTCCTTCCGCTCGTGGATGCGGGCGAGCGCGGACAGGACGGACGTATGGTTGGGCTCGCGGCCCAGGACCCGCTCGAAGTACTCGACCGCCCCGTCCGGGTCGTCCATCTCGCGCTCGCGGATCTCGCCGATCTTCACGAGCAGGCGCAGCTCCTCCGCCGGGTCGGATCCCTCCGCCTCCCTCGCCCACGTCTCGAACTGCATGACGAGGTCGTCCCATCGCTTGAGCGCGCCCAGGAGGCGTTCGACCGTGCCCCTGGCCCACGAGTCCTTGCGGTCGTGGTCGAGGATCTGCATGGCGAAGTCGAGCGCGTCCTCCGGGGTTTCCAGGCGGGTCTCGGCGAGTTCCGACAGGCGCCGGAGGAGCGGGGCGCGGGCGGCCGCATCGGGGGCGCGGTCGAGGCGATCGCGCAGCAGGTCGCGCAGGTCGCTCCACCGCTCGCACCTCGCGTAGTAGTCCTCCAGCGTCCCCATCGCCTGCGGATCGTCGGGCTCGTATTCGAGGATCTCGCGGAGCGCATCGAGGCCTTCCTGCTCCTCGGCCAGCGGACCCAGGCAGGCCGCGCCGATGCGGCGACGCAGCTCGTTCGCCTCGCGGACGTCGGGACTCAGCGCCAGGCGGCGGCGCAGGAGGGCGACGACCGCGGGCCACTGCCCGAGCCCCTCGCGAAGGGCGATTGCGGAATCGATCGCGCCCGGATCCGATTCGTCCGCCTCCAGGATGCGGTCGTAGGCGGCGGCGGCCCTGGCGCGATCGTCGAGCCTCTCCACGCACAGCGCCGCAAGCGAGCGCAGCAGCGCCTTCTTCTCGTCGAGGTCGTAGGTCGCCGCGGCGCGCCGATCGATGACGTCCGCGAGATCGGCGTGGCGGTCGAGGCGCCGCAGCGCGCCCTCCAGCTCCCGGAGCGCATCCGCCGAGTCCGGCTCGATACCGAGCACCGCGCGGTACGCCTCGACGGCGCGGGCGTCGTCACGCACCCGGACGCTCCAACGGCCGCAGCGCGAATGCAGCGCCGCCTGTCGCTCCCGGTCGTCCACCCGCGTCGCGGCGGCGGAGGCGAGGGCGACCAGCGTTGCGTAGTCCGCCAGCATCTCGCCGAGCCGTTCGAGGTCCTCCAGCAGGCCCGATTCCTCGGGGGCCGCCTCGAACGCCCTCGCCAGGCAGCGGAAGGCCGCCGAGTGGTCCCGCAGATCCTCCTCGGCCAGCGTCGCCATCTCGCGGAGCATCGCGACGCGCTCGTCGGCGTCCCCGATCTGCGCCACGCGGCGCTCCATCAGGTCCAGGAGCTTCCGTTGATCCCCGCGAGCCCGGTAGACGGGGCCGAGGATCTCGATCAGCGCCGGCAGGTGATCGGGGTTCGACACCAGCGTCTCGAGCAGCGCCGTCGCCTCGCGATCGTCGGGCGTGCGCTCGATTACCGACCTCGCCGCGGCGAGGGCGCCCGCGGAGTCCGAGTACTTCTCGATGCGCAGTCGGGCGATCCGCATTTCGGTCGCGCTCTGGTCCCTCGGGTCGACGGCGACGGACAGCTTCCGTTCGAGGATCTCGGCGAGGTCGTCCCATCGGCCGAGGCGGGAGTAGAGCCTGTCGAGCGCATCGAGCGGAAGTTCCTCGTCGCCGGAGTCGAGGGCGGCGCGGTAGGCATCGACCGCCCGCTCCGGATCGTCGAGGCGTCCCTCGCATATGGCGCCGACGGAGCGCCACAGCGCGACGGCGCTCGCGGCGTCGGCCGTCGCCTTGGCCTTGACGCGCAGCGCCTCGGCCAGGTCCGCCCAGCGGCCGAGCTGCCCGGCCAGCCGCTCGGCCGAAACCACGGCCGAGTCCGACGCGGCCTCCTCGCGGATCGCCTGCAGGTGGGCATCCAGGGCGTCCGCCGGCCGGTCGAGGGCGCGCTCCAGCAGGTAGGCGATGTGGCCCATCTCCTCCACGCGGACCGCCGGGTCGTCCATCACGGCCAGCCGCATGCGGCGCAGCTCGAGGAGATGCTCCCACCTGGCGCGGCGCCGCAGCACGGGTTCGAGCACCGCGAAGACGCGCATGCGGTGGTCCTCGTCGGCGGCGATCTCGCGCAGGGCCGATACGGCGTCCTCGTTCTCCGGCGCGAGCGCCAGCGCCTGCTCGAAGTGATCGATCGCCCCCTGGGCGTCCTCGATCTGCCCGCGGCACAAGGCCCCCAGCCGCAGGCGCAGTGCGAGGCGTTCGGCGTCGGTCCGCACGGCGTCGAGCTTGCGGACGAGGACATCGGCGAGGTCGTGCCAGGACCGGTCGGCGGAGTAGAGGGTGTCGAGCGCCTCGAGCGTCTCCAGATCCGAAGGGAACTCCTCCAGGAGGGCCCGATAGGCCCTGACGGCTCCGGCGGAATCGGCGAGCCGGTCGCGAAGGCACAGCGCGACCCGGATCATGGCGTCGCGGCGACCCGCCGGATCGACAAGGACCGTGAGCTTGCGCTGGAGCGTCTCGACCAGTTCGGCGTACCGCTCGCGGCGTTCGAGCAGCCTGGCGACCGACTCGTAGAGGCCGAGATCCGACTCGTCGAGATCCAGGGCCTTGCGGTAGAAGTCGATGGCCGCGTCGATCTTCCCGATCTGTTCCTCGCACACCTCGGCCTGTCGCTGCCGGATCGTCTTGAGCGCCGGCACGTCGGCGGTGGCCTCCGCCTTGAGATCGAGCACGGCGACGAGGCGTTCCCAATCCGAGAGCAGCGTCAGCAGGGCGTCGAGGTCTTCGAGCGTCTCGGCGTCGCCCGGCTCGATGCGGATCAGGCGTTCGTACGCGGCGACGGCGCCGCGGAAGTCGCCGAGGCGGCGGTCGAGCGTTCTTGCGACGAGCCGGAGCAGGTCGGCCTTGAGGGCGCCGTCGTCGACCTTGGCGATGCCGGCCTCGATGGCGGGGATGAGGTCGGTCCATGCTTCGAGCGTCCCGGCGAGGCGCTGGAGCTGTTCGAGCACGCCGGGATCGGTCGGGTCCTCCTTGAACGCCTCGGCGTAGCCTTTCATCGCGTTCCGCGGATCGCCCAGGTTCTCCTCGAACAGGCGCGCGATATCGAGCCAACGGATGATGCGGTCCGAGGGGTCCCGGAGGTTCTCGAGTTGCGCCAGGTAGACCTGGACGAGGCTCTCCCATTCGCCGAGGTGCCTGTAGACGGGTTCGAGCGACTGGGCGATCCTGAACCGCTGATCGGGGTTGGCCATCAGGTTGACCATCGCCACGATCGCCTCGCGGTGGCCAGGGTCGGCGCGCAGGATCTCCTCGAAGGACGAGATGGCTCGATCCACGTCCCCGAGCTGCTCCTGATACAGGGAGCCGACCCGGTAGCGGAGCGCGTTGCGGCCGGCGTCGTCCGGGGCCTGCTCGATCCGGCGCGTCAGCAGGTCCACCAGGTCGGTCCACCGCTTCTCGTAGTAGTAGAGGCGATCCAGCGAGGCGATCGCGCGCGCGTCGGAGGGATCGACGTCGAGCACCTCGACGTAGGTCTCGATCGCCTTCGGGCGGCTGTCGAGCTTCTCTTCCTGCACCGACGCGATCTGGAACAGCAGGTGCTTCCTGGCCTCCGGGTCGTACGTGCCGTCGCACACCTGCCGCAGGAGGTCCAGCAGGGCGTTCCAGTCCTCCGTGGCCGCGAAGACCCGTTCGAGCGCGCCCAGGGCCTCGGCGTTGGACACGTCGAACGAGTAGGCCCGGCGGTACGCCCCTCTGGCCCTGGCGAGGTCCTTGAGGCGACGCTCGGCGATGTCGCCGAGGCGGCTTGCGATCGCCGCCGTCGCCGCCGTCTCGACGTCGGCGTCGCGCAGGATCGCGTCGTAGAGGTCGGCCAGCCGATCCCACGCGCCCATCACCCCGGCAAGACGCTCGACAAGCTCCCGGCTCGAGACGTCGTCGATGTCCTCGCGGCACAACCGGCCATAGGTGACGAACGCCTCGTCGAGGTTCTCGAGCTGCTCCTCCTGGAACTGGCCGATCTTCCGCAGCAACGCCTTGCGCGCCTCGGGATCCTCGGCGTATTCGAGCTTGACCTGCAGCACGTCCACCAGCTTCCGCAGGTCCATGCGGCGCCGGTACACGTCCTCCAGGACGCCGGCCGCCTCGGCCCGGTGGTCGCCCTCGCGCAGCAGCCCCTCCAGGAGCTCCAGCGTCGGGGCGTAGCCGGAGTCGGCCTCCAGCACCGCGCCGAAGCTCCGGAACGCGCGCGGCGGATCGCCCAGCTTGTCGATCGCGATCTCGCCGATGCGGTGGCGGATCGCGAGCCCGTCGACGCCCGGCCACGAAAGGCGTCGCTCCAGCAGGTCCAGCAGCGCGCCCCACCGCTCGGCCCCCGCGTACAACCCCTCCAGCGCGGCCGCCGCATCGCGGTCGGACGGATCGATCTCGAGCACGGACTCGTAGCACGTGGTCGCCGCCGATGCGTCGTCGAGACGCTGCTCGCACAGACGCGCCTGCAGGAACAGCAGCGCGACCCGCTCGGACGGGGAACCCGCCATGTCGGCCTTGCGGCGGTACACCTCGAGCAGGTCCTGCCACCGCTGGGCCGCGGCGTGGACCTCCTCGAGCGCGTCGAGCGCCGGTCGGCACGCCGGGTCGTTGTCCAGCGCCTTCGAGTAGTACTCGATGGCCGCCGCGAGATCGCGCCCATCCTTCGCGGCGGAGGCGATCCGCAGCAGCATCGCGGTCTGGATCGACGGATCGACCACGTCCGGGACGACCTCGCGGAAGAGCGCGGTGACCGCCGCGGAATCGCCCAGCACGCCGGCCAGCCGCTCCACCTCAGAGACCACGGCGCCCGCGTCGGGCGTGCCGGCCAGCCGCCGCAGCGCCTCGCCGAGGTAGCCGAAGGCCCTGCGGGAATCTCCAAGGCCGATCTCCGCCACCTCGGCCGCGCGACGCAACGCAGCCGTGCGCACGGCGTCGTCCTCGGCGTCGGCGATCTCGATCTCCACCATCCGCAGGAGATCCGCCCATTGCCCCTCGCCCGCGAACAGCGGCGCAAGGATGCGCGACACCCGCAGGCGCACGTCCTCGTCGGCGGCGAGGCGGTCGAGCGCGTCGCGCGCCGGGCCGTGGCGCGGGTCGAGATCGATCGCCCTGCGGTACGACTCGACCGCTTCCGCCGCGTCCTTGAGGTGCTTGTGCTGCACCTCGCCCATTCGGCACAGCGCCTGAACACGCTCGGAGTCGCTCGCCGCCAGATCCAGGAGCCGCCGCAGCGCATCGAGCAGGTCGGACCACTGCCCGCCGGCCGTGAAGAGCCGCTCCAGCGCCCGCACCGCGGGAACGTCCGAGGGATGCGACGCCAGGATCCCCTGATACGCGACGATCGCCTCGTCGCGATCCGCGAGCTTCTCCTCGAGCAGCTCGGCGATCCTGTACGACGCGGTACGGCGATCCCCGGCGTCGGACGCCAGCGCGCAGCGGCGCCTCAGCACGTCGATCAGCTTCGCCCAGCTCCCGGTCTGCGAGTAGAGCCGCTCCAGCGCCCGCAGGTTCTCGACGTCGGAGGGCGCCAGATCGTCGATCTCCTCGAGCGTCGCCAGTGCGTCGGCCGGCGCGGACAGGAACGTCTCCTGTATCTCGGCGATGCGCTTGAGCAACGCCGCGCGCAGGTCGCTCTTGTCCGCGAAGCGGGCCTGGATCCGCAGCACATCCACCAGGTCGGCGTGCCTCTCGCGGGCCGCGAAGAGCCGTTCGAGGGCCACGGCGGCGGGGACCGCCGTCGCGGCGTCGTCCGGATCCGCCGCAAGGAGCCGCCGGTACGCCCCCTCCGCGCGGGGGGCATCGACCAGCGCCTCGTCGTACAGCCCGGCCAGCTTGGCGAGGATCTCGGCGCGAAGCGGGGCGTCGTCGCCCACCTTGCCGAGCACGTCTTCCAGGACGTCGGCCTGCAGGGCGTGCAGCCCCTGGGCGTCGGCTATGCGCGACAACTGCCGGCGCGTGTCGGGGTTCGAAGGGTCCGCCTCGACCGCCTGCGCGTACGCCTCGAATGCGCCGTCCAGATCGGTCAGCGCGTCCTCGCGGATCTGCGCCACGCGCGTCCAGACCGTGACGCGGTCCCCGGCCGTGGACGCGGCCTCCAGCTTGACCTGGAGGATCCGCACGAGGTCGGCGTACTTCCCCTGCCTCTCGTACAGCGGCGCCAGGATGTCGGCCACGTCCTGGCGCAGCGCCTTCTCCGCCAGGAGCCGCTCGAACGCCGCCACCAGCCGCGGATCGTCGGGACGCTCGGTCGCGATGTCGCGATAGTCGTCGAGTGCCGCCGCCTTCCGGTCCAACCGCCGTTCCCGCAGATCGGCGATTCGCAGCCTCCTGTCCACGCCGGATTCGTGGCGGACCACGCCGACCGTGCGCTCCAGGAGCGCCTCCAGGTCCCCCCACCGTTCGCGCTGCTCGTAGAGACGCTCCAAAGCGCGGACGGCGCTCTCGTGGTCGGGCCGGACGTCCAGGATCTCGCGGTAGGTGGCGACCGCGTCGTCGGACCGATCAAGAACGTCCTCGAGCAGGAAGGCGAGCTGCTGGAGCATGTCGACGCGGACGTCGTCGGACGACGTCCGGTCCGCGCGATCCCGCAACAGGGCCGCCAGGTCCGCGTATCGCTCGTCGCCCTTGAACAGCGCGTCCAGCGAGGCGAACGACCCGGCATCGTCGACGCTGCGTTCCAGGATCCGCCGGTGATACCGCTCGGCGCGCGCCGGCTCGCCCAGCACGGCCTCCCAGATGTGCGCCAGGCGCCGGGCCAGTCGCAGCGACGCATCGGACGACAGGCGCCCGGAATCGAACGCCCGCTCGAGCCTCTCGGCCTCGGACCTGCGGTCGCCGACCACCTCCGCCAGACGGCCGTAGTCGCTCCAGAGATCCTCCTGCTCGGGGAACTCCGTCACCGCCTCCGACAACGTGCGGAAGGCAGCCTCCGGATCGCCGAGCGCCTCCTCGTAGATCCGGGCGAGCCTGCGCAACAGTTCGAACCGCTCGACACCCTCGCGCGTCTCCTCGATGACGATCTGCAATACCCAGGCGAGCTTGGGGAAGCTGCGCGCCGCCTCGTACTGCGGGGCCAGGAACCGGGCGACATCGAGGCGCCGCGCGCGGTCCTGCAGGTGCTTCTCCAGCGCCTCGATCGCGTCGGGACGCCCAGGCTCCTCGGTCAATACCTCGCGGAAGGCCGCGACAGCATCGTCGGGCCTGGCCAGCGGCCCGGCCCAGAGCCGGCCCAGCCTCATCGTCAGGTCGCGCCGCCGGGCCGGATCCGCCGACACGCGCATGCGCTCCAGGATCTCCGCCAGCCGCGCCGAATCGCCCGTGGTGGAGTAGATCCGCTCGAGAGCAGCCAACGCCCCGGAGTCGTCGGGCTCGGCATCGAGGATCCTCCGGTACGCGCCGATCGCCTCCTCGGTGCGGTCCAGCCCCTCGTCGAGCAGGCTCGCCAGCTTCGCCAGCCACGCGAGCCGCCCCGGCCCCGCTTCCTCCGCGTCGATCCGTTCGCCGTACAGATCCGCCAGCGCCTCCAGACGGCCCGACGTCTTGAGCAGGTCCTCCAACTCGGCAACCGTGCGCTCGTCCGACGGCAGCTCGCGCATGATGCGCCGGTACGCTCCGACCGCCGCATCCACGTCCCCGAGCTTGTGGGCATGGACCACGGCGATCCTGCGCAGCAGCGCGATCGCCTCCTCCCCGCTCGCCGCGGGGAGACGTCCCTCGTAGATCCGCAGCAGGTCCTCGAATCGCTTCAGATCCTCGGCCTGGCGCTCCAACTCGGCGCCGACGTCGGCGTCCGCGGGGGCCAAGTCGTAGCACCGCCGGGCCCACTCGAAGGCCAGGCCGCCGTCCCCGATGCGATCCCGGTACAGGCCGACCAGCCTCCGCGAGAGTCGCAACCTGGCGGCGGGATCCGACTCGACGTCGGCCAGAACGCCCACCACCTGGGCAAGCCCCTTCCAGTTCTCCTGGCGCTCGTAGATCCCGGCCAGGGCCGAGGCCGCGGCGCGATGGGCCGGATCGGCGTCGAGAACCCGCTCGTAGGCCCGGAAGGCTCGGTCCGGCTGCTTGATCTTCTCCTCGTAGGTCCGGGCCGCCTTGAGCGAGAGGTGTATCCGCAGGCCACGGTCGGAAACGCGGTCGGCGGCGACGCCGAGCGCCTCGGCAAGGCCCTCCCAGTCGCCGAGCGACGTGTACAGCTCTTCGAGCGCCACGTAGTCGCCGGCGGCGAGGAACGTCTCCTTGAGCATCCTGGTCGCCTTGGGATGTCCCGGCTGGATCGAGAGCACGCGCCGGTACGCCGCGGAGGAGGCGGCGGGGTCGGCCAGCTTCTCCTGGTAGAGCGCGGCGGCCTTGAGCAGCAGCGCCACGCGGGCGTTGTCGTCGGTCTCGGCCTCGATGCGCTTTCCGATGACCTTCGCCATGGCCGCCGAGTCCTTGGATCGCTCGGCGAGCTTCTGGACGGCGTCCAGCACTCCCGGCCGCGCCGGGTCGAGGTCCGAGATCTGCCACCAGAGCGCCATCGCCTCGTCGCGGCGGTCGAGGCGCTCGCCGGCGAGTTGGGCCATCTCGATCATCTGGTCGATCCGTCGCGGCCCGGCCAGGGCCGGCAGTTCCGCGAGCAGCAGTTCGTAGAGCTGCGGGAAGGCCCTGCGACGCGCGTAGATATCCTTGAGTTGCGCGATGGCCTCCGGATCCGCCGGATCGATCTCGCGGATCTGCTCCAGCGGCCGCACGGCGTTGTTGAAGTTGTTGAGTTCGCGGATCCATATCTCCGCGCTCCTGCGGTACAGCGCCTTCTTCTCGCCGGGATCCGCCGTGGCCTCGGCGCGCCTGCCGAGCAGTCCGATCAGGTCGTTCCATCGCTTCGCGCCCTCGAAGATGCGCACCAGCGCCTCGAACGCGCCGACGTGAGCGGGGTCGAGATCGAGGACCTGGGCGTAGGTCTTGGTGACCATCATCTCGGACTTGAGATTGTCGGCGTAGATCGAGACCATCTCCAGCAGCAGGGCGATGCGCGCCGCCGCGTCCCTGTCCGGCGCCGCCAGATCGGCCTTGAGCAGATCGATGAGCGCGTTCCACTTCTCGGTCTTCCGGTAGAGCCTCCTCAGGTTCGCGGCCGCGTCCGCATCATCGGGCCTGATCTTCAGGATCCCCTTGTGGGCCTCGATGGCCCGCTCGTCGTTGCGGATCCGGTCCTCCGCGAGCGTCGCGATCTCCTTGTGGATCCTGACCCGATCGTCGTCGGTCTCCGCGACCCGCTGGGCGTCGAGCAGGATCTGGAGGAGCCTGGCGTGGTCGTCCGTTTCCTTGCAGTAGGAGCGGTAGAAGTTGAGGGCCGCGGGGTGCGCCGGGCTGCTCTTGCGGATGCGCCGGAAGTACTCCTCCGCCGCCCGCAGGTCGCCGCGCGTGCGCCAGTGGAGCATCCCTATCTGGAACAGCAGATCGATTTCCGACTCGCCCCGGGGGCGCGCGCGGAGAACGTCCTCGTAGAGCGCCACGAGGCGGTCGGCATCGCCGAGCGTCGTGTAGTAGTCGACGAGGAACGAGAGAGCGACGGGCTGTCCGGGGACGAAATCGAGGACCTCCTGGTAGAGGCGGGCCGCCTTGTCGGGCTGTTCCAGGCGGGCGTAGACCTTCGCGCCCTCGACGAGGAGCGCGACCTTCTCGTCCCGCACCTTGGCTTCGGCGGCGAGCTGGGCGAGCTGCGGCGCCAGGTCGTCGAGGCGCTTGGCCTTGTCCATGACCCGGATCAGGAGCCGCACGGCCGCGTGGTTCGACGGGTATGCCCGCAAGGCGTTCTGCAGGTGCCCGATCACCTGCGACGCGCGCTCCTTCTGCTTGCCGCCGAACGACTCGACGATGCCGGCGATCCGCAGGTAGAGCTGGCTGCGGAGCGTCGGCTCGGTCTCCGCCGATGCTTCCTCCTCCAGTCTCTCCACCACCCGTTTCCATTCGGAAGCCAGCTTCTCGAGCCGCGCGAGCGCCTCCACCGCGGCCGGATGATCGGTCGCCGCCTCCAACGCCTTCCGGTACGACGAAACCGCCCGCTTCGGCTCGTGCAGCGCCTCCTCCTGGAGTCGCCCGACCGCCGCCCACAGGTCGGCCTTCCTGGCGCCGTCCGCCGGCCCCGCCGCCACCTCCAGCAACGCCGCGGCCTCGAACTGCCTTCCGGCCCGCGCCAGATCCGCGGCCGCCGCCTCGATCTTCTCGACATCCGCGCCGTGGTCCCCGCCACCCAACCCCTCGGCCCACTTGGCCAGTGCCTCCAACGTCGATTCGTCTCCGGGAGTCTGCAAGAGCGTCGAAAGCATCCGCGAGAGTTGGGCCGACATCGCAAGACCTCCTATCGATCGAAGGGACGCAGAACCGCGGAACGCCTTCCGCCCGATGCCGGAAACCAGGGCGCCCGACGGCAGGACCGGATGATATCCAAGCGGGACGCGAAGGCAAGGCCCGGCACGGGCATTCGAATTTCGGTGTCCACCCCCTCGGGCGGCCCGCCGCCGAACTTTCGGCGTTTCGTCTATTGCCGTCCGCATCGCACGCGGCTATGGTGCGGCGTCCGCGCGGTGGGGAGGGACGATTCTTGGATTGCGGGCAAGATGCCCGCGCTACTGAGGTGGAGAATGGCGCGAGTGACCGTCGAGGACTGCCTGCTCAACATCGACAACCGGTTCGCCCTCGTGGTGGTGGCCGCGCAACGGACGCGGGAACTGATGAGGAAGCAGCCCGCACTGGTCGCCAGCAAGAACAAGCCGGCGGTGACGTCGCTGCGGGAAATAGCGGCCGGGAAGGTCCGTCCGCGGGTGCCCGTGAACGACCTGATCGAGCAGGTGATCCGCGAGAACACCGGGTAGCTCGGCGCCCGGCGGCGCAGCGCGGGCATCTTGGGCGCAAGGGAGTCCGATGACCGACGAGTCGAGCACCGCCGCCCCGCCGGACGTCCCGGCGGCCGATTCGCCCGAGCCGGCCGACCCGGGTGATCCCACGTCGCTGGTCTCCGTGGCCGGCGAGATGCCGGCCAACCTGATCGTCGTCCCGCTCAACGAGCACGTCCTGTTCCCCGGCATGACCGTGCCGATCGCCTACGCGCCGGGGCCCGCTCGCAGCGCCCTGGAGTTCGCCCTGAGCCAGGGTCCGTTCGTCGCCTTCGTGGCTCGCAAGACGCCGGTCGAGACGGGTGGCGGTTCCGGTCCGCGGCCGGCCGCGTCGCCCGACGACCTGGTCGGCGTCGGGGTCCTCGCCCGCGTGCTCAAGTCGCTCAACATGCCCGACGGGAACCGATCGTTTTTCGTCGCCTGCATCGCGCGCGTGGCGATCGTGCGCTACCTCCGGACGCTGCCGTTCCTCATCGCGCGGGTGACGTACCCGGTCGACACGGTCGACGAGGGGAAGGAGTTCCAGGCCCTGTGGCGCGCCGCCAAGACGTCGCTCGACGAGCTGCTGCGGGAGATTCCCGGCCTGCCGGACGGTTTCTCGATCGCGGCCGCGAACCTGGAGGGCCCCGCGCAGCTCGCCGACTTCGTGGCCTCCCACCTGGACCTCAAGCGCGAGGAGCGGCTCGACCTGATCCGGACGCTGGACCTGCCGCAGCGGTTGCGCAAGGTGATCGAGTCGCTGAACCGGGAACTCGAGATCACCCGGCTGGCGGGCCGCATCCGCGACGAGATCCGCCAGAAGATCGAGAAGAGCCAGCGGGAGTACTACCTGCGCGAGCAGATCAAGGCGATCCGCAAGGAACTCGGCGAGGAGGTCGACCAGAAGGAGCTGGCTCTCAAGGAGATCGACGAACGGATCGGGAGCCGGGGGCTTCCCGAGAAGGCCGCGAAGCGCGCGCGGGAGGAACTGAAGAGGATGGAAGTCCTCTCGCCCGAGTCGCCGGAGTACGGCGTCGTGCGCTCGTACATCGAATGGCTCACCGAACTGCCGTGGGCGGCCGAATCCGGGGACAAGACCGATCTGCGACGCGCCAAGGCCGTGCTGGAGGAGGACCACTTCGGCCTCGAGGAGGTCAAGGAGCGGATCGTCGAGTTCCTGGCGGTGCGCAAGCTGCGGTCGGACCAGAAGGGGGCGATCCTCTGCTTCTCGGGCCCGCCCGGCGTCGGCAAGACGTCGCTCGGACAGTCGATCGCCAGGGCGCTGGGCCGCAAGTTCTTCCGGTTCTCGCTCGGCGGGATGCGCGACGAGGCCGAGATCAAGGGACACCGCAGGACGTACATCGGCGCCATGCCCGGGAAGATCCTGCAGGGGTTGCGCACCGTGAGGGTCCGCAACCCCGTCTTCATGCTGGACGAGATCGACAAGCTGGGGCAGGACTGGCGGGGGGATCCGTCGAGCGCGCTGCTCGAGGTGCTGGATCCGGCGCAGAACTCGGCGTTCCTGGACCACTACATCGACGTGCCGTTCGACCTGTCGCGCGTCATGTTCATCTGCACCGCCAACATCAGGACGCAGATCCCGCCGCCGCTGCTGGACCGGATGGAGGTGATAGACCTTCCGGGGTACATCGCGGAGGAGAAGGTCGAGATCGCGAAGCGCTACCTCTTCCCGCGCCAGAGAGAGGCGCACGGCCTGGGCAAGGGCAACCTCGCGCTGTCGCCCGCGGCGTATCCGGCGATCGTCGAAGGGTGGACGCGCGAGGCCGGCGTGCGCGAGCTGGAGAGGCGGATCGGGCGGATCGCCCGCAAGGTGGCGGCCAGGGTCGCCGCGGGCAGGACGGACCGCGTCGTCGTGAAGGCGTCCGCCCTGCCGCGCTACCTGGGCCCGCGGCAGTACTTCTCGGACGAACTGCGCCGCTCGCCGCGGCTCGGCGTCGCCGTGGGCCTCGCGTGGACCCCGGTCGGCGGCGAGATCATGTTCATCGAGGCGACCCGGATGCCGGGCCACGGCAAGTTCCAGGTGACCGGCAAGCTGGGCGACGTGATGAACGAATCGGCGCAGATCGCGCTGTCGTTCGTCCGGTCCAGGTGCGCCGAGTTCGGCATCGACGCCGCGGCGTTCGACAACAGCGACATCCACGTCCACTTCCCGGCCGGCGCCGTGCCGAAGGACGGCCCGAGCGCCGGCGTGACGATCACGACGGCGGTCCTGTCGCTGCTGATGGGCGGGAAGGGGAAGAGGGTCCGTCCGAGGGTCGCGATGACGGGCGAGATGACGCTGCGGGGCGACGTGTTGCCGGTCGGCGGCATCCGCGAGAAGGTGCTGGCGGCCAAGCGCGCGGGAGTGCGGGAACTGATCCTCCCGATGGAGAACGAGCGCAACGTGGGCGAGATCCCCCGGCACATCATCAAGGGCCTGCGGTTCCACTACGCGGCGGACTACGACGACGTGTTGCGCAAGGCGTTCTGAAGAACTGGTGAGGGAGCGGGATGGTGCTGGAGGCCAGTGTGGACAAACAGGATGGACAGGATAGACAGGATAGACAGGATGGGATGTTGCATGAGGACCGAGAAGATCATCGGCGCGTGCTTCGAGGTCATGCCCAAGTTGGAGTTCAAGAGACTCCACAGATAGTCCTCCCTCCTGTTCATCCTGTTCATCCTGTTCATCCTGTTGTCCCCCCTGCAACCGGGACAAAACGGCTGAATCTCACCGCCACCTGGTCTTGATCTACTATCCCCGAACTTCGTCGCACGGCGCGACGATATTGATCACCGCAGAGCACGCAGAGAACACAGAGACCATTCTCTGCGCCCTCTGCGTCTCTGCGGTGATTCATCGTTTGGTTGCGGCGCCGCCGCGCTGCGAAGCTACCCGAAATGACGCCGATCCCCTACAGCACATCGCGCAGGTAGCGGCCGGTGTGCGAAGCCGCCGAGCGCGCCACCATCTCGGGCGTGCCCGCCGCGACGACCGTTCCGCCGCCCTCGCCGCCCTCGGGGCCGAGATCGATGACCCAGTCGGCGCACTTGACCACATCGAGGTTGTGCTCGATGACGATCACGGTGTTCCCCTGGTCGACCAGGCGGGACAGCACCTCCAGCAGGCGCCGGACGTCGTCGAAGTGCAGGCCGGTGGTCGGCTCGTCGAGCACGTACAGCGTCCGTCCCGTGGCGCGCTTGGCCAGCTCCCGCGACAGCTTGATCCTCTGCGCCTCGCCGCCCGACAGCGTCGTCGCGCTCTGGCCGAGCTGGATGTACCCGAGCCCGACGGAGGCGAGCGTCTCGACGCGCGAGCGCACCTTCGGCAGGCGCTCGAACAGCTCCATCGCCTCCTCCACGGTCATGTCGAGCACGTCCGCGATCGACCGGCCGCGGTAT
This sequence comes from uncultured delta proteobacterium, assembly GCA_947085355.1. Taxonomy (GTDB): domain Bacteria; phylum Myxococcota_A; class Polyangia; order DRWM01; family JAAZOP01; genus CAMTWF01. The sequence goes on from CAMTWF010000090.1 coordinate 33,582, forward strand.
TTCACCTCGAGCGTGTCGCGGTTGTACCGCCGCCCGCCGCACGCCTCGCACGTGACGTAGACGTCCGGCAGGAAGTGCATCTCGATCCGCAGCACGCCGTCGCCTTCGCATGTCTCGCAGCGCCCGCCGGTCACGTTGAACGAGTACCGGCCGGGGCCGTAGCCGCGGGCGCGGGACTCGGGCAGCGCCGCGAACGCCTCCCGGATCGGCGTGAAGACGCCGGTGTAGGTGGCCGGGTTGGAGCGCGGCGTGCGGCCTATCGGCTGCTGGTCGATCTCGATCACCTTGTCCACGTGCTCCGTCCCGCGGATCGCCCGGTGCCGTCCCGCCCGGTCGCCGCCGAGCCGCAGGCTCGACCGCAGCGCGGGGAGCAGCGTGTCGCCGATCAGGGAGGACTTCCCCGAGCCGGAGACGCCCGTCACCGCGATCGTGACGCCGAGCGGGAAGCGCACGTCGATCCCCTTGAGGTTGTTCGTCGCGGCGCCCTCCAGCGCGATCTCCCGCGCCGTCGTCCGCCTGCGCGACGCCGGCACGGGGATCGATGCGGCGCCCGAGAGGTACCTCCCCGTGAGCGACTCCGGGCAGCGGCGCACCTCGTCCGGCGTCCCGGCGACGACGATTCGGCCGCCGTGCCGGCCGGCGCCGGGGCCGAGGTCGAGCACCCAGTCCGCGGCGAGGATCGTGTCGCGGTCGTGCTCGACGACGATGACGGTGTTCCCCATGTCGCGCAGCGCCTCGAGCGTCCCGATCAGCTTCCGGTTGTCGCGCTGGTGCAGGCCGACGCTCGGTTCGTCGAGGACGTAGATCACGCCGACGAGCGCGGAGCCGATCTGCGTCGCCAGGCGTATTCGCTGTCCCTCGCCGCCCGAGAGCGTGGCCGATGCGCGATCGAGGGAGAGGTAGTCGAGCCCGACGTCGGCGAGGAACCCGAGCCGTCCGCGGATCTCCCGGAGCAGCCGATCGGCGATCCGGCGCTCCTTCGGCAAGAGGTCGATCGTCGCGAAGAGATCGCGCGCCCGCCCCACCGTCAACGCGCTCACCTCGGCGACGTTCATCCCGGCGACGCGCACCGCGAGCGCCTCGCGGCGGAGGCGCGCCCCGCCGCACGCGCCGCACGTCTCGCGGCGCATGTACGGGTGGAACTCGTCCGCCAGGAAGCCGAACGTCTCATCCCGGTCCGCCGCGCCCGCCTCGCGCTTGCGCCGGTTGTAGTCCCTCCAGCGGCGCTCGAGGTTCGGGATCACCCCCTCGAACGGCCGCGTGAACCGGTGTTCCGATCCGCCGTCGCCGATCCTGAACTCCACGGGCGACTCCGAGCCGCCCAGGAGAACCATGCGTGCGGCCTCGTCGAGCCGCTCCCACGGGGTATCGAGGTCGATCCCGTTCGCGGCCGCCACGGCCGCGAGAGCCTGTTGCATGAACGCCCGGTGGCCGCGGCTCCACGGCGCGATCGCCCCCTTGCGCAGCGACAGCGACGCATCCGGGACGATCAGCTCCGGGTCGAACCGCATGATCTCCCCCAGCCCGTCGCACTCGGGACACGCGCCGTGCGGGCTGTTGAACGAGAACATCCGCGGCGCAAGCTCGGGCAGCGCCACGCCGTGCTCGATGCACGCGAACCTGGTCGTGAACGTGATGTCGTCGCCGCCGACGACGCCGATCCTCACCAGCCCGTCGGACATGCGGGCCGCCGTCTCGATCGAGTCGGTCAGACGGCGCCGCACGCTCGCCTTGACCTCCAGGCGGTCGACGTAGACCTCGATCGTGTGCCGCTTGTTGCGATCCAGCACGATCTCCTCGGAGAGATCCCTCACCTCGCCGTCCACGTTGACCCGCACGAATCCCTCCCGGCGCAGCCTTTCCAGGTCGCGCCGGTACTCCCCCTTGCGGTCGCGCACGACCGGGGCGAGGACGGAGAAGAGCGTTCCGGCCGGCAGCGCCAGGACGCGGTCCACCATCTGCTGCGGGCTCGTCGCCGTCACCGGTTTGCCGCACTCGGGGCAATGGGGGCGCCCGACGCGCGCGAAGAGCACCCGCAGGTGATCGGCGATCTCCGTCGTCGTCCCGACGGTCGACCGCGGGTTCCGGCTCGCGTTCTTCTGCTCGATCGAGATCGTCGGCGACAGACCCTCGATCGAGTCGACGTCCGGCTTCTCCATGCGCTCCAGGAACTGCCTCGCATACGCCGACAACGATTCGACGTACCGCCGCTGCCCCTCGGCGTAGATCGTGTCGAACGCCAGCGACGACTTCCCCGACCCCGACAGGCCGGTGATCACGACCAGCTTGTTGCGCGGAATGTCGACGTCGATCCCCTGGAGGTTGTGCTGGCGCGCCCCGCGGATCCGGATCGGGGGTGGCGAGGGCATGGCTGCTAGCCGCGCGCCGGGGCCGCTCGCGCCAGCTTGCGGGCCAGCTTGTACGCGGCGAGCGTTCCCGCCGGGTCGGCGCGCCCGGCGCCGGCGATGTCGTAGGCGGTTCCGTGGTCGGCCGAGGTGCGGACGTACGGCAGTCCCAGCGTCACGTTCACGGTGGCGCCGAAGGCGAGCAGCCTGCAGGCGATCGTCGCCTGGTCGTGGTACATCGCGACGACCGCGTCGAACTCGCCGGCCACGTGCCTCCGGAGGGCCGCATCCGCCGGGAACGGCCCCGAAACCGCCGCCGCGGCTCGCTCGGACTTGAGTCGCGCCTCCACCGCCCCGACCGCCGGCGCGATGACGTCCCGCTCTTCGGACCCGAACAGCCCGTTTTCCCCGGCGTGCGGGTTCAGGCCCGCCACCGCGATCCGCGGCCGCTCGAAGCCGAGCGACCGCAGGTGCTCGATCTCCAGCAGGCAGACGTGCACGATCCGCTCCGGCCCGAGCGCGCCCGGCACGTCGCGCAGCGCCATGTGCGTCGTGACCAGCGCCACGCGGATCCGATCGCCGGTGAAAGCCATCACGACATCGCGGGATCTCAGCCCGGACAGCCGCGCGAGCAGCTCGGTCTGCCCCGTGAACCCGCGTCCCATCACCGATGCGATCGCCGCCTTGCTCACCGGGCCGGTGACCAGTGCGGCGATCCTGCCGTCCTGGGCGGCCTTCGCCGCCGCCGACAGGCTGCGGAGCTGCGCCTCCGCGCCGGCCGGCGTCGAGACTCCGGGCCTGACATCGTCGCGCCCGAGATCGGCCACGTGCACCAGCGCCGGGGGGCCCTCGAAGGCCGCTTCGCTCCAGGCCGAGTCGGGCCCCAGCACGCGCGGGCGGCGTCGGCCCGGCGGTCCGAGCGTTTCCGCCGCGGCATCGATCTGCGCCTCGCTGCCGAAGAACGTGATCGGGGCGTCGGGCCCCACCGTATCCAGCAGCCGCAGCGCCACCTCGGCGCCCACGCCGGCCGGATCCCCCAGCGTCACGCCTACCCGCATCGGTTGCATCCCCTCGTCCACGCGGCCGCACGAAACTTGAGCGCGCATCGATCGAAGGCCTACGACCTACGTCGAGGACGCGGGAGCGCTCCGGTGCGGTGAGCGAGGGCGATCATCTCCTCGAGCCAGGCGAGCCTCTGGGCGGGGGTGGCCTCGAGTGCGAATGTGAGTCGGTGCCGGCGGTGAGACTCCCAGTCCGCCTGCCACTCCGACCGCTGGACGGCCGGCGGGACGGTGCGCTCCTCATCCGCCGCCACGAACGCCTCCCTTGACGCGTGCGATCTCCTCGAGCGCCTCGATGTCTCGCACGTCCTCCGGCCGGTTCGCCAGACGCTTGAGCGCAATGAGATCGGAGATCGACGCGACGCGGACCGAAGTCGTCGCGAGGGGGATCATCTCCGCCCGGTTCCAGATCTCTTCGAAATCGATCGGATGCTCCACGAATAGATCCACCTCACGCAGCGGATTGGCCGGATCGTACAGCGAGAAGACCCGCATTCCCTTCTCGCGCACCCAACTCGCGCGCGTGACGGGGTCCGCAAATCCCCGAGGGTCCACCGGTGCACGCGCTCGAAAGCCGAGGCCGGTGAGAACGTCGATCGCCTTTCGCGCCGCCGGTGGAGCTAGATCGACCATGAGGTCGATGTCTGCGGTGAGCCGTGCGAAGCCCTGAAGGACCACCGCCAGGCCGCCCACCACGATGTACCGCACCCCCTCTCGGTTCAGCGCATCGAGCACCGGCTCCACGAACGGCACGACCCGACTATACCTCGTCCACGCGGCCGCACGAAACTTGAGCGCGCCGCGAATCATGGGTTAGTCTGCCCCCGATGCAAGACGCCTCGCCGCCGGCCCGGGCGCAGGCGATTCCGATCGCGATCCTCTGCGTCACCCTGCTCTGTGCGCCGTTCCTGCTGCTGGGGGACGGCGGGTTGCCGCGCGTCGATCGGCTGGAGGCCGAGTTGCGGCAGATGCGCCTGGAGAACGGCAGGCTCGAATCCGAGTGCCGCGACATGCGGCGGCGCGTCGAGGCCTACCGGACGTCGCCGGCGCACGTGGAGTCGATCGCCCGCGAGGAACTCGGCCTGGTCCGCCCCGACGAGGTCGTGATCGTCCTGCCGGAGTAGGGGCAGGCAACTTCTCAAAAGCTGGTGGCAGCGACGCAGTCTTCAGGCATCTCGAAGCTCGTGGACGTGGTCGTGGACGTGGACGTGGACGTGATCGACGGCAAGGTATAGCCAGGGAGTCGTCCACGTCCACGTCCACG
>CAMTWF010000091.1:0-12674 GCA_947085355.1 uncultured delta proteobacterium
GGCGTCGACAGCGACACTACGTACTCGGCCGGCCTCGGCCTTCAGCTCGCCGGCACGCGCTTCTCCGCCGACCCGCTGTACCTCGAGGACCGTGCGCGGGCGGCCTGCTACGACACGCCGGCCGAGCTCCAGGCGGAACTCGACTCGGTGTACGCCCCCGCGTCCCATCCGACCCCCTGGACGACGTTGACTGGCGTGCCCGCCGGGTTCGCCGACGGTGTGGACGACGACACGACGTACGGCGCCGGTTCCGGCCTCTCGCTCTCCGGCACCACCTTCTCGGTCGTATTCGGCAGCGTGGCCGGAACGGCCGCCCAGGGGAACGATCCGCGGCTGTCCGATGCGCGCTCCCCGCTGCCCGGGAGTTCCAGCTACATCCAGAACCAGTCGGCCGCGGCCCAGGCGGCCTCGTTCTGGGTCGGGAGCAGCGGGCGAATCGGCACGGACCTGACGGTGGACGGACAGGTGAGCGCCGTCGCCACATGGGGGCTCAACGCGCGGACGCAGGGCCTCCTGGTGATCCCCGAGGGCCCGGTCTACGACAACGGCGCCGGAGCGCTGACGCTCGGCGGCACGGTGATCGTCATGAATCCGCTGGCCGGTTCGTGGATCCGCGTCGCCGCGGGAACCTACACGCTCGGGTCGTGGGGATACCTGTTCGTCAACCTCCCGCCGACGTCGGCGCGGGGGACCACGATCGCCCCGTCGGTGGGAACGTGGTCCGACGCCGACCGGCCGTACGACGGCCGCGATCGTTTCATCCTCGCCCAGCGCGCGGGCGCCGGGAGCATCCACCTCAGTTTCAACATGCCGCAGACGGCGCTGCGGGCGCCGCGGACGATCTTCACGCCGGACACCCGAGCCGGCTGCCCGCCGGCCGCCACGGCGGGGGATCTGATCGCCCAGACGGTGAACGTGCCCAACGGCGGCACGGTACACGTCACTGGGCGGATCATCAGCAACACCAGCGGGCGTCGGGATCTCCAACTCCTCGTCAACGGCGTCGCCCAAGTGAGCAACCTCGGTCGCACCGAGGTCGTCGATTGGCTGGATCACGTCGTCGTGTGGACGGGTTGGCTGGCGCCCGGCACGCACACGATCTCGATCCGCACGCCCAACACCACGATCGGCTTCGGCTGCGGCCCCGCGTGGGGCAGCATCACGACGATCGTGTTCGACCGCTGACCGCCGCGGCCGACGGCCGACCGCTCGGCCGCTACGGAACGTCGGGATGGCAGTCCCCCCCCGCCGCGCGTCGCCGGCGCCTACCGCGGGGCGTGTCCGTCGCCGCGTTCGCCGCGGCGGGCGGGGACGCCGTTCGGCGGTGCGGGCAGGACGGCCTCGAAGAGGGCGCCGCCGGAGGGGAGGTCGGCGACGCGGATCGTGCCGCCGTGGGCATCGACGGCCGACTTGCAGACCGACAGGCCGAGGCCGGTGCCGCCGTTCTTCGTGGTGAAGAACGGTTCGAAGATGCGCGAGCGGATCGCCTCCGGCACTCCGGAGCCGCCGTCGGCCACGGTGACGTGCAGCGCGCCGCCCTCGACGCGCACCCCGGCCCGCACCTCGCCACCCTCGGGGGAGGCCTCGACGGCGTTGCGGAGCAGGTTGAGCATCAGGTGGAAGACCTGGCGGCGGTCGAGGCGCCAGGGCAGGTTCGGCGGCCCATCGACGACGATTCGCCGGCCGATCGTCGCCGGGTGGTGGCCGATCATGCGCACCGCCTGGCCGAGCAGGGCCGCCGCGTCCTCGGTCTGCACCGCGAACGGGAGCCTGGCTCCTCCCGCGAGGTCCCGCAGCACGGCGACGGCTTCGCCGAGGCGTTCGGCGCAGTCGGCGAGCGCCCGCGCGGCCTCGACGGGTTCCGTCACGGCGCCGGAGGCGATCTCGGACGCCGTCGCCGAGATCACCTGGGCCATGTTCGCCAGGTCGTGGCACATCTCCGCGGCCAGCCTGCCGGCGCACGCCAGCTTCTCGGCCGCGACGGCGCGGCGGTCGATCTTCTCGAGTTCGGCGTTGCCGGCGCCGATCGCTCGGGCGGCGCGTTCGAGGCGTTCGAGGAGTTGCGTTCGGTCCCGGCATGCGGCGCCCCATTCCAGCGCCTGCCCGACGGTGATGCGCATCTCGTCGATCCGCCACGGCTTGAGGACGTAGCGGTAGACCTGTCCGCGCCCGATGGCCTCCATGACGGTGTCGACGTCGGGGTAGCCGGTCAGGATGATCCGCACGGCGTCGGGCCTGATCCGGCGAACGCGATCGAGGAGTTCGACCCCGGTCATGAACGGCATGCGCTGGTCGGAGATCACGAGGTCCGGGGAGTGCTTGTCGAGCAGCCTGAGCGCGTCGTGGCCGGACTGCGCCGTCAGGACGCGGTAGTCCGTCTCGAACAGCGCCTCCATGACGACCAGGTTGTTCTCGTCGTCGTCGACGATCAGCACCAGCGGGCGATCCGTATCATCGGGGACCTTCTTGCGATCGTGTTTCATCGGGGGTCACCCTCCCGTGTTTCGCTGGGCGGCGGCTCGGGCATCGCCGGCGCGGCCGGGAGCACGAAGCGGAACGTGGCGCCCTCGCCCGGGGTGGAGGACACGTCGATGCGGCCGCCGTGGGCGCGGGCGATGGTGTCGGCTATCGTCAGCCCCAGGCCGGTTCCCCGGCCGGGGTCGCGCGTCGTGAAGAACGGCTCGAAGATCCGGGGCAGTATCTCCTCGGGGATCCCGGGCCCCGTGTCGGCGATGGTGACGGCGATCAGTCCATCCTCCCTGCGGCACGAGACGCGGACGGCGCCTCCCGGCGAGGCGGCGATGGCGTTCGAGAGCAGGTTGGCGACGACCTGGTTGATCTCGCCCGGATTGCACAGGGCGACCAGCGGGTCTTCGATGTCCACCTCCAACGCCACTTTGGCCTCGCGGACGGCCGGTTCGAGCAGCGCCACAGTCAGCCGGATCCCGTCGGCGATGTCGACCCTCGCGCGCGTCCTGGCGCCTCCCCCCGAGAACTGCCGCAGCCCCTCGACGATCCCGGCGATCCGCTCGCAGCCGACTCGCGCGACCATGGCGAGGCGCCGGAGCCGGGCCATGGACTCCACGGCGATCGGCCGGTCGGGATCCGCGGCGGAGAGCCCCTCGTCGATCACGGCCGTCGCCCCGCAGATGAAGTTGAGCGGGTTGTTGATCTCGTGGGCGACGCCGGCGACGAGCTGCCCGAGCGACGCCATCCTGGCGCTGCGGAGCAGATCGTCCTGGGCCCGCCGCAGATCGCCCAGCGCGCGCTCCAGCTCCGCGTTGCGCCGCTCGATGTCGCGCTCGTAGATCCGCAGCCGCGCCGCGTTCGTCAGTCGTGCGACGAGTTCCCGCGCGGAGAACGGCTTGACGAGGTAGTCGTCCGCGCCGGCCTCGAGGCCGCGCATGAGCGACTCGGGATCGGCGCGCGCCGTGAGCAGCACGACGGGCACGCGCGCGGTGCGGGCGTTCGCCCGGATCCGGCGCGCCAGCTCGATGCCGTCGATCCCGGGCATCATCACGTCGCTCAGCACGACGTCCGGCACGAGCGTGTCGGCGGCGGCGAGCCCGGCCAGGCCGTCGGCGGCGGTCTCGACCGCGAAACGCTCGCCGAGGACGAAGGCGAGGTAGCCGCGGACCGCCGGGTCGTCCTCGACCACCAGCGCGACGGGAAGGCCCGCGGCGCGGGCCGCCGCGGCGTCCGGCGGCGCGCAGCCTTCCGCGGCGTCCCGGGCGGCCACGTCCGCAAGGTGGATCTCCCGGACGTCGGCGATGACCTCCGACACCTGGATCACCTCGACGTCGGTCGCCCTGCGCTTCACCGGAACGTCCACCTCCTCGATTCGCCGGTCGGTCACATCGGGCGTGACGTGGTCCGTCCCCTTCGGGAGCCACACGGTGAAGGTCGATCCCTTGCCGGGCTCGCCGTCGAGATCGATGTGTCCGGCGTGGAGGGCGACGATCTGCCCCGCCAGGGCGAGGCCGAGGCCGGTGCCGGCGTGGCGCCGCGTCGTCGATCCGTCCACCTGCCCGTACCGCTCGAAGATGCGCTCGCGGTGCTCCGGCGCGATGCCCGGCCCGGTGTCGGAGACGGCGATGCGGACGAAGGCCGGCGTCTCGTCGATCCGGACGCGGATCCGTCCACCCGCGGGCGTGAACTTGACGGCGTTGCCGAGGATGTTGAGCAGCGCCTTGTCGATCTGCTCGCGATCGACGTGGATCGGCTCCAGGGGCGGCGCGGGGTCGATCTCGATCCGCTGCCCGGCGGCCTCGGCGGCGCCCCGTACGGACGAGACGAGGGTGGTCGCGAGCGCCGCGATGTCGGTCGGTTCGAAGCGGAGGCGCATCCGGCCGGCCTCGATCTTGGAGATGTCGAGCAGGTTGTTGACCTGGCGGAGGAGGCGCTTCGAGTGGTCGGAGGCGGCGCCGAGCAGGCCGCGTTGGGCGGGGCCGAGCGGTCCGGCGGCGCCGTCCAGCAGGCTCGACACGGGGCCCAGGATCATCGTGAGCGGCGTGCGGAGTTCGTGCGACACGTTGGCGAGGAACTCGCTCTTGGCGCGGTCCAGTTCCTCCAGGCGCGCCACGGTCTGTTCGAGCGTCCTGTTGGCGCCGGACAATCGGGCGGTGCGGTCGTCCACCATCGCCTCGAGATGTGTCCGGTGGCGCGACAGCTCGTCGTAGAGCCCGTGCAGCTCGTCGTACTGTTCCTGGAGGCGCCGGTGCGCCTCCTCCAGTTCCTTCGCGGCCTTCGGGTAGAAGCGGACGTAGTTGCGGGCCACGGCGCCGAGGCGGCGCATCCGCCCGCTGGAAGGCGCGAGCCGGATCCGGTACGTCGCGATGCGACCCGCGGCGTCCAGCGTCATCCCCACGGAGGCGGCATCGTCGCCGACGAATCGCGGAACGGTCTGGAGTATGCCGCGCACGACCTCGAAGAACTCGCGAGCAGGCTCGACGGCCGGATCCAGCGCGTAGACCATCTCGACCTCACGGTCGCCCAGGTCGCGGTACTCGATGGAGACGCACCGGAAGAAGAACTGCGGCACCGTGGCGCTCACCATTCGGTAGATCGGCCGCGCGCCCGGCAGCAGGAAGCTCATCGTCCGGACGAAGCCGAGGACATCGTTGCGGACGACCGAGCGGCCGATCTCCGCCATGACGTCCGGCTCGCCGGGGAAGAGCGCCGCGGTGCGGCGCATGATCTCCACGCAGACGTCCCAGTCGACCCAGCCGCGCGGCGATCGGAGGAACGCCGGCGGGCAGCGCAGGCCGGCGGCGAGTTGCGCGCTCGCGCCGGGACGTCGCTTGTCCGCGTACGCGAGGATCAGAGACAGGGCCAGCGTGCTTACCTCGCCCGGCATCGGCCTTCTCCAGTGCTTCCCCCCGTGGACGTGGACGTGGACGTGGACGTGGACGTGGACGATCCGGCAACGCCTCTTGGCCGCTGCGCGATGAAGGTGCTGCAATGTCGTTCGCCCACGAGAAGTTGGACGTCTATCGGTGCGCCACCGAACACTTCGTCCTTGCCGTTCGCTTGGCGGCCGGTGTCCCCCGCGGGTTCGGGTTCCTTGCCGATCAGTACCGTCGAGCGGCCCTCTCTATCCCGCTGAACATCGCGGAGGGCGTCGGCAAGACCAGTGAGGATGACCGGCGGCGGTACTATGCCGGCGCACGGGGATCGGCGATGGAATGCGCGGCCATCCTGGATGCCGCGGAGCTGCTCGGAATCGCAGACAGACAGGCCGCGGCCGCCGGCAAGGCTCTCTTGGAGCGCATCGTCCAGATGCTTTCGCGGCTCTGCCTGCCGAAGGGGCGATAGTCGTCCACGTCCACGTCCACGTCCACGTCCACGTCCACGTCCACGAGGAAGGGAATTCATCCGATCCACTCCCGCACCATCGCGGCGACCCGAACGCCGTCCTGGGGACGCCTGGCTCTCCATGCCGCAATGTTGCGTTCCATGATCCGCCGCCTCGCCGTCATGACCTCGCCGGGCGCGGCGCCCCCGTCCAGGCGGACGGTGACCTCTCCGAAGAAGTCGTACAGATCGTAGCGCGTATCCACGGTGGCGTGGAACCTCGCCGGGTTGCGCGCCAGTTCGGTGCCTGGGAAGGCGCGGGCGAGCTTGGCGTCGGCCCACAGGAGGCCGTCGGTGTCGGAGTACAGGTCGTCCACGAGGCGCACGGTGGCGTCGAGGCTCCCGGCGGTTTCGCCCGGGAAGCCCAGGCCCAGCGATGCGTAGGCGTGCATCCCGTGCGATCCGATCCGCCGGACCGCCTCCCGCGCCGCGCCGGCCGGATCGTCGGATCGCTTGTCCGGCAGGAAGGCGAGGACCTCCGGCGAGGCGGTCTCGATCCCGAGCGCCACCACGCGGACGCCGGCCCGCGCCAGCCACGCGAGCATCTCGTCGTCCAGCTTGTCCACGCGGGTCTCGACCGCCAGGACCAGGTCATCGGCGCCGTGGGCGACGATCGCCTCGCAGATCGCGCCGACGCGGCGCCGGTCGAGCGTGAACGTCGAGTCCGTGAGGTAGAAGAGGTCGCACCCCATGTCGCCGAGGCGCCGGATCTCCTCGGCGACCAGGCCGGCGTCGCGGTACCTGACCTTGCGCCCCCAGAAGGCCGTGTGGCAGCAGAAGTGGCAGGCGTACGGGCAGCCGCGCGCCGTCTGGACGTGGGCGAAGATCCCGGCCGCCGCGTAGCGCTCGGCGTGCACCGCCTCGTATCCGGGAACGGCACGCTCGAACGGCGCCGGAGGCCCGGCCGGGTTCTCGACGACCAGGCCGCCGGCGCGCGCGGTGAGCGACGGGACGTCGCGTGCGTCCCGCCGGCCCGCCAGCCAGTCGAGGCAAGCCGGGAGCGACTCCTCGCCCTCGAAGCGGACGACGGCGTCCACGCGCGGATCCGCCGCCAGATCCCGGGCCGCGAACGTGGCGTGCGCCCCTCCCAGGATCGTGCGCGCCGACGGCAGGACGTTCTTGACCGCGCCGGCGAAATCGAGCGCGACCCGCTGCTCGATCGTGTGGTTGACCGTGATGCCGACGGCGTCGGGCCGGTCCCGCTCGACCGCGGCGGCGAGCGACGCGGCCGGGTCGCGCCCGGCGACGGCGTCCAGGATCAGCGGCTCGTGGAGCACCTCCACGCCGCGCTCGCGCAGCGCGCCGGCCAGGAAGGCGGCGCCGAGCGGGATTCCGAAGAGCGACAGCTCGCCGCCGCGGAGGTCGCGGGACGAGCGATGGCCGGCGCCCATGGCCTCCTCGACGAGCGACTCGAGCGCCAGGGCGTGGCGGATCTTGTGCTCCGCCGCGAGGGGATCGGTCGGCCGCCTGGGGACGGAGCAGGTCTCGACAAGCAGGATGCGGGTCATGGCGCCCTCCCGTCCGCGGCGGCGGCGGCGAGGCCGGCGGCGAGCGCGTCGCGGACCAGCTTGCGGTTGACGTTCCTCGGAAGCTCGGCCATCCGCACCAGCCGGTCGGGCATCTCGCGGTCGCGGAGGCGCCCTGCCAGGAAGGTCCAGACTGCGCCCATGTCCGGCCCGGCGGATCCGCGACGGGGGACCAGCGCGAGCGTCAGGGCGCCGTTGACGACGCACGCGGCGGACTCCAGCACGCCGGGATGCATCTCCGCGGCGCGTTCGATCTCCCGCGGCCAGATCGCCCCGCCGCGACGCTCGATGCGATCCGCCGCGCGGCCCAGCAGGTGGAAGAAACCACACTCGTCGCGGACGGCGACGTCGCCCGTCAGGAAGAACCGGCCGCGCCGGGCAGCGGCCGTGGCCGCCTCGTCGCCGAAGTAGCCAGGCGTCACGTTCGGACCCATGACCGCGATCGTCCCGGGCGCGCCGTCGGGAACCTCCCCCTCGCCGTCCTCGCCGACCAGGCGCACCTCGCACGTGCCGACCGGCCTGCCGATCGACGAACGGATCGAACGTCCCTTCGGTCCCGGCAAGACGTGATCCCCCTTCCGAAGGGCCAGCGTGGGCGGGAACGTCTCCGTCTGCCCGAACCCCTGCTCCAGCACGGGACCCATGATGTCGATCGCACGCTCGATGACGGGGACCGGCGCCGGCGCGCCGCCGTAGAGGACCGAGCGCAACCGCGGGGCGGCGCCGCGCGCGGCGACGGCCGACGCCAGGTCGTCGAGCATGGCGGAGAAGACGAACAGGCGCGTTGCTTCGCCTCTTCCCGGCATCTCCGTCGCCGCGACGACGTCGCCGGCGGGCAGGATCCGCTGGACCGCCCCGGCCAGCAGCGCGGGGACGATCATCTGGGCGGTGGTGTGCGACAGCGGCGTGACGTGGAGGAGGACGTCATCCTGCAAGAACGGGCCGAAGGCGGCGTCGAGCGCCTCGATGCCGGCGGCCCAGTTCCGGTGCGTGACGACGACGCCCTTCGGGGCGCCGGTGGTGCCCGACGTCAGCGGCACGGCGGCGATCGAGTCGGGCGACGGCGGGGGGACCGGGGCCGGGCCGGGATCGGGCAGATCGCCGAGGTCGCTGGCGTCGAGGACCGCCGGACGCTGCGGCCGGGCTTCCGCGACGGCCCGTGCGACGCGGCGGCCCGAGTCGTCGTGCACCACGACGGCCGGCCGGATCGCGCGACTCGCCTCGCGGACGGTCGCGTCCGGCAGGTCGGGGTGGAGCGGCATCACGGCCAGGCCGGTGCGGAAGCAGGCGAGGTACAGCTCGACGTAGGCGATGCCGTTCGCCATCGTCGCCGCGACGCGCTCGCCCGGGCCGCCGGCGGCGTCCAGCAGGTGGGCGCCGAGTGCGCGGACGCGGCGGGCCAGCTCGCCCAGCGTCACGACGCGCCCGTGAGCCTCGATGGCCGGACGGTCCGCGGGTCCGTCGAGCGCCCGCTCGACCAGCGCCGCCAGGGGGGAAATGTCCGCCCCGTCCCGTACGCTCATCGGTCGTCTCCTTCCTTCGCTTCCGTGTCGTCCATGTGATCCGCGCCGAAGTGCGCGTCGAGGTATTCGAGGTACGCCGGCACGAGCGACCGGTGCATCACCCAACGGCATGCCATCGCCACGTGCTCGTACTCCGGCGGCACGCAGTCGACCGGCCACGCCGCCGGCGCCAGCACGGCCACCGTCTCCGCTCCATCGGCCCGTTTCGCCTCCTCGACGGCGGCGAGCAGCGGCGCCGTCCATGCCCAGTCGCCGGCGGCGACATCGATCGGCAGCAGCGTCACGATGTCGAGCAGCCCGAAGATGCTGATGCCCGGCGAGGCGCAGTCGACGACCGCCGCACCCACCGGCCTGCCGGAACGTTCGGCAACCAGCACGCGACGCCACCGGCGCAGCCCGACGCGCCGGTACTGCCGGTCGATGTCCTCGAGCGACGGGTCGAGCGGATCGAGCGCCAGGGCGGCCCGGGGAAGATCGGAGATGACCCGTCTCGCCGCCCGTTCGATGATCTTGCCGTCGGCGGCGGCGAACGGGCGGACGCCGTCGCGGTCGTGCCCATTCCCGTCCAGTGTCCCTCGATCCGAGTTCGTTGGCGCCGCGAGCCGCTTCTCGATCAATCGCATTCGCTCGGCCGAGTTCGTCCGATCGTCGGCCAGCAGGGCGAAGAACTCGTAGTACAGGTGCTTGGACCACGGCTTGTCTGGGTCGAACATCCCCAGCGCGTAACGCAGGCCGGGCGCGCGCCGGCAGAGCTCGTACAGGTATCGGTAGGTCTGGCCCGCGACCGATGCGGCCGACAGACCCTCGTCGCGCGCCGGCAGGTCGAGCGCGAGATGGTGTACTTGGTACGTGCCCGGGTAGACCTGCGAGTATGAGAGGGCGCCACGCAGCCCCGTGCGGTCGCGGACGGCGATCGCACGGCCGAGGTGGCTCGCCGACGGCAGTCGGGACCACGCCGACGCGAACGGTTCTCGGCGGCGCCACAGCAGTTCCGGATCCTTCTCCTTCAGGTATCCCGTGCGGTCGAACAGATCCCATACTGCGTCCATGTCGTCCGGGGCGATGTCGCGGACGTGCGGCGCGATCCGGCCGAGGACGAAGCGGTCCCATGCATCCGGGACCGGCGCGCCATCGATGCAAATACCGCAGAGCGCCCCGCCGCCGGGACCGGTCCGGATCGATGCCACGGTCCCGGACAGCGTCACCTCGGCGCCGTCAGGCAGGACGACGAGGATCTCCGGCAGGTGGAGCCCCGGCGACAGGACGTCCGCGCGCACGTCGGTCTCGATGCACAGGCCCTCCTCCCCGACGTTGCGCACTCGGCGGGATACCCGGAGGCCGGCGAGCAGCGGATGGCGGATCCGCACCGACGCGGCGCCGCGGGGACCGAGACTCACGCGGTCGTGCGAGCGGCGCCGCAGGAGGAACGCATCGAGCACGACGACCTCCGCGGGCCACCCGCCGGGGCGCAGGACGGCGCGGACCAGAATCACCGACCTCAGACCCGTCCAGACCAGGACGCTCGAAGCACCCGACGCGGGCGGCGGCCGCCCCTGGTCGGCCGGGAGGGCTTCGATCCGCCCGCCGCTCCCGCCGGACGCGATGCGCAGCAGAAGCCGTTCGGACCCGCCGTTGCCGTTCGGCCCCGGCAGCGTGAAGACGCGGCCGCGACCCCGCAGCGCGATCGACGGGAACGACTCCGCCCGGATCGGAACCAGACGATCGCGCTCCGCGACGACCAGCGCGTCCCAACTTCCGAGCGGCACGGGAGCGGGCTGCGCCGCGCAGAGGATCTCGGCGACGTCCCCCAGCACCCGCCCGGTCGGATCGGCGAAGCGCACTCCGACGCCGAACGCCCCGGCATCGCCCGCCGCCGGTTCGATCCTGACCGGCCGCAGGGGCGCGACCGCCGTCGACAACTCGCCGAACGTGACGCGCCCCGCCAGACCGTCGGCGCCCAGGCGCAGGCCGTGGCGGAACGTGGCGAGCGCGCCCGAACCCGACAGGTTGACGACCCGGCCGAGCAGCGGCGGCGAGGCGGCTCCCGGCGCTCCGACCAGCTCGATCATCGCGTCCAGTTCGAGCCGCTTTCCGAATCTCCGGTCGCTCATCGCGGCGTCCCTCCGAGCGGTCCCCGCCGGCCTCGCCCGGCGCCGTACAGCAGTATCCGTGCCGGATCTGTCTCCCAGCCGATCTGTTCGTGTAACCACACGGACTGGCGGCCGTTTCCAGGAATGATCGACCAGGCGTTCCCGCCGCGGGACAGCGTTCTTCGGCCTTTTCGCGTGGTCGTTATTCGACGTTTTTCGACAGAGAGCCGGATGACGGGTCTGGTTGGGTGTCGGGGATGGATCCACGACAACCAGGCGAAGCGCGCCTCTATTGGGCGCCGTCCCGCCGCCGCGGCGCCGCCGTGCAGCGCCGGCTTCTCGGCCTGTTGACGTTTTTCGACGATCCGTGCTACGTTGTCTTCGCGGCCCGGATCATCATGTCACCGCGATGAAAGACCGGACGGAGGGCGCTTTCGATGGACGATCGTGGGATGACGATCCTGTACGTCGACGATGAGCCGGCCAATCTGGAGGTCCTGCCGGCGGTGTTGGGCGGTGGGTACGATGTGCGGACCGCGCTGTCCGGCGCCGAGGCTCTGGAGATCCTGGCTTCCGGGCAGATCGGCGTGCTGGTGACCGACCAGCGGATGCCCGGCATGTCGGGCGTGCAACTCCTGGCCGAGGTCTCGGCGCGGTGGCCCGATGTCGTGCCGGTCGTCATCACGGCGTACCGGGACACCGACCTCATCATCGGCGCCATCAGGGCCGGGCACGTCCACGACTACATCATCAAGCCGTGGAACCTGGAGCACCTCAGGCGGACGGTGGCGGGGGCCGTCGAGGAGCACCTGCGGCGGAGGCGGCTGGCGGACGTGGCGCGCGACCGCGCGGCGCTCGAGGAGGACGTGCTGCGCCGGTACGACCCATCGCGGGTGGTGGGAGCGGAGGGCGGCCTGCGGGACGTGATGCGCACGGTGCGCGCGGTCGCCCCGAGCGACTC
Source organism: uncultured delta proteobacterium (assembly GCA_947085355.1). GTDB lineage: Bacteria > Myxococcota_A > Polyangia > DRWM01 > JAAZOP01 > CAMTWF01. The sequence goes on from CAMTWF010000091.1 coordinate 11,954, forward strand.
GACGGTGCTCCTGATCGGCGAGACCGGGACCGGCAAGGAGATGATCGCCCGTGCGCTCCATGCGCTCAGCCCGAGGCGGCGCCGAGCGCCGGTGAAGGTCGATTGCGCCTCGCTGGCGCCGACGCTCGTCGAGAGCGATCTGTTCGGGCACCGGCGGGGCGCATTCACGGGCGCGACCCACGACCGGGCGGGCCGGTTCGAGCTTGCCGACGGCGGGACGATCTTCCTCGACGAGGTGGACGACCTGTCGCCGGAGATGCAGGGCAAGCTGCTGCAGGTCCTGCAGGACCGCGTCGTGCAGCGTCTCGGCGGCGGCGGGCCGATCGCCGTCGACGTCCGGGTCATCGCGGCGGCCCGGCGCGACCTGCGGGCCGTGGTGGCCGCCGGCGGGTTCCGCGAGGACCTCTACTACCGGCTTTGCGTCGTCCCGATCGTCCTGCCGCCCCTGCGGGCGCGCCTGGACGACATCCCGGCGCTGGTCCGCCACTTCCTGGAGAAGCACGGGCGGAGTTCGATGCGGTACGAGGTGGACGGGGCGGCGCTGGCCGCGCTCCGGGCGTACCGGTGGCCCGGCAACGTGCGGGAGATGGAGAACCTGATCGAGCGCGCCCTGGCCCTGGGCGCCGGCCCTCGGCTGACCGCCGCCGACCTTGCGCTGCCGCTCGGCGAGATCGACGTCGCGGTCGAGCCGCCGTCCGACGCGCCCGCCGCGGCGCCGACC
>CAMTWF010000092.1:0-7282 GCA_947085355.1 uncultured delta proteobacterium
ACGAGAGCCTGGCCGGCTGCGACCTGCCGGACGACTGCTGCACCATGTGCGGCCCTCGCTTCTGCGCCATGCGCCTCTCGCGCGAGGCCGAACGCATGGAAGGCTGACGTCGATCGTCGGCGCCGTCGGATGAGAAACAGCTCCAGAAACAGCGCGTGGCTGGACATCGGCCGAACGGAGTAATAGATTCCGGCCTCGTCGGAAAGGCCGGGGAGGGGGCGCCCCGGCGGAGGAGGGCGGACATCGGCTGGACCTGGACGAACGGGCCATTAGCTCAACTAGGCAGAGCAGCGGACTCTTAATCCGGAGGTTGGAGGTTCAATTCCTCCATGGCCCACCGATTGAATCGAACGGCAGCCAGGGACGCCCGCGGAGGATACGTCGCCGTGCATCCGTTCACGCCGATCGACCGCCGACCGCCGCCCACCGATCGCCGACGCCGCGGAGAATACCCCGTCATGTCCCACTCCCGGACCGCCGTGGTCGCTCTGGCCCTCTGGGTCGGCTCGTGCTCCTCCTCGCCCGTCGTTTCGTCGGTCACGCCCCCGAGCGGTAACTGCCTGGCGCCGGAAGGCGTCGGATTGCGGATTGCGGGGTCGGCGCTGGGACCTGCCGTCCAGGTCGATCTGTCCGGCGAGGCCCCGCGCAGGCTGGTCGTGAGGGTCGGCCCGGCGGAACTGACCGGCGTGCGAGTGCTGGGCGGCGGAGCGGTCGTCGAGGGGACGCTGCCGGGAGGGCGCCTGACGTCGGGGGGGACGTACGACGTGACGGTCAGGACCGTGTCCGGGGCGACGGCGACGCTGGCGGGCGCGTTCCGCTGCGAGGGGGAGCCGCCGGACGCGGGCGACGGCGGGGAGGCCGACGGCGCCGAGGACGACGGCGTCGATGACTGGGGCGGGGAGGCAGATGCCTCCGGGCCGGTCGGGCCGGTCGTGACGATCACCGACGATGGACCGTCGGGCTCGGCGGCATCGACGGCGTCGGTGGCCTGGGTGCGGGATCGGTGGGTCGTGGCGTTCGTCGAGAACTCCGGCGGCGGCCGCGCGCTTCGGCTGGCGGAGATCCGGCCGGGAGGGAACGCCGTGGCGGCGGTCGTCGATGTGCCGCAGGCCGAGGCGCCTTCCGATCCGCTCGTTCGAGCGCTGGCGGGCCGGGCCGGACTGGCGTGGGTGTCCGGGGCGACGGACGAGTACTTTTTCCTGGTTCTGGACGAGGACCTGGCCGCGCTGTCGCGCGCGATTCCCGTGGCCTTGGCGGTCGACACGGTGTGGCGGAGGGATCACGACCTTGCGCCCGGGCCGGCGGGCCTGCCGGCGTTCGTCGGGCTGGTCGGCGATTCCGCCGCGGATGCGGTCGTGGCCGCGGCGATCCTCGACGAGGACGGCGCGGTGGCCGTTCCCGCCGCGCCGGTCGGGTCGGCGGCCGGGTCGTCCTCGGAGCCGCGGGCGGTCTGGGCCGGCGGCGCTTTCCGCCTCGCGTGGAGGGAGGGAGCGGCCGACGCTTCGCGCGTCCGGGTCGCATCCGTGAGCGACGCCGGGGCGGTCACGGCGGGGCCGGCGGATCTGGTCACGGGCGTGGCGGCCGGATCCCCCGCGCTGGCGCTCGACGACCGCGGCGGGGATGTTCGCCTGCTCGCGTGCTGGGAGACGGTCGGACCGGGGGACTCGCGCGGCCTGGCGCGAGGCTTCTTCGACGCGGGCTTCGGATCGCCGTCGGCCCGCGAGGTCGTGGTGTCCGGAACGCGAGGCGCGCGATGTGCGGCGGCTGCCGGCTTCGTGGCCTGGTCCGCCTGGACGTCGTCTCCGACCGTGTTCGTCGATCTGGTGGCTCCGGACGGCTCGTTCGTCCGCCGTCTACCCACGGGAGGGCGGAACGTGCGGGCCCTGACCGGCGTGGACATCGCCGCCGGAGCGGTGTCGCACGCGGTCGTGTGGATTGAACAGCCGGTGCGCGGCGGCCCCGCCGCGGTCCGCTTCGCGGAAATCCGCTCGGACGCGTGATGCGCCTCTCGCTGAAGATCCCGCTCGTGATCATGCTGTGCTGCCTGGTGGCCGGGGCGTTCGGCTCCGTCTTCATGGCGGCCGGCCTCGCATCGGAGGTGCGGGACGCGTTCGAGAGACGGAGTGTCGGGCTGGTGCAGGCGCTGGCTGCGAACAGCGCGTCGGCGATGGCGGCCCGGCCGCCCGACGATCGGGTCCTGCAGCAGGGCGTGGACAACCTGGAGAGCTTCGGTCACGGGGGCGCCATGGACATGGAGTGGATCGCCTTCGTCGACTGCGAGGGGCGCGTGGTGGCCCACAGCGATCCGCGGCGCTACGACACGTTCTTGTCGGAGGTCGCCCCGGACCGGCTGCTCTGCGGTCCGTTCGCGGGCAATCCGCCGGGCGGGACGGCGGGGACCTCGGGCGAAGCGGCGATGATCCGGGGAGCGGACCGGCTCCTGATCGCCGCCCCGGTTCGCCTCGAGACGCGCTCGGGCACCGCGGTCGCGTCGTTCTCCCTTGCGGGGGTCGCGACGCACGAGGCCCGCGGACGGTGGAAGGTATTCCTGGGCGTCGCCTTGCTGGCACTCGTGCTGGCCGCCGCCCTGTCGGCGCTCCTGCGGCGCACGGTGGCCCGCCGGCTGTCGGTCCTCACGACCGACACCGAGGCGCTGCGCCAGGGCGATCTGGACCGGCGGTCGGCCGTGGCCGGGACCGACGAGGTCGGGCAGCTCGCCGGCGCGTTCAACGCGATGGCCGAGCGGCTGGCCGGGTACACCGGCCGGTTGGAGGAGGAGGTCCGCGAGAGGACGCGCGATCTGCGCGCCGTCAACGAGGAGCTGGCGCGGCTCGCGACGACGGACGCGCTGACCGGCCTGCTCAACCGCCGCAAGATGCAGGACGTGCTGCTGACCGAAATGGAGCGGCACAGGCGCAAGGGCCGGACCCTGTCGATCGTGATGGTCGATCTGGACCACTTCAAGCGGTTCAACGACGCGCACGGGCATCTGGCGGGCGACAGCCTTCTCCGGGCGCTCGGCGAACGGCTCCGATCGCGTCAACGCATCGTCGATTCCGCCGCGAGGATCGGCGCCGGGGACGCCGTGAGGGACCCGGCGCGGGCGGACGACCAGGCGGCGAGGTACGGCGGCGAGGAGTTCGTCCTCATCCTGCCGGAGACGGAGAAATGCGACGCCGGCCTGGTGGCCGAACGGGTGCGGGCGTCGCTGGAAATGGAGCCGCTGCTGCCCCGGGAGAAGTACGGCGGCCCCGTCACCCTCTCCGCGGGCGTGGCCTCGTTCCCGTCCGACGGACCAGATCCCGACTCGCTCCTGCGCGTCGCCGACGAGGCGCTGTACGCAGCCAAGGCGGCCGGGCGCAATCGCATCGTGGTCGCCCCGGACGGCGGCGCGGCCCGGCAGGCGGAGTGCGATCGTGGGTAGTCGGACCGCCGGACCTGGACATGGACGACGCAGTCGACCACGTCCACGTCCACGAACCTGGGTGGTCACGAAATTCGGGGGGCCCGTGCTCGGGGTCGCGGCGGTGGCCGCCTCCCTGGTCGTCGCGGCGTGCGAGCCGCACGACGCCGCGGGGCGCGTCCGGCGGCTGCGGCCGCCCGACGGGGAACTGCCGATGCCCTCGGGACCGGTGACGCTCGCCCCTCCGCCGGTGTTCCTCTTCACGCCGTTCGCCCCGTCTCCGGAGACGGGGCGTGCGGTGGCCGGGATCGTCGCGCGTCTGGTCGAGACGCGGTACGGATTGCGCCTGTCGGCGCTGGTCGCGGCGTCGTACGACGAGGTCGAGGACGGTCTGGTATCGGGTCGGGTGACCTTCGCCATCGTGTCTCCGGTGCTGTACGTGAGGGTCGTGGATCGCTTCGAGCGGGATTCGGCGCTGCGGTCCGGCGCGGTGATCCGGTTGCTGCTCAACGCCGTGGCCCGCGGCTCGCCGACGTACCTGGGCTACGTCGTGTCGGCCGCGGACTCCGGGATCGACGACCTCGACGATGTGGTCGGGGCGCGCTTCGGGATGATCGCCGGATCGGCCTCCGGCCATCTCTACCCGTTGGACCTGATGGCCGCGCGGGGCATCGACGTCGACGTGCTGCTGGACGGCACGACGTACCTCGGCGGGCACGCCGCTCTCGCTGCCGAGCTGCTGCGGCCGGCCGGCGAGCGGTCCATCGACGCGGGGGCGATCTACGACCACATCCTGCACGTGATGGACCCGTCGGACAGGTCGCGCCTGCGCATTGTCGGCAAGACGGCGCGGATTCCGAGGGACACGGTGGTGGCTAGGGTCCCGCTGTCGGGCGGCGCGGAGGATCCGGCGGTGCTGCGGGCGGCCGCGGCCGTTCAGCACGCGCTGCTGGCCATCGACCCGGAGGAGGCTATCGAGATCCGCGCCGGGACCGGTTCCGACGGCTGGATCGTCGGCGACGATCGGCGGTACGACGGCCTGCGGGCGGTATACGGGCAGTTCGGCCACCATCGGCCCGGCGACGACGGGGCCGCGGCGGGCGGGGCGCCCGATTCGGAGTGAGGTCTGGATGCGCAAGAACTACGTGCTCGACACGAACGTCCTGCTGCACGACCCGCAGGCGATGTTCAGGTTCGAGGACAACGACGTCTTCATCCCGATCTTCGTGATCGAGGAGGCCGACGGCTTCAAGCGCGAGATGAGCGAGCGCGGAGCGGCGGCGCGCGCCGTGTGCAGGCACCTCGATCGGCTCCGCGAGGAGGGCGCATCGCTCGCGACCGGCGTGCTGCTGGACGGTGGAGGCACCCTGCGCGTGGCCGTGCCGCGCGCATCGCTCGACCTGCGCGCGCGCGACTCCCGGAGCCAGGACGCCGCCATCCTCCAGCTCGCGCTGGACCTCAAGCAGGCGGACCAGGACAAGCCGACCGTCTTCGTGACGATGGACACCAACCTCCGCATCCGCGCCGACGCGCTCGGCCTCCACGCCGAGACCTACGACTCCGGACGGGTCGTCAGCGACGGCGGGTACGGCGGCTCGGCCGAGCTGACCGTGGACGGCTCGATCATCGACGCGCTCCACCAGCCCGGCGCCGCCGTGGAGATCCCGGGGGAGCCGGACCTGCACGCCAACCAGTGCCTGCTGTTCCGGGACGCCGCCGCCCCGAACCACACGGCGCTCGGACGCGTCAACCCGAAGGACGGGAAGGTCAAGCCGCTGCGGGTCCCGCGCGAGGGGGTCTGGGGGATCCGGCCGCGGAACAAGGAGCAGAGCTTCGCGCTGGATCTGCTCCTGGACGACGAGGTCAAGCTGGTGACGCTGGTCGGTCGGGCCGGGACCGGCAAGACCCTCCTCGCCGTCGCCGCGGGCCTGCGCCGCACCGTGGACGACGGCGTCTACGCCAGGATGCTCGTCTCCCGACCGGTCTTCCCGCTCGGCAGGGACATCGGCTACCTCCCCGGAGCCATCGAGGACAAGCTGAACCCGTGGATGAAGCCGATCTACGACAACCTCGAGCTGATCTTCAACGTGGGGCCGGCCGGCGCCGGGTCGAATCGATCGCGGCCGTCTCGCGGCTACCAGGACCTCTTCGAGCGCGGCCTGCTCGACATCGAGCCGCTCACGTACATCCGCGGACGCTCCCTGCCGAACCAGTTCCTGGTCGTGGACGAGGCCCAGAACCTGACGCCGCACGAGGTGAAAACGGTGATCACCCGGTGCGGCGACAACACGAAGATCGTGCTGACGGGCGATCCGGAGCAGATCGACAACCCGTACGTCGACGCCGAGTCCAACGGGCTGGTGTGCGTGGCCGAACGATTCAAGGGCAACGCGCTGGCCGGGCACATGCGGCTCGTGCGGGGCGAGCGGTCGCAACTCGCCGAGCTGGCCGCGGGGCTGCTGTAGCCTCATGCCCGACGGCGCAGCCGCACCTTCGGCCGTCGAGTGCCCGGATCCCCTGCCTCTGCCGGATCGCCGGTTCCTCGTCTGCCTCGGCGCCGGCGGCGTAGGCAAGACGACCGTCGCGGCCGCGACCGCGGTCGCCGCCGCGGCCCGCGGCCGACGCGTGCTCTGCATGACGGTGGATCCGGCCCGGCGCCTGGCCGACAGCCTGGGGATGGCCCCCGGCGCGACCGGCGACACGCCCATCCCCGCCGATCGCCTGCGGGCCGCGGGCATCGAACCGGCCGGCACGCTCGCCTGCTCGCAGCTCGACGCCGGGACCGCCTTCGAGCGCGTCATCCGCGGGACGGCTCCGGACCCGGCCACGGCGGACCGGATCGTCTCGAACCCGCTGTACCGCTACTTCGCCGAATCGGTCGCCGCGATCCAGGAGTTCACGGCGATGGAGAACATGCTCGCGGCGCGATCCGACCCGCGCTACGACCTCGTCGTGATCGACACGCCGCCCACGTCCAACGCGATCGACTTCCTCGACGCCCCGCGCCGCGTCGTCGAAGCCCTCGACTCGCCGATCGTCGCCTGGCTGGCGGACGGACCCGGGGCGGGCGGGGTGGCGCGGCTGGCCGCGCGCACCGCCCGGTTGGCGGTGCGCGCAATGGCCCGAATGGCGGGCGCCGGGCTGATGGAGCAGATCGGCGGTCTGCTCGCCGACTCGCGATCGTTGATGGCGGCCTTCCGGGCGCGGGCCGAGGAGGTCGATCGGACGCTCCGGTCGGACGAGGTCGGATTCCTGATCGTGACCACGCCGGAGCCGCCGGCGGTCGACGAGGCGATCTTCCTCTACGACCGGCTTGGCGCGATCGGGAGGACGCCGGAGGCGTTCGTCGTGAACCGGGTCCGTCCCGGCTTCGGATCGTGCGACGCGGCGGGTCGTAGGCGTCGGGAGTGGAGGGCGGTTCTGCCGGATCCGGCCGCGAGGCTCCGCGAGAACCTGGAGCGCCACAACAGACTGGCCGGGGCCGACGAGGCGGAGATCGCCAGGCTCCGGCGACGCTGCGGGCCCGGCCCGAAGTACTGCCGGCTCCCGATGCTCGACGGGGATGTCCACGACCTGCCGGCCGTGGCCCGCGTGGCCGAGTTGCTGTTTGGGGCGGGAAGGGTGCATCCGTGATTCTTGGGGGTAGCCCGTCCGCCGCCCGCCGTCCGCCGCCCCCATCCCCATCCCCATCCCCATCCCCATCCCCGTCTCCGCTGCCGTTGCCGTTGCCGTTTTCGTTGCCGTTGCCGTTTTCGTCGCCGTTTCCGTCGCCGTCGCCGTCGCCGTCGCCGCATGGTATGGAGGTCACCATGAACCCCTACCACAAGCTGCATCACGAGGATCTCGACGCATCGAGGGTGCTCGGGATCGTCGATGAGG
>CAMTWF010000093.1:0-7964 GCA_947085355.1 uncultured delta proteobacterium
CCCTCCTTCAGGGCGCCGCGGAGGATACCACGGACGGGCGCGGTTGCTACCCCCCCTCCGTCGTCTCCGTGGACGTGGACGTGGAAGTGGACGTGGACGTCCACGTCCACGAGGGACAACCGCCCACACTTGTTGATCTACTACCCCCGGATTTCGTCGCACGGCGCGACGATATTGGTCACCGCGGAGCACGCAGAGAACACAGAGACCATTCTCTGCGCCCTCTGCGTCTCTGCGGTGATTCATCCTTTGGTTGCGGTGCCGCCGCGCTAAGAAGTTACACTGGACTGTTGCAATTGCTCGAACCTGCGTGTTAGAAGCCCTCCGACCTCGCGATCGACGCGGGGCGTTTTCTCGGGAGGGTTCCGGCGGACAACGTGCGGACCTTCCCGACCCAGGGAGGAAAAGAGATGGCCGAACTAGCATTATCGAAAGCGGTGACGTTGCGTACCCGTTCTGCCGAAGCGGTGACTGCCGCTGCGACCACTCACGCCCCGACCGTGGAAACGGCGGTGGCGAAGCTGATGGGAGCAAAAGCCGGCGAAGCGGCGCGTACGCTGTTGACGGCGGCCGCGACGACTCTCACCGGCGCCAAGAACAAGCTCCACTCGGCCGAGGCGGCCCACGTTGTCGAGCTGGCCGATGACATCCCGGTTCGCAAGGAGCGGGACGAGGCCGTTGACGAGGTGCGCGCGATCATGGTGGACATGCGGCGCACGCTCGATGCCGTGGCGCCGCGGAGCTACATCCAGGCGATCGGTCTGGCCGGGGGCACACCCGAGGATCCCACGCTGTTGCGGCGTCAGGCGGTGCTGGTGGCCGGCGGCTTGGAGCGCGAGCCGGTTCCGCCGTCGCGGCTCCCCGATTATACTTTCCCGGCCGCGGCGACGGCCAAGCAACTGCGTCTCGCCGCAGGTCGACTGGAAGGCGCGCTCTCCGGCATTGCGCGGGAAACCAAGGAAAACCAGGAGTCGCTGATCAAGCGCGACCAGGTCATGGACGAGTTCGATACCGTATTCCGCACCGTGGCCAACGTGACCAGCACCCTGCTCGCTGCCGGCGGCGAGGAGGAGCTGGCCCGGCGCGTGCGGCCATCGTCCCGCCGCTCCGGCCAAACCGTGGAAGTGGCCGAAGGCTCCGGCGAGGAGACGTCCGGCACGCCGAAATGAACAGCTCGGGGGGCGCCGCCAATCGCGCTCCGAAGGGTCCGGAACGGGGCTCGCGGAGCGCCTACACGGCTGCCGAAGGGTCCGGAACGGGGTTGGGGGGCGCGCGAGACGGGCGCCGAAGGGTCCGGAACGGGGTTGGGGGGCGCGCGAGACGGGCGCCGAAGGGTTCAGAGTAGCTGTCTCGGCCCAGGGAGGAAGCCATGAGGAGCAATCAGCGGCATGCGTTGATCGTGTTGGTCGCCGTGGCCGGCCTTGCGGACCCGGGGTGCAGCCTCCTGCTCTTCCAGGACGACCCGACCCCGGCCGACGCCGATGCGGTGGCGGAGGGGGACGCGGAGCCCGACGTTGACGCCGATGATGCCGGTCCGGACGCGGACGCGGATGCCGATGCGGATGCCGATGCGGATGCCGATGCCGATGCCGATGCAGATGCCGACGCGGATGCCGATGCCGATCAGGATGTCGACGTGGGCATCACGCTCGCCTCCGCGGCGCTGGGCACGGTGAGCGTCGAGTCGGTATCGGCGGGCGGCGTAGCGGTCTCGGAGATGGGGTTCGAGTACGCCGGCGTGCTCTGCGCGGGAACGTTGTGTGTGTCCGGAGGCGTGACGCCGTAGGCTCAAGAGGGAGGTAGCGAACATGAGCATGATGACGAGGAGGCCGTGGATGATCGTGGCGATCGGCGCCGCACTGCTCGCGACGGGTGTGGTCGCCTACCACGTCGGGCGCGCCTGGGCCGAGGGGGTCCCTACCTCGAGCCCGCTGTACTTCAGCGGGACGATCACCGAGGGGGCGACGCCGGTCGAGGGGACGCGGGATGTCATCGTCCGGTTCTGGGACCGGGACACCGGCGGGACGAACGTCTGCACGACGACGGCCGCCGGCGCCGTCGTCCGGACAGGGCGGTTCCGCATCGCGCTCGACGCCGCGTGCACCACTGCGGTTCAGGCGACACCGGACCTGTGGGTCGAGGTGCAGATCGGCACTACGCCCCTCCCTGGCCGGATGAAGGTCGGCGCCGTGCCGTACGCCCTGGAGTCCGGGCGCGCCGTGGCGGCGGGAGGAACCCTCGCCGCCGAGCTTGCAGACCTGCGGGGTCGCGTTGCCGCGCTGGAGTCGGCCCCGCGGCGACCGTGCCCCACGGGGATGGTGGCCGCCGGCTCGTTCTGCATCGACAAGTACGAAGCGTCGGTGTGGAGCAACGCGGCCTGCGACCGCACGGGCACGCAGTACGGCGAGACGACGACCGACGACTACCCCGGCAGCTTCCCCGACAACGGGAACTTCAACGTCCCGCTCTACGCCTGTTCCATCCCCGGCGTCATGCCGGCGCGCATGATCACCTGGTTCCAGGCGCAGCAGGCGTGCGCGGCATCGGGCAAGCACCTGTGCACGAATGAGGAGTGGCAGACCGCGGTGGCCGGGACCTACGACCCGGGCTCGTGGCCCGGAGCGGCTGGTGCGTGCGGATCGACGTCCCCATCGCCAGGCCGGTGCAACACCTGCTCCACCGGACCCCGGAGCACCGGCCAGGCCGGAGCGGTGCCCGGCGGTGCGAACGACTGCATCAGCATGCACGGCGCCGAGGACATGATCGGGAACCTCTGGGAGTGGACGGCCTACTGGGCCACGGAGCCGGGCTGGAACGGCACGATATCGACATGGAACGCCGTGGGCTCCGCCAGCTACGGCAGCGATGCCTACTTCCACGGCGGACCTGAGCCGTCGCCGGCTCACCGGTCGCCCGGGAGCTACCAGGTGTGGGATGGCGCGGCCGCGGCGCGCTTGCCCGGGGCGGCGATCCGCGGCGGGACCTGGGCCGATGGGCCCGGCGCCGGCGCGTTCGCCGTGAACCTGGAGTACGGTCCCTCGTCCTGGACCACGTCCTTCGGGTTCCGGTGCTGCCTCGGGAGATGAGGGCCGGCGGCCGGCGTTCGGCTTTCGGCTTTCGGCTTTCGGATCCGCTATCCGTTCACCCTCCGCCATTCATGGCCCCTCCCTACCGGTCGGGGTTATGAACGGCGGGACAACCACGGCGGATCTCCTTCCACGCCGCCGTGTGGGCGATCCTCCGCACCATAACCCCGAGCGGTAGCCCTCCGCACCATAACCCCGAGCGGTAGCGAGGGGTGGGGAACTCACCCGGAACGCGCTGCCCTCGGCGCCGGCGCCGATCCCCCCGTACCCCGATTTTCGGGATTCCCATGGCGCCCGACATCGGCTATACGCCGCCGTGGGAGCGTGGCTGGGATGAAGCATCTGGTCGAGGCATTCACGGAGCTGATTCGGCGCGCATCCACCGACCTTCCTCGCGATGTCTGCGAGAGGATCCGGCGCGGCTACGAAGAGGAGAAGCCGGGCTCGAACGCCCGCGCGGCGCTGGAGATCATCCTCCGCAACATCGAAGACGCCCGGTCTACCTCGGCGCCGATCTGCCAGGACACCGGCACGAACACGTGGTACGTCGGCGTCCCCGAGCGGACGCCGACGGAGCCGATCCGCAAGGCGATCGCGAGGGCGACCGTCGCCGCGACGAAGCGCTGCTACCTGCGTCCGAACACGATGGACCCGGTGACGGGGGTCAACAGCGGGGACAACCTGGGGATCGGGCATCCGGTCATTCACTTCCGGACGCGAAACCGTCCGGGGATCCAGGCCGACCTGCTGCTCAAGGGCGGCGGCTGCGAGAACGTCTCGGCGCAGTACTCGCTGCCGGACGAGCGGCTCGGGGCCGGCCGGAACCTGGCCGGCGTGCGGGCGGTCGTGCTGCACGCGATCCATCGCGCCCAGGGACGAGGCTGCGCTCCCGGCATCGTCGGGATCGCCATCGGAGGCGACAGGGCGCAGGGCCTCGCCGCGGCGAAGGAGCAGCTCCTCCGCCTCATGCCGGACGTCAACACCGACCACGTGCTGGGGGAGATGGAGAACGACGTGGTGGCCGCGGCCAACCGCCTCGGGATCGGCCCGATGGGGTTCGGAGGCCGCACCACGCTGCTCGGCGCCAAGGCGACCAGGCTGCACCGGCTGCCGGCGTCCTTCTTCGTGTCGGTAGCGTACATGTGCTGGGCCTGCCGGCGCGCGTCGGTCACCATCGCCGGCAAGCGAAATATCCGGTTCTCGCAGATCGCGGAGAGCGCCCGGAGGTACCACCGCTAGGAGTTTGGAGTTTGGAGTTTCGGGTTTCGGGTTCCTCCAAACTCCAAACTCCAAACTCGAAACTCCAAACTCGAAACTCAGAGGAAGAGGGAGGGTGCGATGGCAAGGCGCGAGATGAGGACGCCGACGGACGAGGCGACGGTGCGGGCCCTGCGCGTTGGGGACGAGGTGGCCGTGACGGGCACGATAATCACGGCGCGAGATACGGCGCACAAGTACATGGTCGACATGCGCCCGGCCTTCCTGCGGCCGATCCTCCAGGGCGCGGCCATCTACCACTGCGGGCCCATCATGAGGAAGGAGCGCAAGGGTTGGTCGGTCGTCGCCGCCGGGCCGACGACCTCGGCGCGCGAGGAGCCGTACCAGGCCGACGTCATCCAGCGATACCGGGTGCGCGTCGTGATCGGCAAGGGCGGCATGGGGCCCAAAACCCTCGATGCGTGCCGCAGGCACGGCGCCGTCTACCTGCACGCGGTCGGCGGCGCGGCGGTGACGCTCGCCGGCTACGTGAAGAAGGTGACGGACGTCCTGAAGCTGGAGGAGTTCGGCGCGCCCGAGGCTTTCTGGATCCTCGAGGTCGAGGGCTTCCCCACGGTGGTGACGATGGACGCCCACGGCGGTTCGCTGCACGCCGAGGTCGAGGCGCGGTCGCACATGGCGCTCGATCGCCTCCTGGGACGATCGTGACATTCCGGCGGGCCGCGCCGGGCGCGCCCGCCACCTTCTGCCTCGTGGCGCTAGGCTGCCCCAAGGCCCGCGTGGAGGCCGAGACGACACTGGCGCGCCTGGTCCGGGCCGGCATGAGGCTCGTTGACGACCCTGCCGGCGCGGACGTCGCGGTCGTTCACACCTGCGGCTTCGTCGGCGAAGCCACGCGCGAGAGCCTCGGCGTCCTGGACGAGCTGGCCGGGCTGCGCTCGGCCGGACGCCTGCGGCGCCTCGTCGCGGTCGGGTGCCTGCCGCAGAGGTACGGCGACGCGATCTCGCGCGCGGTGCCCGGGATCGACGCATGGGTCGGCGTGAACGACCTCGGGCGCATCGTGGATGCCGTTCGCGGCCGTGTCCGGTCGCTCCTGCGCGCCGATCCGGACCCGCGCGAGCTTGCGGCGCAACCCAGCCTCCCCTCCGGCCGGCCCCACACGCGATACCTGCGGGTGGCGGAGGGGTGCTCGCGCCGTTGCGCGTTCTGCGCAATCCCGGCGATCCGCGGGAAGGCCCGCAGCAGGCCGCTCGATGCCGTGGTCGCCGAGGCCGAGGCGCTGGCGGACCAGGGCGCCGTCGAACTCGTGCTCGTCGCCCAGGACCTGGGCCGTTACGGCGTCGACGCGCCCGGGGAGCGGCCGGGGCGACCGCTGCTCCGGCTGCTCGAACGCCTCGCGCGCGTCGACGGTGTGCGGTGGCTGCGCCTGCTCTACCTGTACCCGGACGCGGTTTCCCGCCGGTTCCTCGACGGAATCGCCGGCATCCCCAAGGTCGCGCCGTACCTCGACATCCCGATGCAGCACTCGGCCGACCGCGTGCTGCGTCTCATGCGCCGCGGCACGTCGCGCCGCGATCTGGACGCCCTCGTCGACCGCGTGCGCACCGTCCTCCCGGATGCGACGCTGCGGTCCACGTTCATCGTCGGTCACCCGGGCGAGACGGAGAGCGACTTCCGCGATCTCGTGCGCTTCGTGCGAAGGTCGACGATCGACCGGATCGGGCTGTTCCGCTACAGCGACGAGGAGGGGACGGCGAGCTTCGACATGCGGGACAAGGTCCCACCGGCGGTTTCGTACCGCCGCTTCCGGACGCTGCGGGCGATCTCCCGGCGGTTGATGCGCGAGCGGCAGAAGGCGCTGCGCGGTCGCGTGGTCGAGGTGCTGGTGGACGGTCCCGCCGATGAGACGCCGCTGCTGGCGACGGGCAGGACGGCGGCGCAGGCCCCCGAGATCGACGGCATCACGTACCTGCTGAACGGACTGCCTCCCGCCGGCAGCTTCGTCGCGGCCCGCATCACGCGGACGTCCGACTCGGACCTGGTGGCCGACATGGGACGGCTGTAGGCCCGATCATTGCGCCGGTGGACGCGGGGGCAAGGGCGGGGGGAGTTTGGAGTTTGGAGTTTGGAGTTTGGAGCAGCCTGGAACCCGAAACTCGAAACTCGAAACTCGAAACCCGAAACTCAAACGTGGCATGTTGGCGGCGTGAGCGAGCGTTCGGAGCCGCTGACCCTGCGAGACGTCCTGGCGGCCGGGCCGATCGGGCTGGGGCGAGCGCTGTCGATCGCGATTGCCGTCGTGGACGCCGCGGAGGAAATCCGCCATGCCGGGGGGCAGTTCGGCGCTGCGCCTCTCACGCCCCCCGGATCTCCGCGGGCGGCGGCAGGGCAGGGGAGACTCGAAGGAATCGAGCCCCGGGACGTGATCCTGTCGGGCGACGACGACGTGGCGCTGCGCATTCCCGCCGCGGGAGCGCCGCGCTCGGGACCCGACGCCGCAGGCGCCGTCCGGGCCGTCGTCCGACTGTTCTGCAAGGCCCTGGGCGGCGATCCGGACTCGGCCGATCCGGCATCGCGCTGGGCGCCCGGCTTCCCCCCGGAAGCCCGGCCGCTCGCGCTCCGGGCGCTCGATGCCTCGTCCCCCGCGCCGCTTCGGACGCTCGGGGCGCTCCGCGAGGCGCTCCTCGACCTGGCCCACATGGACGCGACGCCGGCGCGGCTCGACGGCTCGGGACGCCGGGCGATCGCCTCGGCGATAGTCCGCAAGGTGAAGTTCGACGCGCACGGGGAGGCGGGGCGGAGGCACGGCGCGTGGTGCTGCGTGCGCCTGCCGGACGGCGGCACCGGGCAGGTCGCGTTCCTCGTCGATCCGACGCGTCGCGACCTCGCCCACCACGAGCGCACGCTTTCGTGCATGTGGCCCGGCTGCGAGGTTTCGGCATGGGGCCTCCCGGCTCCGGCGGAACCCCCGCGCGACGGCGCTTGGGTGTTCGACCTCGATCCGGACGCGATCCTGGTCGTCGAGCCGTACCGCACGTTCGAGGTCACGGCGATCGCAGCTGCGCACGACGTCCGGTGCCCGGCGCACTACCTCGTCGCCCTGCGCTCCGGCACGGGCGACGTATCGGCTCCGCTTGTCGCGGGTCGCATGGCCGACGCGGCGCTCGACGCGCTGCTCGAACAGCCGTCCCGGACCGACGCGGCCGTGTTCGCCGAGGCGCTGCGCGCTCGCGCCGCCGACGCCGCCTGGCTTCCGGACGGCGGCGTCGATCGCGCCGAGGCATCGCTGCGCGCCGTCGTGCCGCGGATCCGCGCGTGGCTCCACCGGCGCGCCGCCGCCGGCGGAGCCATGAGCGAGGTACCGCTCGTCTCGCGCCGCTTCGGTCTCTCGGGCCGCTGCGACCTGATCGTCCCGCGTCCCGACGGCCCGCCGTTCGTGGGGGAGTTGAAGAGCGGGTCCGCCGCAGGCGAAGGCGCCCCGGGCCGCTCGAACGGCGCCGGTCCGGACGGGTTGCGACTCGTCCATGCGGCACAGGCCAGGCTGTACGCCCTGCTCTGGACCGATGGCTGGAACCGGTTGACTGACGATGGAAAGCCAGAAGCGAAAAGCCGAGCGTCGAAACCGGTCGAGGCCGAGGTGTTCTACGCCGGTTCGGACG
>CAMTWF010000094.1:0-10315 GCA_947085355.1 uncultured delta proteobacterium
CCAGCGCGATCCCGAGAAGTTCTCGCTCTGCATCTCGCTCACGCGGGCGCTGTGGCCGTTCCTGGTCTTCATCGGCCTGTGCGCGATCGCGATGGGGATCCTCAACGCGCACCGGCGGTTCTTCTGGCCGGCCTTCTCGCCCGCGCTGCTCAACCTGGCGATCATCGCCGCGACGCTGGCCGGCGCCTCGCGTCTCGATGCGGCCGGGCACAACCCGGTCTGGGCGCTTGCGATCGGCGTCCTGCTGGGCGGCGCCCTCCAGTTCGCCGCGCACCTCTTGCCGCTGCGGCGGATCGACCGCCTGCCCGCGCCGAGCCTGCGATCCGGGCCCGCGATCCGGCAGGTCGCCGGCCTGCTCGGCCCCAGCGTCCTGGGCATGGCCCTGTACCAGGTGGACATCCTGCTGACCCGCTTCTTCGCCTCGATGCTGGACGAGGGCTCCGTGACGTACCTGTTCTACGCCGCGCGCCTGGTCGAGCTTCCGCAGGCGCTCTTCGCCATGGCCGTGGCGACCGCGGCGCTCCCGCGGCTCTCGCAGGCCGAGGCGGCCTCGGATCGCGACGAGACGAAGCGGACTTGGAGGCGGAGCGTCTCGATGTCGTCGTTCGTGGCCCTGCCTGCATTTGCGGCGCTGGCGGTCCTGGCGGAACCCGTCGTCGCCGTACTCTTCCAGCGCGGGGAGTTCGACCGCGAGATGACGGTCCACACCGCGTCGGCGCTCGTCTGGTGCGCCGCCGGCATCCCCGGCGTCGCCGGCGTCCGGAACACGACGCAACTCTTCTTCGCGCTGCGGGACGCCCGCACCCCGGTGCGGCTCTCGTTCCTCAACCTGGTCGTGTTCGTGACGCTGTGCCTGTCGCTCATGTGGCACCTCGGGCACGTCGGCATCGCAATCGCGTCCGGCGTGACCCCGAACGTGCAGTTCGCCGTCCAGCTCGCCGTTCTCCGGCGCAGGATCGGCCCGCTCGGGCTGCGCGAGGTCGCCGCCGACGCGATCCGGCACGCCGTCGCGGCCGCCGCCATGGTCGGCGCATGCCTCGCCGCCGCGCTCCCGGCACGGTGGGAGGAAGGCGGCACGATCCGGAACGCCGCCCTCCTGGCGGCAGTACTCGCGGCCGGTGGAGCCGCCTACTTCGGCGCCGCGTGGGCGCTCGGGACCTCGGACGCACGCGCCCTGGCCGCCGCGGTGCGGCGCGGGATCGGAGGAAGGGAGGCGCGACGATGAACCGTTCGGGCGTACAGGTGGAGGTTGTCGGCGAGATCCGGCAGGTCGGCGAAGCCCCCGATCTGGGCCTGCCGGTGTTCGTCGCCGCAGGCCGCTCCAACGTCGGCAAGTCGACGATCCTCAACCGCCTCCTCGGCCGCCACCGGCTGCTCCGCACGAGCAGGACGCCGGGCTGCACGCGGACGATCCAACTCGTCGCGGTCCGCGCCCCCGACGGCGCCTTCGTCCTGGCCGACCTGCCCGGATACGGCTACGCGGCGCTGTCGAAGGAGCGGCGCGACGCCTGGGGGCCGCTCATCGAAGGGTTCCTCCGGCGGTGCCGGCGGCTGGCCGGCGTCCTCGTCCTCGTGGACGTGCGACGCGGCCCGGAGCGGGAGGAGGAACTGCTGCTCGAATTCGTCCGCGGGCTCCGCATCACGCCGATCGTCGTGCTCACCAAGTGCGACAAGCTCCGGCGATCGGAGGCGAAACTCGCGATCGATCGCATGCGGTCGCGGTTCGCTCCGCTGCGGACGATAGCCGTCTCCGGCGTCACGGGCGAGGGGATCGACCTGCTCTGGAACTGCGTCGTCGAGCGACTCGCGCCGCCGGCCGCCGGGGGCGTCTGACGTAGTAGTTTCGAGTTTGGAGTTCGGAGGTCGGAGGTCGCAACTCCAAACTCGCAACTCGTAACTCGTAACTCTCTATCGGGCCGGGATCACGCGAGCCAGGCGGCGGCCCGCCCCGGTCGTGCTGAAGCCGACGACGCCGTCGACCTTGGCGTACAGCGTATAGTCTCTGCCGACGCCTACGTTGGGGCCGGCGTGGATGTGGGATCCCACCTGCCTGACGATGATCGTGCCGGCGCGCACCTGCGTGCCGTCGTGCACCTTGATCCCGCGCCTCTGGCCCCGGCTGTTCCGCCCGTTGACCCCCGACCTGTCCTTGCCCATCTTCGCGCTCCTATCCCGCGACCGCCGGGTGTCCGCCGCGAATCGCGGTGACGCGGATCTCCGTGTACGCCTGCCTGTGGCCCATCTTGCGGCGGTAGTTCTTGCGCCGCTTCATCTTGTAGATGGTCAGCTTGGGGCCGCGGCCCTGGCGCACGATCTCCGCATCGACCGCCGCGCCGCCCACGATCGGCCTGCCGATCGCGGGCGCATCCTCGCCGCCGCCGAGCATCAACACCCGGTCGAACGTCACCTTCGCCCCGGCTTCCCCCTCGATCTTCTCCACGAGCACCCGGTCCCCCTCCTTGACCCTGTACTGTTTTCCGCCCATCTCCAGGATCGCGTACATCGTAGCCACCTCTTGCCGCGCCGGCGCAAGGACCCGAGCGGCTCTACCGCGAGGGTCTGCGGGGGGCCGGGGGGCGGTGAGGCGCGAAGCGCCGAACAGCCCCCCGGTGCAAGCGAACCCCGCGGCCGGTCGCGCGGGCCGGTAGGATACGCAAGCAGGATCGAAAGTCAAAACGTGGGTCAAGCCTGCGCCGGGGCGCGTTCGGGATTCGCCGCGGGCGCATCGTCGAGCGCCCGGATCCAGGTTTCCGGCCGCGGCGCGTCGAGGAGATCCGGCCGGTAGGCTCCCGCCTGCTCGTAGTAGGTCTTGAAGCGGATGAAGAGCATGAGGTCCTGGAAGATGTCGTTGATGAACCGCGGCCGGCGCGCCATCACCGGCAGCGTCCGCTTGAGCAGCTCCTTCAGTTCGCGCGCCGCCTCGGGGTTGGCGAGGGTGAAGGAGAGGATGCGCCAGGCGAGCTTGTAGTGCCGCATGCGGATCGCCCACGTCGTCGTCCCTTCGGTGGTGATGCCGCGGCTGCGGAAGCCCTCGAACTTGCGCGCGAGCCGCCGGGCGAAGCCGTCGTAGTCGAAGAGATGCGTCGTCATCCAGCGGAAGCCGGCGAGCATGTCCTCGCGGGACATCCGCTTCGGGACGATGTTGGTGCGAAGGAGTTCGCCGAGCGAGTGATCGCCGTCGGCATCGAGCCGTCCCTCGCGCTCCAGGCGCGCGCGCAGCGGCGTACCGTGCGGCGCGGTGAGGAGGTACGTGTTGCAGAGAGGCAGCGCCATCTCGCTGCAGAAGTCCACGTGGGATCTGAAGATGTCCGGCCCGTCGTGGTCGAACCCGACGATCAGCCCGGACATGATGTTGATCCCGTACGAGTGGATCTTCGCCACGTCGGCGGGGATGTCGGCGTCGACGTTCTGCCGCTTGTTCGCTTCCTCGAGCGCCTCCTTGCTCGAGCTTTCGATGCCCAGGTAGGCGAAGACGAGCCCGGCGCGGGTCATCAGCGCGAGCAGCTCGTCGTCGCGCGCGATGTCGACGGAGAGCTGCGCCGCGAGGACGAAGAGCGGATCCTTGTCCTTCCGCCACTCGATGATCCGCCGCAACACCTCCTTGGCGTAGCGCCGCTTGGCGGTGAAGTTGTCGTCGCCGATGAGGACCGACTGGAAGCCGGCGCGGTAGATGAGGTCCATCTCCTCGAGCACGCGCTCGACGGGCTTCACCCTCACCTTGTTGCCGTAGAGGACGATGGCGTCGCAGAATTCGCACTTGAAGGGGCAGCCGCGGGACGTCTGGATCACCGCAGTCAGGTAGCGGTCCGCGGGACAGAGATCCCAGCGAGCCACCGGCGTGAGGGCCAGGTCGACCTTCTCCTCCTCGACGTACAGCCGGCCGTGCTCGCCCCTAAGCCACTCCCCGAGGAAGCGCGGCCAGGTGCGCTCCGCGTCGCCCGCGAACAGGGCGTCGTAGGGCTGCTCCGCGGCGATCGACCGCCAGTGGTGCGTGCAGTGCGGTCCGCCGAGGACGACGAACTTCCCGCGCGCCTTGAGCCACCGGCAGAGTTCATGCGCCCGCTCCCGGTTCGGGTCGAAGCATGTCAGCGCGTAGACGTCCGCCCGCGGGTCGGCCTGCTCGACGGAGACGCCGAGGTACTCGTCGAACACCTCCACGGTGAACGCGTCGTCCGGCGCGAGCGCCGCGACGGTGAGCAGCGACAGGCTGGGGAAGAAGCTCGTCTTGCCCATCGCTTCGTTGATGACCGACGTGTTGAGGAAGTCGGCCGGGCACCGGGGGTTGATCAGCAGGATCTTCTTCTTCGTCACGGGTTGCGCTTTCTCGGCGGGGGAGCCGTGTGAAGCCGGCAGGATACGGAAGTGGGATCGAAAGTCAAAACGGGCCTGGACGGCGGCATTGCCGGGGAGCGACCTCGTGTATGATGCGCCGGTGATGAGCGACGGGCCGCAGCCGCACGCCGGTCTTCGCGCCCTGGTCGTCGACGACGACGAGGCGATCGTCTACCTCGTGCGCCGGTTCCTCGAGCAGAACGGTTTCACCGTCGGCGTCGCCGCCGACGGCCGGGCGGCGCTGGCCGCCCTGGCGATCACGCCGGCGGACCTGGTCGTCACCGACCTCGCCATGCCGGGCATGACCGGCATCGAGATGATCCGCGAGGCGCGCGCTCTCGGGTCGGACGCGCAGTTCATCGTGCTCACCGCCGTCGGAAGCGTGCCGCGCGCGGTGGAGGCGATGAAGTCCGGGGCGTTCGAGTTCCTGGAGAAGCCGGTGCGTTTCGAGCACCTGGGACAGGTGGTGGACGCGGCCATGCGACGGCGGCGCGAGCGGACGGTGCACCTGGGCACGGCGGACATCGTCGCCGAGCGGCCTGCGACGGCGGGGGCCCCGGACGCCGTGCCGGCGGGCGCTTCTCCGCCGCCGCTCCCCGTCGGCGAGGGCGGCCGGGCCGCGTTCGGGTGCGTGGGCCGCTACGAGATCGTCGATCTCGTCGGCCGGGGCGGAATGGGCGAGGTGTACCGCTGCCGCGATCCGCTGATCGGCCGGACCGTGGCGGTGAAGGTGTTGCGCCTGGCTTCCGAGCGGCCGGACGAGGTGGCGGAGTCGGTCGCGCGGTTCCAGCGCGAGGCGGCGGCGGCCGGGGCGCTCCAGCACCCAGGCATCGTCGCCGTCCACGACCTCGGCCGCGACCCGCAACTCGGCCTCTGGTACATCGTCCTCGAGCTGGTCGACGGCCGGTCGCTCGATCGGGTGATCGAGGCGCGCCGCCGGCTGCCGCCGGCCGAGACGGTGGCTCTGCTCTTCCAGGTAGCCGACGCGCTGGCCTTTGCGCACGTTCGGGGCATCGTGCACCGCGACGTCAAGCCGGCCAACGTCCTCGTCCGGACCGACGGCTCCGCCAAATTGCTCGATTTCGGCATCGCCGCCATCCGCGGTTCGGCGATGACCTACCAGGGCCGTCTCCTCGGCTCGCCATCGTACATGGCGCCCGAGCGCATCCGCGGGCGATCGTCGGGCCCTCCCGAGGACCAGTTCGCCCTCGGCGTCATGCTGTACGAGATGTCGGCGGGGGCCAACCCGTTCGACGGAGAGACCCACGAGGAACGGATGGTGCGAACGCTCCAGCACCGGCCCGAACGGCTGGACCGCGTCCTCGACGACCTGCCCGCGGCGCTCGGCACGCTCGCCGATCGACTGATGGCCAAGCGGCCGGAGGGTCGGTTTTCCACCACCGACGAGGTCGTGGAGGAACTGGCGCGGATCGGCCGGACGCTCGATCTGCGTCTCGCGCGCCACGCCGCCCCGGACGGCTCGGGCTGAGCCGGCACGTTGCGCGGCCATGTATGCCGCTGTAGCCTCCCGAGCCATGCGCGGCGGCGACCAAGACGGAGAGACCGCTCGTTCCACGCCGCCCGCGGCCGCGCGGGACGGAGGCGGCGTGCCGGCCGTCCGGCCGATTCCGATGACGTTCCGGTTCGCCAAGGCGTATCTGACCACCTTCCGGGTGATCGGGTCGTACGCGTGGCTGCGCTGGAAGTCGCGCCTGCTGGGACGGGAGCACTACGAACGGCGGTTGGAGGCCGTGCACGCCCGCAACGGCCTGCGCGTGACGCGCACCCTTCTGTCGCTCCAGGGCCTCTTCATCAAGGTCGGCCAGCTCATTTCGATCATGGCGAACTTCCTCCCCGAGGCTTTCCGCAGGTCGCTGGAGCAGCTCCAGGACCGGGTGCCGAGCCGGCCGTACGACCAGGTCGCCGCGCGGATCCGTTCGGAACTGGGCGCCGACCCGAAGGATCTGTTCGCCTCCTTCGACGAGACGCCGATCGCGTCGGCGTCGCTCGGGCAGGTCCACCGCGCCGAGACGCGCGACGGGCGGGCCGTGGCCGTGAAGGTCCAACACGTCGGGATCGAGGACGTGGTTCGCCGCGACCTCAAGACCATCCGCAGGATCCTCGGCATCATCGAACGCTTCTTCCCGGTCGAGAACCTGGACGAGTACCACCGGCAGATCGAGACGATGGTGCGCGCCGAGCTGGACTTCATCCGGGAGGCCGAGAACATCGGGCGGATCGCGGGCAACTTCCGTGACGATCCGATGGTGGGGTTCCCCGAGGTGCTGCCCGAGTTGACGACGGCCAAGGTGCTGACCGCGTCGTTCTGCGAGGGGATCAACGTCTCTCGCGTGGAGGAGTTGGACCGCCTGGGCGTGGACCGGCGCAAGCTCGCCAGGCTGCTGGTCACGACCTACTGCCAGATGATCTTCGTGGACGGCGCGTACCACGCGGATCCGCATCCCGGGAACATCATCGTCCGGCCGGACGGCTCGGTCACGTTCCTCGACTTCGGCGCCATCGGCACGATCTCGCCGCGGATGCGCGAGGGCATTCCCGAGTTCCTCGAAGGGATCATCCGGCGCAACACCGGGCAGATCTACGCGGCCCTGCGGAAGATGGGCTTCATCGCCCGCACGGCGGACGAGACCGTCGCCGAACGCGTCATCGAGTACTTCCACAAGCGATTCCAGGAAGAGGTCCACGTCGACGCCTTCAACCTCAAGGACCTCAAGCTCGACCCCAACGAGGTCTTCAGGAACCTCGTGGACATCGAGACGCTCGGCGTCTCCCTGCGCGACCTCTCCGGCGCCTTCCACGTCCCGGGCGACTGGGTCCTGCTGGAACGCACCATCCTCCTGCTGACCGGCCTGTGCACCCACCTGGACCCCGAGATGCGGCCCGTCGAGGTGATCTACCCGTACGTCCGGGAGTACGTGCTCGGGCCCGAACGCGACTGGACGCAGATCTTCGTGGAGTCGGTCAAGTCCACCGCGCTCTCGTACCTGGAGCTTCCCGACCAGGTCCAGCGATTCGTCTCGCGGTCGCTCAAGGGGCAGATGGAACTGCAGGTCCGCGGCCTGGCGCCGCTGCTCCAGCGCACCGCCCGCACGGGAAGACAGATCACGTACGCCATGCTGACGGCGGCCGCATGGTTCGGCTTCCTCTACTTCGACTACGTGGGCGCCGCCGAATGGCGCGCGTACTGCCTCGGCGCCACCGGGGTCGGCCTGGGCCTGATCGGCGCCTCGATGCTCGCCGGGCGCCGGAGCCGGCGCGGATGAAGCAACGCCTACATGCGTCGTCGCCTTTTGCCTTTTGCCTTTTGCCTCTTGCCTCTTGCCTTTTGCCGCGTTTGGTTGCGGCCGACCCGTCCGACCCGTCCGACCCGGGGCTGCGGCTCGACCTGCCCGGTCTCGCGTTCCGTCCGATCGACGCGGCGTTCGCCGTGCCGGAGATCCTCGGCTGGGACGCCCGCCGCACCGCCGTGTCGCTCGGCGGGATCCGCGTCTCCTCGCTGCTGGCCCGCGCCTTCGACGAGCCGTACTTCTCCGTCGCGGCTTCGCCTTCGCTCCGCCCATCGGTGCGGATCGGACCCGACCCGGCGTCGCTGGACGGCGACGCGCTCGCCGGCAGCGTGGCGCTCGAAACGTCCCCGCCGCCGGTCAACCCGTATCGCCCGTTCGTCCTGGATGCGTCGGGGCGCGCCGGATTCCGCGGCGACGTCGGAGGGCCCGCGGGCGCCGCCGCCGCCGGGTTCCAGGCGGGAACCCTGCGCGGCACGCTCGCCCTGGCCGGCCTGGCGATGGGAGCGGTCGAGGGGCTCTCGGCCGACGCCGAGCGCGTCGGCGAGGCGCTGACCGGGAGCGCCGTCCTCGACCTCGGCGTCGACATCGGCGCGGACGACCGGATCGGCATGATCGCGCGGATCGACGGCGCATCCGGGCTCGTGCGCGGCCCCCGGCGGCTCTCCGCCGGCTTCCTGAAGCTCGACGGAATCGAGAACCGCGTCGTCGCGGCCACGTGGCGGCGCCGCGCGCCGGATGCGTCTGCGTGGGCGCTGTTCCGCAGCGCCGATCGCTCGCTCCTGGCCTTCGACCCGGCCCGCGACCGCTGGAGCCGCTCGGACGAGAACCTCTGGGCGATCGCCGCCGGCGGGCGGGCCGACATCGCGGGCCGGTGGTGGACGTTCGGGGCCGCCGGAGAGCTTCGCGCCGAGGGCGTCGGGTCGTCGGTCGGTCGCGGCTTCGTGCGCGGCCCCGGTTCGCACGCCGATCTGCTGGGCGACTGGCCGCTGCGGCCCGCGCCGGACGGGGCGAGCCGCGCGGGCGGGACCGTGTCGGTCGCCGCGGGGATCGGCGACGCGGACGGACCCGGTGGACCGCGCGGCGGGACGTGGGATGCCCGCGCGGCGATCTCGCTGGCCGCGTTCCGGCTGCTCGTGCCCGAGGACCCGTACGGCCAGATCGGCCCGGAAGCCTACGGGGCCACCGAACGGTGGGAGGTCGAACCCGCGGCCACGCTCGAAGGCGCGTGGCGGCTCGGCGACGGGCTGGAGGTGCGCGCGAGGGCCGGCACCGGCGCCCGATCGCCCGCGATCGAGGAGATCGCGCCCGCCGGCGTCGATCCGGCCGCGGACGTCCGCTGGATCCCGAACTACGGTCTTCAGCCCGAGCGTTCCTGGGGCGGACTCGCCTCCCTGCGGCTGGCGCTCGGCCTGGTGGATCTCCACGTCGCGTACCACGCGGCATGGATCTCCGGCGCGATCGTCGCCGTCGCCGACGCCGCGGCGGACGATCTGCCCGCGGCCTGGCGGAACACGGGGGAGTTCGTGCAGGGCGCCGTGGTCGCGGGGAGCGTCTACCTGCACCGCGACCTGCGGCTGCGGGTCGCGTTCGAGTCGTCGCACGGCTGGGCCGAGGACGGCGCGGGCGGCGAACACCGGCCCGCCGAGGCGGCGCCGGTTTCCGTGCTGGGGGAGTTCGCCTACCTCCCGGCGAGCGGGCGTCTCGCCGCCGGCGTCGGCGGCGGGTACCGCTGGCGGCCCGCGGGCTGGGATCTCTCGGGGCCGGACGCGCGCCTCCTCGACGCCTGCGTCGTCTCCCGCGTCGAGTGCCGCCGGCGTCTCGACGCGCCGCTCGGCGTCTTCCTCCGGTGGGCGATCGCGGAACACGTCGGCCTCGAGCTGCGGGCGGACGACCTGGCCGCGCGTGGCGACGGCCCGTCGGTGCAGGGTTTCCTCGTCGGGCGCTACTAGCAATCAGTGGTCGGTAGTCAGTGGTCAGTGGTCAGTGGTCAGTGGCCAGTGGCCAGTGGTCAGCCAGGAAGTGAAGCGGCTGTCCACCCTGCCGGCGAAGGTGCGCGACTACTACGCGGCCAAGGGGAGGCTCTACGTCGGCCTCAAGGTGATCAACGATGCCGGGCACGAGCTGCACGCAAGCGATGCCGACGCGGCAGGCCGCTACAACCTCAAGATCCTCCACCGCCGCGGGACCAAGGCCGGCGACAAGCCGTCGGACAAGGCCGGCGGCGCCGAAAACGCCCCCGCAAACGGTTGAGGCCGTTCCGGAGCACTCGACCGAAAAAACCTAATGATTGTGCCTGCCTGGCGGCGCCTCCCCCGCTGCGCGCACCTCTTGCGCGCACCTCTTGCGCGCACCTAAATGCTCGCCCGGTGCGTCGATGAGCCCGCCCGGTGCGTCGATAAGCCCGCCCGGTGCGTCGATGAGCCGGCCCCGTGCGTCGATAAGCCGTCCGTGTGCGTCGATGAGCCCGCCCGGTGCGTCGATGAGCCCGCCCCGTGCGTCGATGAGCCCGCCCGGTGCGTCGATGAGCCCGCCCGGTGCGTCGATGAGCCCGCCCGGTGCGTCGATGAGCCCGCCCGGTGCGTCGATGAGCCCGCCCCGTGCGTCGATGAGCCCGCCCCGTGCGTCGATGAGCCCGCCCCGTGCGTCGATGAGCCCGCCCCGTGCGTCGATGAGCC
>CAMTWF010000095.1:0-6102 GCA_947085355.1 uncultured delta proteobacterium
AGGGCGTCGTCGCAGCCGCGTCCTGCGGCGCCCGGCCGTCCGTCGGCGCCGTTGCCGCCGTCGCCGCCCGGGCCGCCACGCCCGCCCGCGCCGCCGGATCCGGTCACGGCTCGCACGGAGTCGAATAGCGGCGCCGAGAGGCTTCCGGCGGCGCCCCGGTAGTCGATCACGATCGCCGCGGACGGCGCGCCCGACGTGCCGGGCGAGCCGCCCCGGCCGCCGCAGCCCCCTGCTCCGCCGCCCCCGCCTCCGCCGCCCAGCCCGTCGGGATGCGCGCACTCGCCGCCGTCCCAGACGACGACCGCGCCGCCTCCGGCTCCCGCGCCTCCGCCCCCGGCGCCGGGCCCGCCCTGCGTTCCGGCCGTGGGAACCGCCGGGATCCAGCGGTCGCCGTCGAGCCTTCCCAGGGCGTCGTCGCAGCCGCGTCCTGCGGCGCCCGGCCGTCCGTCGGCGCCGTTGCCGCCGTCGCCGGGCAGGGCGTACGTCTCCGGGACCGAATACACGCCGCAGCCGTACGTTTCGCTCGGCGTCTGGCAGTCCCAGCCGCCGCTGCCTCCCGTGCCGCCGGGGACGGCGGGAGCGCCCGATCGCCCCGGAGAACCGGTGGATTGCGACGAGTACAGCGTGGGACAGCCGGCGGAAGCGCCCGCGCCGCCGGAGACGTCCGTGCCGTCGCACGTGTTGACTCCGCCCGCTCCACCCTCGACCGTGTTGGCCGACCCGGCCGTGCACTCGTACGCCGCGTCCTCGACCGCCGCTCGCGGCGGCCGGCCCTGGGATGCCTCGACCGGCGGGGCGGCGCCGGAGGCGCCCCCGGCGCCGTGCCTCCCCGCTCCGGCGTGGCCGGAACGGATCGCAAGGTTGCGCAGGACGAGGTTGGGGCCGGGAGCGCGCACGACGGCCCCGAAGGCCGGCAACTCCGAACCGGGCGCGTCCGCCCCGCGGAACTGGATCCCCTCCACGACGGTCGACGATGCGCCCGCACCGGCCTCGGCGAGGAGGGCGGCGCCGCCGGGCGCCGCGGCCGAATCGTCGGCGACGACCGACGTGATGAAGGAGTCCGGCACGAGGCCGAGGAAATCCCGACGGTAGCCGCCGTGGAGACGCACGCCGTCGGAGACGCGGACGGTCTCGACGTACGTGCCGGCGGCGACGAAGACGTCCGGCCTGGGGCGGTCGGAGGGGATCGACCCGGACGCCCGGCGTATCGCCGCGCCGATCGTCCGCAGCGGGTAGAGCGGCGAGCCCGGGTCGGCGTCGTCGCCGTCCGGCGCCACGTAGAACGACCGGCGGACGTCGCCGTCGGCGCCGTCGCAGTCGACGTCGAGGTCCTGCCCGAAGGCGCCGACCGGGCCCGCGTCGTCGAGCAGCGATGTCACGGCGCACTCGCAGCCGTCGGCGACGTCGAGGTTGGCGTCGAGCCGGTCGCCGACGTGGATGCCGTCGACGGCGTCCCGGCAGAGCATGACGCATCGAGGGGCGTACGGGTCGCCGCCGCAGGTCAGTTCCATGCCGGGGACGCGGGACTCGGTGCAGTCCACGCCGCACGCGCCGCAGTTGTGCACGTCGATCGAGTACTGGTCCAGGTCGTCGCGGAAGTCCTCGTCGATCCCGCCGTCGCAGTCGTTGTCGATGCCGTCGCAGATCTCGTCCGTGCCGGAGCACTCCGACAGCACGCCGTCGCTGCACGTCGCCGAGCCGAGGCACGTCGTGCCCGCGGCGGTCTCGATGGCGCACGACACGAGGAACAGTTCGCCGGGGGCGCAGTAGCACGAGCCGCCCGGCGGGACGCACCGGCCGTCGGAGCATTCGTAGGCGCCGGGACACGCGGCGCCGCCGGGCAGCGGACCGGCGCCGCACGGCACGGTGCAGCGCATCTCGCCGCCGATCTCGTCGCACCTTCCGCCTCGGGTATTGCAGTCGCCGTCGTCCCGGCACGGCAGGCAGAGAATCGGCTCCCACTGGACGCACCGCGTTCCGTCGGCCGTCGGCGCCCACCCCGCCTCGCACTCGACGGGAACGCAGGTCCACACGCCGCGGGTCCACTCGACGTGGCGGACCTCGGAGCACGTCGCGGCGACCGCGTGAGCGACGCTCTCGGCGCAGTTCCGGCCGCACATGCCGCAGTGCTCCGGGCGGTTGTACGCCCCTCCGGGGCTCTCGCGGAAGTCCTCGTCGACCTCGCCGTCAAGGTCGTTGTCGAGGCCGTCGCACCGTTCCGGCTCCCGCACCGGCACGTCGGGCGGTCGCATCTCGCCGCGTTCCAGGTCGGTCTTGGCCCCGCACGCGGCGAGAAGGATCGCGGCGAGCGACATCGCGGCGCCCGGCGCCCGCAGAAGCGCCGTCAGGCGCCGCCCGTTCCGGCTGCATCCCGACACGGCGGCGAATATACAACGGGGATCGGGCCCGCGCCACCCGCGCCATTGTCATTTCCGTTCCGTATGGGCGGCCGGGCGGGCGGCGCGGGCCTCGGAGACGAACAGCCACGCGCCCGCCAGGCCGATGAGCGACGTCGGGCTGACGACCGCGGGGTCGAGTTCGATCGTCACGCGGACCGCGTCGCCTTCGGCCTCGACCGCGGCGGCCGCCGCCGCAACGGCGACCGCGCGGAGTTTCGGCGCCGATTCGAGCAGCCAGGCCGGCGCCGGATCCTCGCCGCCCTCGTCCAGCCCCGCGACCATGTCCGCGGCCCTCTCGGCGACCAGGCGGATCATCGCTCCGACCCCCATCGACAACATGCGAGCCTCGGCGGCCGAGGCGGCGATGAGGATCGCCGTGTACCGGTCGGGAGCGGCGCGGCGGAGCGCCAGCCCGGCGCCGGCGAGTGGCAGGTCGAACAGTCCTTCCCCGTGGCGCGGCGCGAGAAAGATCTCCAAATCGCCGCCGCCGGTCAGGGAGCGGATCCTGCCCAGGAGCGGCTGCGCGGCAAACGATGCCTCCGGCGGGCGATCCGCCAGCAGCATCTCGACGCCGTCCTCCGAACCGACGACGACGCCGGACCCGTCGGGGAGGTCCGCGACCGCCAGCAGATCGTCCGGATCCCCGAATGTCACGCGGCGTCCGTCGAGGGTGACGGTCATTGGGCCGGCCTCGGTCGCCCAAGGAAATGCGACGGCGATGCAGGTACCCAGATCGCGGGCGCGCAGGTCCCCCGCGACGATCGCTCCGTCCTCGCTCCTTCCCGACGCCGCCCGGAAGTCGGCGACGGTGACGTGCGTTGTCCGCCGGATCGCGTCGAGCAGGCACGGGTCGGCCGGGTACCCGAACGCGCCGACCAGGCGGCCGATCCAGGCGTCGACCTCTTCGATGTCGACTACCTTCGCAACGTCGATCTGCCCGACCGACTCGGCATCGATCGGGACCCGGGCCAGATGGGCCGGCAGCGGGTCGGGCGGCCCAGCGGCACCGCAGGCGGTGGAGCAGGCGGCGGCCGCGGCGACGAGCGAGATGCGTATCGGATGCATGACGTCCTCCTTGCGCGGGAGCTTCCCGCGCGTCACTTCGCCTCGACGCGGTACTCCGAGACGATCTTGCCGGCCTCCTTCGTGAAGGAGCGGAGGCAGCCCCAGATCCGGCAGACGCCGACGAAGTTGCTGACCGAGCGTTTCGGCGTCGTGTACAATGCGACGAACATTCCCTTCTCGTGGCACGAGCATGCGGCGATCGGATCGAGTTCCACGTGGCAGACGGGGCAGCGGAGCGTGAGCACCGTGCCGGGCTCGAACTCGATGCCGACCTTGCGGTGGTCGCCGTGAATCGGGCTGAGCGTGACGAGTCCGTCGCGGGCGCCGTCCGTCACTTCGAGGCATATGCCCGGGTGGTCGTCGAAGGTCGGCGCGCCCTCGATCATGAGGTTGTCGCCGCGCGGGCAGAAGGCGCTGTCGAGGCGGATCACCTCGCCCTCTTGGACCACCGCCGTCTTGCCGGAGGGCTTGCGGTCCGGATCGGCAACCACGAGCCGTCCGGTCTTGTCCCTTTCGTCTGCCATCGCCGGCTCCTGTAGTCCGCCCTGCGCCGGGAAGACCCGGTTCCGCCGGGATCTTGCGCCCCGCCGCCGTCGCGGCGAACATGCGTTCCGTACCACCGTCCGCGGGGCGGCGCAACACGCCGCCGCGGGCGGGGGAGCGTGGCAGGTGAGAACGACGACGGTCATCGGGTTCGCGGTCCTGGTTGTCGCGGCGTCGATCGGCTGTTCCCGCAATCGAGGCGGCCCGCCGGTCCGCTGGGAGTGGCGGGAGGGGACGCCGGCCGAGGCGCTCGACCAGGCGCGCGCGGAGGGGCGACTCGTCCTGGCTCTCGTGGAGGCCTCCTGGTGCCCCGCGTGCCGGCAGCTCGAACGCGACGTTTTCGTGCATGCCGCCGGCCGGCTGCCTCGCGGCAAGCTGATCGGCGTCCACGTCGATTTCGACGCGCCGGAGGGGGAGGCGTTCGCCCGCAGGCATCGGGTGATCGGTCTGCCGACGACGCTGATCCTGGACGCCGACGGCGCGGAGAAGGGGCGCGTGGACGGGTTCGACGACGCGGCGTCGTACGTCGACGCGGTACGCAGGGCGGTCGCGGGCGTGGACGACCTGGCCGAGGTGCTGCGGAAGATCGAGGCGAAGCCCGACGACCCGAAGCTGCTCGCCCAGGCCGGGACGATGCGGCTATGCCGGGGCGACAAGGCGGAGGGGTTCCGGCTGCTGGAACGCGCACGCTCGCTGGACGCGGGCAACCGGAACGGCGCATGGGCCGAGGCGACGCGGGCGCTGGGACGCTACCAGCTCCGCGTCGTCGGCGACGCCGAACGAGCGCTGGCGTACTTCCGCGAGGGCGCCGACGTCGCCGGCGACACCGAGGCCGGATGGGGATTCCGCTACTGGGTCGCCATGTCGCTGGAGAAGGCGGGACGTCGCGAGGAGGCGATCCGGTTCCTCGACGGCCTCGTCGCAGCCGCCCACGCCGCCGCCGAGCCGCTCGCGCTCAAGGCCCGCTTCCTCCACATGAACCGCCTCGATGACGAGGAGGCCTTCGCCCTGGCCCGCCGGGCCGCTGAGATCGATCCCACCGGACACGACAGGCACTACCTGCTGGGCGTGACCGCCGAGCGACTCGGCCGTGCGGACGTCGCCGCGCGGGCCGCGCGCAGGGCGCTCGAACTGTCGCCGGGCAAGGCGATCTACGAGGAGCTGCTCGCGCGGACCGCCGGGGCCGGGCCGGACGCCGGCGAGGCCGCGCCGTGAGGGGCGGGCGGCAACCGGGCGCGGGACACGAGAGGCGAGCGACGCGGCATCGCCTGCTGGTGGTTCTGCTGGCGCTCGGCGGCCCCGCGATCGCCGTCGCCGCGTTCTACGGCGGCTACCGCCACGGCCGGTCAGTGGAGGCGCAACGGCGGGCGCGTAGCGCTGGCATCTTGCCCGCAACCAAAGAATCGCCGCGCGGGCGCGGGGCGGCACGGGAGCGCGACGGCCCGGCCCGGGCGCCGCAGGTGGAGGCCCGGCCCGTGAAGACGACGGCCGGGAACTTCCTGGCCGACCCCGGCTTCGAGGAGGGCGGCGCCGGCTGGAAGTGGCTCGAGTGGTCCCGCGAGTGGGCGCCGTTCCGCGTCGTGGACGGCTTCGGCGCATCCGGGGCGCGTTCGGCCGCCCTGGAGGTCCGCGGCGGTCCGGGCGACGGGCGTACCCGCGTCTGGGGCGTCGTGCAGGAGATCGCGCCCGATGTGTTCCCGCCGGTCGTGTCCGGGAAGTACAGGGTCGGCCGCTGGGAGCCGGGAGCGGCGCGGAAGGTGTACGTCCAGGCGGTCGTGATCTCGATGCACGCGCAGGGGACGCTGCCCAGCACGCAGGTCCGCTACGTCCTGGACGGCGTCGCCGAACAGCCGTACGACATGAGCAACGCGCGGTACCGGTTCGTCCACCGCCGCGCGGCGCCGCCGATCGGCGAGTGGATCGACTTCTCGCTGCCGGTGCGGGCCGACTTCCTGGAACTGTGGGGCAGGCTGCCGCCGCCGGGCACGCCGCTGCGCGTGCTGTTCGAGGCCCGCTACGACGACAAGCCCGCGGAAGCCTCGGTCGCGGCCGACGTGTACTACGACGACCTCTTCGTCGGCGTGCCGTAGGCCGC
>CAMTWF010000096.1:0-49072 GCA_947085355.1 uncultured delta proteobacterium
AGGCGTTCATCGTCGCACGGCGCGACGATATTGGTCACCGCAGAGCACGCAGAGAACACAGAGACCATTCTCTGCGCCCTCTGCGGTCTCTGCGGTGATTCATCGTTTGGTTGCGGCGCCTGCCTGCCCTGCCTGCCGGCAGGCAGGCGGCAGGCAGGCCGCCGCGCTATGTGCCGAGTGTCCTACCCCTTTTTCCGCACCAGCAGCTTCCAGAACCGGCCGTCGGGGGCGAGGGAAAGCACGGAGTGGCCGTCCTTGGCGACGCTGTCCGGGACGTTGCGGCACCCCTCCGCGTTGAGGACGACGCCCAGCACCTGGCCGGGGCGCATCGAACCCAGGAGGAGCTTCGTCTTGACGTAGTTCAGCGGACACGCGACGGCCGACAGGTCGGCCTCGCGATCCGGCTCCGGCCCCGCGGGCGATGGAGGCGCCTCCGGAGCATCCACGGCAGGTACGGCCGGAGCCGGCGCCGCCGCCGGGGCGAACCGCAGCGAGTCGTCCATGCCGTCGTAGAGCGCCCGCACGGCCCCGACCAGCGCCGCCACGTCGTCCGCGGATGCACCGAACGGCACGGAGCCGCCGTCCGATCGGATGCACCGCCGCGCGGCATCGAGGAGCCCGCGGAAGCGGCCGTCAACGAAACCCGCATCGACGAAGTGCCCGGCGAACAGGTCGATCGCGTCGACCTCGTCGCGAGCCTCCAGGCCCTGCGTGACGAGGAGCGCCCGCGCGGCGAGGACGGTCGCCTGCACGAGGCCGCCGTCCCGCACGGCGTCGCTCGCCGCGGCGAGGTCGACGTCGATCATGTCGAACACGCCCGCGCCGCACTCGCCCGGGCCGCGCCCGGCCAGCGAGAACGGCGCGTCGGCGCCCCAGTCGAAGTACCAGGACGGGTCGTCCTCGATCGGCGGCACGTCGCGCAGGCGCTCGGCGATGCGCGCCGCGATCCCGCGCCCTCCGGCCTCCAGGAACGCGCCGAACTCCGGGTGCTGCGCCGAGCCGCGGAAAGCCCGCAGGAACTCGACGAGGAACGCGGGCACGGCACGGGCCGGGATCGTGTCGCAAGCGACGGCGAAGGCCGTCGCCCCGTCGCCGAGCCGCCCGCCGAGGTGGATTGCGTAGTGCGGCGCCGGGCGGCCGTGGACGCGGCGGGCCGTGCCGGACAGGCCGACGTCGGCGACCGGGTGCCGGCCGCAGGCGTTCGGGCAGCCGCTGATGAAGATGTCGAGGCCGTCCCCGGGGGGCATGTCGAGGCCGTCGCGCGCCGCCCGGTCGACGATCGCCTTCGCCAGGCCGCGGGAGAGGCAGATCCCCAGCCGGCAGGTGGACGCGCCGGCGCACGCGACGATGTTCCCCGGCGGCGCGGCCCGCGGCCCGGCAAGCCCGCAATCGACCAGCGCGCGGTGAAGCCCCGGCAGCTCGTCGTCGCGGACCCACCGGAGCACGAGGTCCTGCCGCTGCGATCCGCGGACGCCACCCTCGCCGTGCGCTTCGACCACGTCCGCGAGTCTCTCCGCGGTGTCGGCCGGAATGTCGCCCAGCGCGAGCGGGATGCGGACCATGTGACGCCCGGCCTGCTTCTGCGGAACGACGCAGCGGTCGCGCCAGTCCGCGAACCCATCGGCGGGGGGCGCGACGGCGCGGGCGGCGCTCCCCGCCGCCGGCTCGGGCATCTCCAGGATCCGCGGGACGGGCGGCGACTCGCGCCGGAGCCGGCCGAGTTCCTCTTCGTACAGGGTCCGGAAGCGGTCGATGCCGAGCCCCTCGACGAGAAAGCGGAGCCTGGCGCGATGCTAGTTGCGGCGGTTGCCGTTGCGGTCGAAGACGCGCTTGATCGCCTCGACCGCGAGATGCGCGCGGTCGGCGCGGACGAACGGATCGAGGATGTCGCCGATGCGGCCGTGGGCGCCCATCCCTCCGCCGGCGTACACGGCGAAGCCGCGCTCGCCGCCGCGCTCGGTCGCGACCAGCCCCGCGTCGTTGACCGCGGCGCCGACGCAGTCGCGGGTGCAGCCGGACACCGCAACCTTGAACTTGCGGGGGAGCCGCAGGCTCGCCGGATCGGCGACGAGGAACTCGGTCAGCGCCACGGCCCAGGGCGTGACGTCGAACGCCTCGCGGGCGCAGACGCCGGCGTCGACGCAGGCGGTGATGTTGCGCACCGTGTTGCCGCCGCCGCCCCTCGTGGACAACCCCGCCCGCGCCAGATCCTCCAGCGCGGGGTGGACGTCGTCGAGCCGGACTCGGTGGATCTGCACCTCCTGGCGCGTCGTCACGTGCAGGACGCCGTTCCCGCGGTTCCGCGACGCCGCCGCCAGCGCCCGCAGGTTCCCCGGCCGGATCACGCCCGCGGGGAACCGGACGCGAATCATGTACGTGCCGTCCTCGCGCTGCTCGTAGATCCCCATCGGTACGCGGAAGACGCGGAACTCGGCGGCGGAGACCTCGCCGCGGCGGAACCGATCGACCTCCGCCCGGAACCGGGCGGCGTCCTCGGACGGCGGCGTCGGCGGCACGTAGCAGGCGGCGACCGGTTCCGTCACGGCGTGTTCCCCGATTCCATGCGGGTCAGATCTTCGGGAGCCCCTCGTCGCCCAGCACGTCGAGGAAGAACGTCGCGTACTTGAACCCGCCGTCCGGCGAGATCGCCACCGCCACGCCTTTCTCCTCGCCCGCGATGGCCGTCGCCGCGTGGACGATCGCCCCGGTCGTAGGGCCGACGATCAGGCCTTCCTCGCGGAACAGGCGCTTCGTCATCGCGTATGCCGGCTCGTCGGCCACGCGAACGACGCGGTCGATGACGCTCCGATCGAGGATCCCCGGCGGCTTCGACTCCTCCAGGTTCTTCATGCCCGGCAGTCTGTGCCCCTTGTTCGGTTCGACGGCGACCACGCGGATGCGCGGGTTCTTCTCCTTGAGGAACTTCCCGACTCCGGTGATCGTGCCGCACGTCCCGTACCCGGCGACGAAGACATCGATCCTGCCCTCGGTCTGGCGCCATATCTCGGGCCCGGTCGTCTCGTAGTGCGCCCGCACGTTGTCCGGGTTCTCATACTGGTTCGGCATCGCGTATCGCTCGGCGCCGCCCTCGCTGTTGATGAACGAATGCGCCAGCGCAATCGCCCCGTCCTTCGGATGGTCCACCGGGCAAAGATCGTCCGGCGTGGCCCAGACCTCGGCGCCGAGCATCCGCAGGAGCGTCTTCTTCTCCTCGGGGACGCCGTCGGGGATCGTCACCGCGATGCGAAGGCCCATCTTGGCGGCGAGCGCCGCGAGGGCGATGCCGGTGTTGCCGGACGTCGGCTCGATGAGCGTCCTGTCGCCGATCTCGCCGCGGGCCTCCATGCCGCGCAGCAGGAAGAGTGCCGTGCGATCCTTGATCGAGCCGAACGGGTTGTACCACTCGAGCTTGAGGTACAGATCGAGCGGCCCGGCCACCGCCCGACCCAGCCGGATCAGCGGCGTGGGGTTTTCGGGATTGGCGATAAGCTGCCGCACGTCATCGTAGCGCCGCAGCGACAGGTCGGGCGCCAACGGCCCGGCTTCCACGGGGGGTCTCTCGTCCGCCACATCGGCCTCCAGTTCCGCCCCCCGGTGCACCACGTAGAACACGTGCCGCCGTTTGTCAAAGACGATTCCGACGGGCTTGCGCGCATCGGGCGGCGTTGCTAGAGGGCTTCCCGTGGCGAGCGGGCGATCCGTCATCGATCCGGAGGAGTTCGCCGCGGCGACGGCGATCGATCGCGTTCGGCTGGTGGACGAGGCGTACGGCCCGGAGGCCCTCCTCATGACCAGCGTGCAGAAGCCGTCCTGCGTGCTGATGCACATGATCCACCGGCTGGGCTCGCGGATCGCGATCGCATTCGTCGACACGCAGTTCCACTTCCCGGAGACGCTCGCGCTTCGCGACGAATACGCCGCGCGCTACGGGCTCGCCATCGCGACATGGGTTCCGGACCTGACGCCCGCCGAGCAGCGGGCGAGGTTCGGGATCGACCTGTGGGCGTGCGTCGAGGGGCAGCCCCACTGCTGCCGCATGCGCAAGGAGGAGCCGGCCCTGCGGGCCGGCGCCGGGAAGCGGGCGACGATCAACGGGCTCATGCGGGCCGAGGGCGGCAGGCGAGCGTCCATCGGACCCATCGGATTCGACCCGCGCACCGGCGCCGCCACGTACCATCCTCTACTGGACTGGACCTTCGAGGATCTTGACGCCTACATCCGGGAGCACGATCTGCCGGTGCACCCGCTCTACGAGAAGGGCTACCTCAGCATCGGCTGCGCGCCCTGCACGACCCCGGTCCTGCCGGGCGAGGATCGCCGCGCGGGCCGTTGGCGGCACCTGCGCGCGTGCAAGCCGCAGTACTGCAACATCAACTACAGCGACGGCGGCGGCATTTGAGGGCGGCCGGCGGCCGGCCGAGCCGCCGCCGGGCCCAGGTTGATCGGCCCGTACAGTCGCGCTAGGATGCCCTCGGGTATGGTGAAGCCGCGCCGCGGAAGCTGGCGCGGCCGGCGGAGGCGGGCGAAAGAGGGCGGGAACGTGAAGGAGCCGAGCAACCTGCGGGGGTACCGCCTCGAACGACCGCTGGGCACGGGCGGAATGGGCTCGGTCTGGATCGGCGAGAAGATCGCGACCCACCAGAAGTTCGCCATCAAGTTCCTCAAGGAGGAGTACCTCGAGGACCAGACGTACGTGACCCGGTTCGAGCGGGAGGTGGCGGCGTTGCGGGCGATTCGCCATCCGCACGTCGTCAACATCTTCGACTGGTCGGTCCCGCGCGGCGATCCCGAGGCCAAGCCGTACGTGGTGATGGAACTCCTCGAGGGCGAGGGGCTCGACCGGCTGCTGCGGCGCATGCGCGTCCTGCCGCCGGCGCTCGCGGTCAACATCATGCTCCAGATGCTCGACGGCCTCGCCGCGGCGCACGCCGTCGGCGTCATCCACCGCGACCTCGGGCCGTCCAACGTCCACCTGGTGCCGCAGCCGGGCGGCAAGCTCCTCGCGAAGGTCCTCGATTTCGGCCTCGCCAAGCCGATGGTGTCGCCGGATGAGAGCCAGGCCAACACGACCCAGAAGGGGACGTTGATGGGCAAGCCGGCCTACATCGCCCCCGAAATGTTCCTGCACAGGCCGCTCGACGCCCGCTCCGACATCTACGCCTGCGGCATGATCCTGTTCCGGATGCTCGCCGGCCGCCTCCCCTACAAGGAGAGCCAGGCGCAGATGCTCTGGATGGAGCGGTACGGGGAGCGTCAGAATCCGGTCGAGCGGCCGTCGGTTCGTTCCTTCGCGCCTTCGATTCCCGAGAAGCTGTCCAACTGCGTCGCGCGGATGATCCGGTTGCGGCCCGAGGAGCGGTACCAGTCCGCGGAGGACGTGCAGATCGACCTCCTGGAGATCGAGGACAGCGTCCTCGACCGGTCGAACTCCTCGGTGATGCCGCCTCCCGCGAGGCCGGAGGAAGGGACGCCGACGGTGGGGGCGGCCCCTCCGTACGATCTCCCCGTCGATCTTGCGCCGAGCCGGCGAAGGCTCGGGTTGGCGGCTGCTGCCGGCGGCGGCCTGCTGGCGCTGGCGGCCGTGCTCTGGGCGACGGGGCTGTTCGGCGGCGGAGAAGACGCGGAGGACGGGAACCGGCCGGCCGGCCGCGCCGGCGGCGACGTGGCGGTCGACGTCGGGGCCGGCGCCCAGCGGCCGTTGGAGGGCGACGTCGCGGGCGCCGCGGAGCCGGCGGCGAAGGTCGAGCCCGGCCCCGGCGAGCCGGCGACGCATCCGTCACCGACGGCCCGGATCGAGATCGCCGCGCCGCGCACGGTGCTGGTCGTCGTCGTCGGCGCGCCGGAGGGCGCCGGAGTGTCGATAGGCGAAACCCGGCTCGGCGGCAGTCCGCCGCAGGCGCGGATCGCGTGGTCGGACCGGGTCGCCGAGGTGGTCGTGGAGGCCGACGGGTTCGAGCCGTTCCGCAAGCCGTTCCTTCCGACCGAGGACAGGGTGATCGAGGTGGAGATGCGGCCGGTTCGACGGGTCGGCAGGCCGCCGGGCCCGGGCACGCCCGGCCGTCCGCCGCGAGATCCCCGGCCCGGACCACCGACCAAGGGGTTGCCGGCCTTCGTGGAGGATCTGCCGTTTTGATGGTTCATCGAAATGATCCAAGCCGAGCTTGCTCCGTCCTGCCGCGCCGGATATCGGTCGCGGTCGTGATGCTGGCGGCCGTTGCCGTCGCGCCGTTGCGCCCCGGTCCCGCCGCGGGCCAGACCGCAGGGGCGGAGGTCGACGAGCGGACCCGGCAGATGGCCCGCGACCACTACCGCCGCGGCCGCCAGCTCTTCCAGCGCGACCGGCCCGCCGAGGCGCTCGCGGAGCTGGAGGCGTCCTACGCTCTGATGCCCCACTGGGCGACATCGAACGGTTTGGCCTTGTGCGAGGAGAAGTTGGGGCGTTCCGATGCCGCGCTCCGGCTCTACGAACGCGCCGTACGCGAGGGAGGGGCCGAGATTCCCGCCGACCAGTTCGCGCAGATCCAGGACCGCATCGGCGCCTTGCGGCGCGAGTTGGGCGTCGCACGGTTGACCGTCATCAGCAGCCCGCCGGGCGCCGCGCTCGCCGTCAGCGGCATCGATGTCGGCCGGACCCCGTTCGACGGCGACGTGCTGGCGGGCTCGCACTCGATCGTGGTCCGGATGGAAGGTTACGAGCAGGTCGAGCGTTCCGTCGCGCTGGGAGCCGCGGAGGCCCGCACGGTGGAGATCGCGCTCGTGCCGGTCAGGACGGCGGCCCATGCGCCGCGCCCCGGCAGGCTCGACGTGACCTCGCGGCCGGCCGGCGCCGCCGTCTCCGTCGACGGCCGGCAGGTGGGGACGACCCCTCTGCGCGGGATCGATCTGGAGCCCGGCGAGCGTGCGATCCGCGTGGAGGCCGGGCCGGAAAGAACATGGGAGGACAGGGTCGCCGTGTCCGCCGGCTCGACCGTCCGCCTCGACGTGGCTCTTCCCGGCGAGGGGCTTCCGCAGGGCTGGTTCTGGGCCGTGGCGGGCACGGCCGCCGCCACGGCGGTCGGATCGCTGGCGGCCGGCGCCTACGCCTGGGGGCTCCAGAGCGAGTACGACGGCGCCGACCCCGCCAGGCAGGACGAGATCCGTCCCTCCGGCGAGGCGGCGATGATCGCCGGCGACGCTCTCCTGGGCGTGGCGGGGGCGGCGGCGATAGGGGCGCTCGTCCTCTTCTTCTTCACCGATTTCGGGGAATCCGAGCCGGCGGTCGACATCACCGTGGTGCCGACGCCGGAAGACGTGGCGCATGGGATTGCAGGCCTGCTGCCGACATCATCTCTGTAGGACCGCCGCCGCCGGCGCCGTGCTGGCCCTTGCCGGCTGCCACGCGATCTTCGACTTCGACCCGCGCGACGGCGACGCGACCCACGACGCCGAGCACGCCGACGGGGAAGTCGATTCGCAACCGGACGACGGCGCGGGCGACGATCGTGCGGACGTGGACGACGCCATCGAGATCGACGCCGACGGCGAGGACGACGGCGGCGATATCGACGGCGAGGACGGCAACGGCGACATCGACGGCGAGGACGACGGCGAG
Source organism: uncultured delta proteobacterium (assembly GCA_947085355.1). Taxonomy (GTDB): domain Bacteria; phylum Myxococcota_A; class Polyangia; order DRWM01; family JAAZOP01; genus CAMTWF01. The sequence continues at coordinate 7,592 of CAMTWF010000096.1, forward strand.
ACCGTGGAGGCGGAGGCGGGGCGTTGCGGCGACGGCACGGTCGATCCCGGCGAGGAGTGCGACAACGGGACGCTCAACAGCGACACCGAGCCAAACGCCTGCAGGATGAACTGCCGCCGGGCGCACTGCGGCGACGGAGTCGTGGACGGCCGGGAGGAATGCGACAACGGCGGACTCAACAGCGACACCGCGCCCGACGCATGCAGGACCGACTGCACGCCCGCCCGCTGCGGCGACGGAGTCACCGACTCGGGCGAGGCGTGCGACGATCGGAACTCCGACGACACCGACGCGTGCGTCGCCGGGTGCGCAGCCGCCCGCTGCGGCGACGGCTTCCGCTGGACGGGGCGCGAACAGTGCGACAACGGCACGCTCAACGGCGACACCGCCCCCGACGCATGCAGGACCGATTGCCGGACCGCCCGCTGCGGCGACGGAGTCACCGACTCGGGCGAGGGATGCGACGACGGCAACCGCATCGACACCGACGAGTGCAGGAACGACTGCACGCCCGCCGCGTGCGGAGACGGCGTGCCCGGCCCGGGCGAGGAGTGCGACGACGGCAACCGCCTCAACACCGATGCGTGCCTGAACACCTGCCGGCTGGCCACGTGCGGCGACGGGTTCATCCGGACGGGAATCGAGACGTGCGACGGGGATCCGCCGCAATCGTGCGTGACGACGTGCATCACTTCGGGCACGCGCGCCTGCGTCGGTTGCAACTGGGCGCCCGAATGCGCGCCGCCGATCGAGTCGTGCAACGGCCGGGACGACGACTGCGACACCGCGTGCGACAACGGCTACGAGTGCTGCGCCGGCTCGCCGGCGAGCGCCTGCACGACGAACTGCGGGACGCCGGGGGTGCGATCGTGCTCCATCGGCTGCACCTTCGGCTTGTGCTGCGCGCCCGCCGAGGTGTGCGGCAACGGCTGCGACGACAACTGCAACGGAACCCCCGACGAGGGCTGTTCGGCCTGCGACACCTGCCCGGGCGCGACGGACATCGCGGCCGGAGGTCGCTTCACCGGGACGCTCGTCGCAGGCCCCGGGACCACCTCCGGCTCGTGCGGCGGCAACGGCGCCGAGGCCGCGCTTGCGTTCACCACCGGCGGGGTGCAGGATGTCTTCCTCTCGACGCACTTCTCGGCCTTCGACACCGTGCTCTACGTCCGCCGGTGCGGCTGCGACGGGGCCGAGGTCGCGTGCAACGACGACGCGGACGGCCGGAACGGCTCCGTGCTGTTCCTGCGGGACCTCCCGGCCGGTACGTACAACGTATTCGTCGATGCCAAGACGGCCGCGGCCGGGGGCGCGTACCAGATCGACGCCTACCTCACGGCTCCGGGACCGACAGGCGACCGCTGCGGCGACCCGATCCTCATCGCGGCGGCCGGCGCGACTGGAAACAACTGCGACATGGCGCACGACTACACCCCCGGTTGCGAGTGGGCCGACAGCGGCATGGCCTCCGAGGTCGTCTACTACTTCCTCGTCCCGGTCGCCGCGACGGCGACGTTCGAGACGTGCCTGTCGACATGGAACTGCCCGGCTCCCCCATGCGTCGACACGACTCTCTTCATCCGCAGTGTCTGCTCGAATGCGGGCGCCCAGGTCGTCTGCAACGACGACGCCTGCGGCTACAACCCGCCGGGCGCCAACCCGCCGATGTACTCGAGGATCACGACCGCGCTCACGCCCGGCATCTACTACCTCTTCATGGACGCCTACCCCGGGACGTGGGCCTGCGGCGACTACAGGATAACGGTGACGGGCCTCTGACGCGGGGCCGGAGGGGCCCTGTTCCCGTCGACCGTCACGTGCTAGATTCGCGTCAGGAACGGGTGAGGTCGATGAGGTCGCTTCCGCTTTGCGTCCGTGTCGTTCGCGCGGCCGTCTGCTGCGCGCCACCGCTCGCCGCGCTCGGCATCCTGTCGGGCTGCCATGCGCTGTTCGATTTCGGGCCGACGCACCGAGAGGTCGACGCTCCGGACACCGACGCCGAGGCCGATGTTCCCCACGTGGAAGCCGACGCGGCCGAGGCCGACGACGCGGTCGACGTCCCCGACGACGGTGCGGACGAAACCGAACCGCAATGCGGCAACGACATTGTGGAGGGCTCGGAGGCGTGCGACGGCGATCCCCCCCGATTCTGCCTGACGACATGCTCCACCAACGGCGCCCAGACGTGCGTCGATTGCATCTGGCAGCCGTGCGAGGCGGTCGAGGAGTGCAACGGCGATGACGACGACTGCGACACCGTGTGCGACGACACCTTCGCCTGCTGCCGCGGCCGGGTCGAGTCGTGCACGACCTCCTGCGGATCGATCGGATCGCGGTCCTGCAACGACAGGTGCTCCTGGGGTTTCTGTTCCCCGCCCCGCGAGGTCTGCAACGCCGTGGACGACGACTGCGACACCGTGTGCGACAACACCTACGAATGCTGCCGCGGCGCCACGGATCGTTGCGCGACCGGGTGCGGAACGAGCGGGAGCCGGACGTGCTCCGACGCCTGCACATGGGAACCCTGCCGGCCGCCTCCGGAGATCTGCGACGGCGTGGATCAGGACTGCGACACCGTGTGCGACAACGACTTCGACTGCTGCCGGTTGAGGAGCGAGCCTTGCGCGACTTCGTGCGGCTCGATCGGATCGCGCGTCTGCTCGGTTTCCTGCGCGTGGGGATCCTGCGCCCCGCCGATCGAGGCGTGCAACGGCCGCGACGACGACTGCGACACCGTCTGCGACAACGGCTCGCCATGCTGTGCGAACGCCGCGATCTCCTGCACCACGGCCTGCGGCACGCCGGGGACGCAAATCTGCTCGGCGGCCTGCTCCCTCCCCGCGCAGTGCTGCGCGCCCGCCGAGATCTGCGGCAACTCGTGTGACGACAACTGCGCCGGCGGGATCGACGAGGGGTGCTGCCCGCCGTGCGCCGGCGCGACCGACGTGTCCGCCGGCGGCAGGTTCACCGGATTCCTCCTCCCAGGCGCCGGCACGACCGGCGGCGCGTGCGGAGGTGATGGTGCAGAAGCATTCTTCACCTTCACGACGACCACCGTCCGGGACATGTTCCTGACCACGCACTCGTCCTCGTTCGACACGGTCCTCTACGTGCGCCGCTGCGCCTGCGACGGCGTCCAGGTCGCGTGCAACGACGACGCGGACGGCCTTCCGACATCCGTCCTGTCGCTCGGCGATCTGCCCGCCGGCGTCTACCACGTCTTCGTCGACGCCAAGGACGCCGCCGGCGGCGGCAGCTTCCGGCTCGACGCCTACTTCACCGAGCCGGCCGCGGCCGGCGACCGCTGCGGCAAGCCGATCCGGGTGACCACGGCCGGCGCCACCGGCAACTCGTGCGCCTTCAGCGCCGACTACACGCCGGTCGGGACTCCGGGCTGCCCGTTCGTCGGATCCGGAGGCGCCAAGGATCTCGTCTACTACTTCGTGCTCGCGTCCCCTGCGACCGTGCGCTTCGAGACTTGCGCATCCGACGTGTACTGCCCGATCGTCGGAAGCTGCTTCGACACCACGCTCTACCTCCGCGAGGTCTGCACGTCCGACAGGCCGCAGCCGGCGTGCAACGACGATGTCTGCGGGTACGTCACGGGGGCGGGAGATCAGATCCAAAGCGACACGGGTCCCGTGACTCTCGGCGCCGGCCTCTACTACTTCTTCCTCGACGGCTACGACGACGGCAACCCCTGGTACACCTGCGGCGACTACGTCCTGCGGGTCACGGGTCTCTGATGCGATCCCCTGAAAGGCCGCCGGGGCGACCGGCAATACCGGACGGGCTTGTGGTGGAACCGGAGCGGGCTCCGGGAGGAGGAATGGACATGAAGCGCTGCTTTTGGTTCGCGGTTCTGACGGCTGTCGGCGTGTCGGCCGGCGCGTGCGGCAAGAAGGCCGAAGGGGGCGCGGATGCCGCCGCGGCCCCCGTCGCGGGCAAACCCGCCGAGCGGGAGACGCCGGTCGCCCCGGGGGAGACGCAGGCGGCAATCGCCGGGACGGGGGGAGCCGTGATCCCCGAATCCGACGATCCGTGGCTGTCCTACGCCGATGGCAAGGTCCACGTGACCGACGAGGACGGCACGCGGGCGCTCGCCGAGGGTGATGCGCTCCTGCCCGGCGCCGTCGTCACGGTCGACCCGGACGCACGGGCGCAGATCGACTTCCCCGACGGATCCACCGTGGATCTCGACGAGATGAGCGAGATGCTGATCCAGACGGTGGAGGTGGCCGGCGGCCTGCGGCGGATCGAACTGTCGTTGCTCTCCGGCGCCGCGCGGGTGACGGCGCCCGCGACCGAGGAGGCCGGTTCCGTCTTCATTCTGTCGACCCCGGTCGGCATTACCGAGGTTCGGGGCACCGTGTTCGCCGTCAACCTGGGCGTCGACGCGGACGTCGCCACGGTGGTCGTCTTCGACGGCGCCGTCCGGGTGCAGGCGGGCGAGCACGTCCAGGTCGTCTCGCCTCCGCCGGCCGGGCCTATCGTCGTCGAGATGCGGCCGGCGGCGCCGATAATCTTCATCGAGCGTCCCGAGGAGCCGCTGCGGTGGAACGTCTGGACCGACCGCCAGGCCGACACGCTCATCGTCAGGCACGGCATCGACATAGCGGCGCCGGAACCGGTGCGCGTCGCCGTGCTGGACCCCGGCGCGCACCCGCTGTGGGCGGTGCAGATCGGCGTTCGCCGCGCCCGGATCGCCGCCCGCATCGCCGTGCTCGCACCGCTGGTCGACACCGGGACGCTCGCGGTCAAGCCCGCGCCGAAGGACCGGTTCGAGGCGGCGTCGGCGGCGTGGCGCGTGCGGATCGCGCCGGGCGCGCTCGTCGTGGCCGAGGTGCGGAACCGACAGGCGGAGCGGTGGGCAGCGCGCGCGGAGGACCGGCGCGAGCGGCACGTGGCGCTGCGTGCGAGGCTCGTCGAGAACCGCGCCGCGCACCGCGCGTGGCGCGAGAAGCACCCGGGGCGCGGCCGGGGTCACGCCCACGGCCACGCGGCGCCGGGCCTGCCCCGGGTCGTCCCTCCCCCGGGGGCCGTCATCACGGGGCCGTCGATCACGGTAACGCCTCCGTCGGTCGAGGTGACTGCCCCGCTCCTGAGGATCCCGGGCATCCGCATCGGCCCGGCCCGTTCCGGCGTCCACGAGGAGCCTTCCGTGCCTCCACCGGCGATCAACAGGGGCGGCAAGCCGCGCGGCGTCGCGCCGCCCCCACCTGCGATCGTCGCCCCCCCGCGGCCGGGCGGTGCGGCGCCGCCTCCTCCCGCGGTGATCGGCCCTGCGCGGCCGGGCGGCGCGGCGCCGCCTCCTCCCGCGGTGCGCGAGCAGCGTTCCAAGGGCCGCGGCGACCAGCGCTAGTCGGCAGTCGGCAATCATCCGTCAGCAGTCAGCTTCGAGGAATTGTTCCTCCTGAATGCTGATTGCTCCCTGGCGCTGTGGGATCACGCCACACCTCGAATACGTAGCGATCATCGGGGATTGACCGGTTCCTCGTCAGGCCGCTCTCCGGCGTCGGCCCGCGCTCTGCGGGATCCTCCACCACGTTCCGCGCCGAAGCGACCGGCGCATGAGACGCGACATGTCCCGAAAACGACGTGCTGTCGCCGGAATGGCCGCTTCCCGCGATGTCGTGCGGCACTTGGCCCGCTGCTTGCTCTCGCACTGTGGCGAAAGGAAAAAGCGACCCGGAGGCCGGGGCGCCGAGGTCGCGAAGGAGGCAAGAGCCATGACGACGGGAACCACGGAGAAGATCGCGACCACCCGAACCGAGCCGGCCAGGCCGTGCGTCTGGTGGGGAGCGGCCGTCGTGCCGCGCCGCGTGTGCGAGACGCGGCCGGAGGACTGCGCCGGCTGCCCTGTCGAGGGCGCGCTGGCCAGGGTGGCCACCCGCAAGCAGAAGGACTTCTTCCCGCGGGATTACTTCGACCAGTGCTCGGTACACGCCTGCGCCGTGCCGGACCGGCCGTGCCCGTACGCACCGCCCTGCATGGCGACCTGGTCGCGCACGCCCCCGGCGGCCTCGCGCATCCTGTCGATGATGGGCGTCGGCACGCTGTCGCTGGGCGTGAACAGCTCGCTGGTGCAGCAGCTCTCGCGCCGCGTGGGCCTGCACGCCGACCTGGTCGCCCGCACGGGCGAGTTGCGCGCCGCCGGCAAACTGGCGCCTCGGGGCAAGCTGGGGCCCGGCGACCTGGGCCTGCGCACCGTGGAAGAGACGCTCTCCATGGTCGCCGCCGCGGCGTTCCTCGACTGCATGGACACGCTCGACCTGCCTGCCCTTGCCGAGGCGCTTTTCGTCGGCGGGCTCGGCCGCCACGGCATTCCCGGGTCGTTCTCCGAAGACCGGACCGGCGAGGAACTCTGGGACGCCTACCGGGCGACGCTCGGCCTGGCGATCCTCGACGTCGTTCCGATGCTCGAACCGCAACTGCTCGGCCAGGCGCAGGCCGTGATCGGTTCCATCCGTCACGAGAGCCTGGCGCTCGCGCTGGCCGGCCTGATCGTGCAGAGGTGCCTGCAGCCGATCACCGAGCGTCCGGTGAGGCTGGATGCGGGTGCGGTCGAGCGCGCCGCGACGCTCGTCGGCTTCGCGGGCCATCTGCTGGGCAGGACGTACGGCGACCTGGCGGTGACGCCGGCCGAGTTGGCCGCGGCGATCGTGATCGGCCGCTCGCGCCGGATCGTCTCCGACGGGGCGGCCGCAAGCGCCGGGCGCGTCCTGACCGACAACGTCCTCGCCGCGATCCGGTCGGCCCTTCCGGACGCCGCGCGCCTCATGCCGGCGCTCGCCGGAATCACCGCCTCGGCGTGCCGGGTCGAGCCGAACGAGCGCGCCGAACTCGCGGCCGCGGTGCGCCGGTCGTACCAGGAGCGGTTCCAGCGGGCCGGCGACTTGCGGACCGATGTCGTTTCCCTGCTGGGCCACCTCGGCGCCGACAACTTGGTGCGCGAGCCCGACCGCTTCGACGAAATGATCGGAGCGGAAAAGCCGGCGGCCGCGGCGGTCGAGCGCGACGGTGCGCTGCTCGGGTGCTCGATGCCCGCCGATCTGTTCTACTTCCGCGGCCACGCGTGGATCCGTCCCGAGGCGGCCGGTACGGTGAGGATCGGCATCGACGATCTCGTGGCGCGCCTGGCGGGCGCCGTGGACTCGATCGGCATGCCGAAGACCGGGGCGCGCGTCCGCCAGGGCAAGCCGGTCGTGCGGCTCGGCCGCGCCGGGGAGACCGTCGATGTCCTGTCGCCGATCGACGGCGAGGTAGTGGCGGTCAACCGGGCCGTGGTCGACTCCCCCGGGTCGATGACGACCGATCCCTACGGCGCCGGTTGGCTCGTCATGGTGCGACCGGTCGCGGCGGAGTCGAACCTGCCCCAGTTGATGTTCAGCGACGCGGCGATCGCGTGGCAGAAGGGCGAGGCGACAAGGCTGGCCGGGATGTTCCAGGGGACGGCCGGACCGACGGCAGCCGACGGCGCCACGCTCGCCCACGACCCCCTCGCGCGCATCCCGGGCGTCAGGTGGTCGCGGGTCCTGCGGGAGTTCCTCAAGCCGTAGGCGCCGGCCCGCGCCCGTCCCCTCCCCCGCCGCCGCGCCTCATCTGCCGCCGTTCCGCCGGATCCCGGCTGGCCGCGCGAGGCCGTCGGCCAGGGCGATCCGGCAGTACCCGCACGGTACGAACGACTTGGCGTCCACGTGGGCCACGTCGCTCGACGCCGCCATCACGCACTTCGGATCGTCGCAGTGGACCAGGTCGAACGTGTGACCCAGTTCATGAATGCCTTCCTTGACGGCGCGCGCCAGAAGATGCGTCTTGTCCAGGCCGGCAGGGTTGGCCCCACCGGCCCCGAGGCGGTGGATCGACACGATCGCGCACCGCCCGCCCAGCATCGCCTCGCCGAAGACGTACCTCATGATCGACGAACACAGATCGACGTTCGTCATGCCGAGGCGGCGGATCGCCGTGGACCGGCCCCGCGCGAGGTGATCGATCAGCGCCCTGGCGCTGTATTGGCCCCGTCCCGCATCGAAGGCGGCCGCGGGCAGGGCTTCCGGCCGCCCCGTCGTGCACGGGAGCCCGAACACGGTCGGGATTTGCGCCGCCAGCGCGGCCGGCAGCGCGGGATCCAAGGGCCCCAGCGGCACGATCTCGACATAGGCCGGATCCACGTCGGACAGCTTTCGATCACTTCCCCTGCGACAGGTCGTACTTCTTGATCTTGGCGTACAGGGTTCCGCGGTCTATTCCGAGCGCCTGGGCGGTGCGGCTGATGTTCCAATCGTACTGCTTCAGCTTGGTGGCGATGTAGGCGTTCTCGTGGGCGTCGAGCGTCTCGTCTATGGGCTCGATCGACACCCTCTGCAGCGCGATCGGCAGATCCCCGGGCAGGACGCGGCGCTCCTTGCCGACGACGACGGCTCGCTCGATGGCGTTCTCCAGCTCCCGCACGTTCCCGGGCCAGTCGTGGTTCGTCAGCAGTTCCATCGCCTCCGGGGAGATCGACGCCACCTGCTTGTTCAGCCGCACCCGGAACTTCTCCAGGAAGTGCCGGGCAAGCGCGGGGATGTCCTCCCGCCGCTCGCGCAACGACGGCACGTGGATCTGGATCACGTTCAGCCGGTAGTAGAGATCCATCCGGAACGTCCCCTCCGCCACGGCCTTCTCCAGATCCCGGTTGGTGGCCGACAGCACGCGGAAGTCCGCCTCCACGTCCCGCACGCCGCCCACGCGGCGGAACCGGCGCTCCTGGATCACCCGCAGCAGGTCGATCTGGAGCTTGGGGCTTGCGTCGCCGATCTCGTCGAGGAAGAGCGTCCCGCTCGCGGCAAGCTCGAACAGCCCCGGCTTCGGCGCGCCCGCGCCGGTGAATGCCCCCTTCTCGTGGCCGAACAGCTCGCTCTCGATCAGCGTCTCGGTGAGCGCCCCGAAGTTGACGGCGACGAAGGGCCCCTGGGACCGGGCGCTCTTCGAGTGGATCGCCCTGGCGACGAGTTCCTTGCCCGTGCCGCTTTCTCCCGTGATGAGCACGACCGAGTCGGTGGCGGCGACGTCGTCGACGAGGTCGAAGACCTTGCGGAGCGCCGCCGAATCGCCGGCGAGCAGCCCGATCTCCGCGAACTTGCTCTCGCGGTGCTTCAGCAGTTCGTGCTCCCGGCGCAGCCGCCGGTGCTCCAGGATGCGCTTGACGAGCATCCCGATTTCCGCCGGGTCGAAGGGCTTGACCACGTAGTCCGTCGCGCCGAGCTTCATCGCCTCCACGGCCGACTCGATCGATCCGTACGCGGTCATCATCACGTTGGGGAGGTCGGGGTCGATCTTCCGCACCTCCTCCAGGACCTCCAGGCCGTTCATGCCCGGCATCTTGATGTCCACGATCATCACGTCGAACGACTGCGTCTTGATCAGTTCCAGCGCCGCCGCCCCGCACTCGGCCACCTCGACGTGGTGTCCGTCCCGGCGGAGCCATTCTCCCAGCGACACCCGGATCGCCAGTTCGTCGTCGACCACCAGGATTCTCGTCTTCTTCCTCATTCGGCACCTCGTTCAGCGCCCCCAGCGGCGGCTCCAGCGCCGGAATCGGTCCCGGCCGCGACTGGAAGGTACACCCTGAACACGGTCCCCCGCCCGACTTCCGACTCCACCTCGATGTCGCCGCCGTGCTCGCGGACGATTCCGTAGGCGACCGACAACCCGAGTCCCAGGCCCTTCGACTCCTTCGTCGTGAAGAACGGATCGAAGATGCGGGACAGATTCTCCGGCGAGATCCCGACGCCCGCGTCGCCTATCTCGACCACGATCATCCGCCGTTCGGCCGAGAACGACGTGGAGATGCGCAGCGTGCCGCCGTCTGGCATCGCTTCCTGTGCGTTGATCACCATGTTCATCACGACCTGCTGGATCTTCCCCACGTCCATCCGCATCCGCGGCAGGCCGGGGTCGAGACGCCGGACAACCGCGATGTCGCCGATCGCGAGCTGGTGCTCGACAATGGCGAGCGTCCTGGAGAGCAGCTCGTTGACGTCGAACTCGGCCAGCTCCAGCTTGCTCTGGCGCGAGAAGTCCAGCAGTCTGCCGACGATGCGGGAGCACCGGACCGTCTCGCTCTGGGCCAGATCGATGTGCGACCGGAACGACCCGATCTGGGCGAAATCGATCCGCTCCTCGTCGATCACCCTCCGCAGCAGCTTGAGCAGCGTGAGGATCCCGGACAGCGGGTTGTTGATCTCGTGCACCACGCCGGCGACGAGCCGGCCGAGCGACGCCAGGCGGTCGGTCTGCATCAGCACGGTACTGGTCTTCAACTCGGCGTGCTCCTTGAGTCGACGGTCCCGCTCCCGAATCGCCGCGGTCATCGCGTTGAACGCCCGTTCGAGCCGCCCGAACTCGTCGCTCGACCGCTCCGGCACCTCGTACTCGAAGTTCCCCGTCGACACCGCCTGCGACGCCGCGACCAGGCGCCGGATCGGGCGCTGCACGCTGCGGGAGATCGCGTAGGCGATGGCCGCCGCCAGCAGGATGCCCCCCACCGTCACCACGAGGAACGCCACCTCCGTCCGACGGCGCATCTGGAGGAACTTCCCCTCGACCACGCCGACGTAAAGCACGCCCAGCACCTTCCCGTCGAGGTCCTCGATCGGCTGGTAGGCCGCCAGGTACCACGCGCTCGCCGCGAACGCGCGCCCCACCCACGGCCTGCCGCGATCGAGGACATCGGCCCCCACCTCGGCCTGGATCCGGCTCCCGATCGCCCTGCCTCCGCGGCCGTCCGGCACGTTCGTGGCCACGCGGACATCCCCGAGAAAGATCGTCGCCGTGCCGATGCTCCGCCCCTCGTACGTCTCGTCCCCGTACAGCGTGTCCCGGATGCGGTCGACCAGGTCGTCGTGCCGGTTGAGCAGCCTGCCGCCGATGAGCATGCCGAGCGGCCTGCCGTTCGGGTCCGCGATAGGCGCCGCCGCGCCGATCGCCATCCCCGATGTCTCCACCTTCCGGGTGGTAGGCTTGGCCATCGGCGTCTCCACAAGCTCGACACGCGCACTGTCGGTCAGCGCCGCGTCCTCCAGGGCCAGTTCCTCGGCCGGCACGACGAACGTACCGGCGCTGACGGCCCCGGTCGCCGCGGCGATGCGGAAAGCGGGGTGATTCGCCAGACTGTCACCGACGGCCGCCCCCTCGCGCGACCTGGCCAGCACGGTCCCCGCCATGTCGACCACGGCGAGCATGTCGAGCGCCTCCCGCTCCCGCACTTCCCGCAGGACCCGGGCCGCTCCGATCGCATCACGTAGGCGAAGCGCCTCGCGCAGCCGGTCCTGAAGCGCCGTGAGACGCACGCGGTCCGCCACGGCGGCGACTTCCGCGTCGTAGGCGTGCCGCGCCGTGCGGATGTCCCGCCCCACCCTGGCCTGCGCCTGCCGCACGAACGGTTCGCCGATCATCCACGCGCCGACGGCGGCGCCGACGCCGCCCATGGAGACGATGACGAACAGGAAGCTGCCGATCAGCTTGGTGCGGAACGAGATCTTCATCTGGCCGCCGACCGCCGGCCGCCCCCCATCGGCGGAACGGACCGCACGCATCATCGGCTCCCGCGTAGAACGCTGTCAACGCCGTCGCGCCCCGGTTCGCGCAGGCCGGCGGTGTTGCCTTCGGACGGCCGTTGGACGACTATCCGGGACGGATGCTCGGCTGGGGGAAGGCGTCCGGAGGGTTTGGCGTTGCCGAGGTTCGTGCTGGTTCCGAGCAATGCGCGCTGGGCGGACGGCGCCCGCGAGGCCCTGGCGCTCGGCTCGCTCGACTGCACTGCGGCGGAGTCGCCGGCCGAGGCGGCGGCCCAGGCGGTCGCCGGCGGAACGGTCGCGGTGATCGTGGACGCCGGTCATGCGTCGTTCGAGGGGGTTTTCGCCGCGGTCAGGGAGGAGAAGGGCGCCGAAGGCGTCGCGTTGCTGGCGGTGGTCCGCGACCCGATGCGCGATGCCGCCGATCTGGAGCGCGCCTTCCGGCTCGGCGCCGCCGACTACGTCGCCGCCGGGTTGATCCATCATATACGCCACAGGGCGGCCGCGCTCGCCCAGGGGGATCCGTGGGCCGGCGTGCGCGCGCCGGCGGGACGCGCCGTCATCGCGGACGGGAACCGGGCGCGGCGCGCCGCCCTGGGACGAATCCTCCACCAGTGGGGATTCCATCTGGCCTTCGCCGAGAGCGAGGCGGACATGGACGCCCAGATTCGCGCCGGACAGCAGCCGCGGATCGTGCTGGCCGACGTCGATCTGCCGCCCGACGGCGCCCTCGCGGCGCTCGGCAGGCTCCGAGCCGCCAGGCACGGCGCGGGGACGCCGTGCCTGGTGCTGATCGATCCCGCGCGGATCGCCGCTGCCAGGACCGCCGTCAAGGACCTGGCGCCGGCGGCGATCTACGACCGTTCGGGCCCTCCGGAGAACGTCATCTTCGCCGTCAACGACCTCGTCCAGCCGCGCGGGCGCGACATGCGCCGCTCGCCCCGGCTGCTGTACGGCGCGCCGGTTTCGTTCAGCGTCGACGCGGCCTCCGAGCCGATCTGGGCCTACACGTACAACGTGAACCTGTCCGGTCTGTACGTGAGGACGCTCGTGCCGCCGCCTCTCAACACGGTCCTGCACGTCGAGTTCCGCCCGCCGTTCGGCGAGGGATTCGTCGCGATGGAGGCGCAGGTGATGTGGCGTAGGGCGCCCGGGTCGGACCCGAGCCTCATGTACCCGCCGGGCATGGGCGTGCGGTTCGTGCGCAGACCGCTGGCGGACGAAGCCGGTTTCTGCGCCGGCTACGCGGAGATGCTGCGCGAGGCCGGCTTGCTCGATGTCCCGGCCGACGCCGCAGATCGCCCCACGTAGCCGCCCCACGTAGCGCGCGACCTAGCCCCTCGCTCCGAAGATTGCCGTCCCGACCCGCACGATCGTGGCGCCCTCCTCCACGGCCGCCTCGTACGTGTCGCTCATCCCCATCGACAGATCCCGCTCGCCCGGGCCCAGATCCAGCGATCGCGCCAGGTCGCGCAGCGCGATCAGGTGCGGACGCGCGGCCTCGGCATCGGCCGCCCACGGCGGGATCGACATGAGCCCGCGGAAGCGCAGGCGGCCGGACTCCCGCACGGCCCGGATCAGCGCCGGCACATCGGACGGGGCCGCGCCGGACTTCTGCTCCTCGCCGGCGACGTCGACCTGCACGAGTACGTCCAGCACGGCGTCGGTCTCCGCGAGCCTGCGCCGCAGCGCTTCGACCAGCCGCGGCGAGTCCACGGTCTGGAGCACGTCGACGCCGGGCACGAGCAGCTTGATCTTGTTCCGCTGCACGTGGCCGATCATGTGCCATCGGATCCCCGGGACGTCGGCCAGCGCGGCTCGCTTGACGGCCAGTTCCCGGGCGTAGTTCTCGCCGAACTCCGTCACGCCCGCGTCGAATGCCTCACGGACCTCGTCGGCGCTTCTCGTCTTGGAGACGGCGACAAGGCGGATCTCGCCCGGATCCCGTCCGCACCGCCGGGCCGCGGCGCGGATGGCGGCCCGTACCGCCTCGACCCGCTCCTTCAACTCCGACATACCCACGACGGCTCCATCGACGACAGCGCCTCCCGTGCCCGCCGTTCGTCCAGGCCCGGAATCCCGAGGCGCCCGGCTCGTGCGAGGAACGCAAGCGCCGGGAAGCCGACCACGTTCCAGAACTCCCCGCGGATGCCCGCCACGAGCGTCGCGGCGGCTCCCTGAATCGCGTACGCCCCGGCCTTGTCGCTCCAGTCCCCCGCGTCGAGACATGCGGACACGTCGGCGGCCCCGGCACTCCCGAAGCGCACGTACGTCGTCTCGACGAATGCGTCGGCCTCGCGCGTCCCGCCCAGCACGCACACCCCCGTGAGCACGCGGTGCTCCCGCCCCAGCAGCATCCGGATCATCCGCTCGGCGTCCCGGCGGTCCGCGGGCTTGCCCAGGATCTCCCCGTCCGAGGCCACGATCGTATCGGCTCCGACCACGAACGGCGGCGCGCCGGCGAGCCCCAGGCGGACCGCCACGTCGGCGGCCTTCGCCCGCGCCAGCGCCAGCGCCACCGCCGCCGGCTCGCCGCCGTCCAGGTTCTCCTCCACCCGCGGAACGACGATCCCGAACGGCACGCCGAAAGCCCGGAAGATCGTTTGACGCCGCGGCGAGGCGGATGCCAGGATGAGCGGCGGCGCGGGGGGCATGACGGCGGAAACGGTACCAGAATGCGACGGGTCGGTGGAACGGGAGCGTACGTGGCGCCCCTGCTTCTCGAGAAGCCGTCCGAACTGCGGCGGCTGCTCGACGCCGAGCGCGCCGCCGGCCGGACGGTGGCGTTCGTGCCGACGATGGGGGCGCTGCACGAGGGGCACCTGTCGCTGGCGCGGCACGGCAGAGCCGCTTGCGACGTCGTCGTAGTCAGCATCTTCGTCAACCCGAGGCAGTTCGGCCCGGCCGAGGACATCGATCGGTACCCGAGAGACCTCGCGGGCGACATGGGCAAGCTGGCCGGAATCCCGGTGGACGTCGTCTTCGCGCCGCCGGTCGAGGCGATGTACCCGCCCGGATTCTCGACGACCGTTCGGGTGGCGGGCCTGGGCGACGGCCTCTGCGGGGCCTCCAGGCCAGGACACTTCGACGGCGTGGCGACCGTGGTCGCCAAGCTGTTCTCGATGGTCGGCCCGTGCACGGCGGTCTTCGGTCGCAAGGACTACCAGCAGATCCGGGTGATCGAGCGGATGACGGCCGACCTCGGCCTGCCGATCGAGATCGTCGGGCTGCCGACGGTGCGCGAGCCCGACGGCCTGGCGATGTCGTCCCGCAACGCGTACCTGGCGCCGGACGAACGCTCGCGCGCCGGCGCCCTGGTCGACGGATTGCGCGCGGCTGCGGCGGCGTTCGCCGGGGGAACCCGCGACGCGGACGCCGTCGGACGGCTCGTGCGCGAGCGGCTGGACGGTCGCGTGGACCGGGTGGACTACGTCTTCGTCGGCGATCCAATCACCCTGCGAACGTGGGAGGGGACGATCCCGGACGACGGCGGCGTCCTCGTGGCGATCGCGGCGTGGGTCGGCAGCACCAGGCTCATCGACAACGCGGAACTCGGAGTGGACATCCTGCCGCCGGCGTCATAGCGCGGCGGCGCCGCCGCGCTATGATGTCCCGCCGGTCCGCGAGCGCGCGTACGCCTCGCGGCCGGCGGCCACGATAGCCGCGACGACCTGCTCGGCCTGCTCCCTCGACTCCGGCCCGGCGCTGTCGGCGCACGTCAGCACGAGGCTCTCGATCAGGTCGAGGGCCGCCGCCACCTCGCCGTCCTCCCATCCGTCAACGCCGCGTTCCCCCGCCGTCCGCTCGGCCCATGCCGCGAACGGCCCGGTCTTGCGCGCCTCGACCGACTCCGCGAACGCCGAGACCATCGCCGCGGCGCGCGCCGACGCGTCCCCCGCACCACCACCGAACGCGGACCGGGGAACGCGACAGCCCGCCAGGTACCGCGCGATCTCCTCGACGATCCACTCCCGCCGGTCGTCGACGATCTGCTCGATTCGCCTCACGCAACGCCCCTCCCGACGACATCGACTCTAGCACGACCCGAAAGCATCGGTCGAACGTCGCCGGCCGAGCGCGACGTGCGGGGTGCATCAGCGATTCGCGCGGGGCTCCCCCGCCCGCGCAGCGGCCGGATCGGTCGCCGCGCGCAGCGCGGCCAGATGCGGGATCTGCTTCGCGCTCGACGGCGTCAGCAGGAGAAGGCACCGGAACGCCGCCCGATGATCGTCCTCGCGGGCCTCGGACGCCACGTAGAGCTGGGCGACGAGGTCGCGCCACCGCAGCATCTCCCGCCGCAGGCCCGGCCGGTCGTTGACTTCGACCGTCAGGTCCACAAGGTTGAGCACGCGCTCGTAGCAGTTCCCCAGGCGCTCCCGGTCCTGGGGCCCGAACAGGCTGGCGGCGCGGTTCATCTCGTTGCCGATCATCAGGATCTGCCGGTCTAGCGGGAACGCCGCCCATTTCTCGGGGGCCATGGTCGAGTGTTGCGCGGGCATGTCCGTCAGAGCGCCTCCCCTTCGCCGATCAGCTCGAAGGTGATCTCGCGGAGGACGCGCCTCGCCTCCTCGTCCGCGATCTCCATGGATCGGTTTCCCCGGGACGGCCGGATGTTGATCAGCGCGGTGAATTCGATGCACGCGTCCTTCCCCCTGCCGGGGTAGTAGTTCGCGCCCCACAGGTCGGCCTGTCGACTGCCTCCGGCGAGGAGCAGTTGCTCGGCGTCGGCGTGCAGTTCCCCGCCGACGGCGGCGACCCTTCTCCGGACGTCCACGACGTACTTGACCATGTCGCCGAAGAAGCGATCGACCAGCCGCGCAAGCTCGGTCCGCTCGATCTTCCCCTCAACCACGACGATATCTTCCATGCCGCCCGCTCCGTGAAGGCAACATATCACGCGCCGGAGGGTGCATTCGTGATTTGTGGGGGGCCAGCGTAGCCGTTCACGGCCCCGCCGGAAGCCGCGCCGCGCTCGACTGGGGCGCGGGGTTCTGGCATCCTGCCGCCATGCCGGTCGTCGTCCAGAAGTACGGTGGTTCCTCGGTGGCCGACATCGGGAAGGTGCGGCGCGTCGCCGAGGCGGTCGTGGCGCGCAAGCGGGCGGGCTGGGACGTCGCGGTCGTCGTCTCGGCCATGGGCAAGACGACCGACCAGCTCATCGCGCTGGCCAAGGAGGTCTCCCCCTCGCCGCCCCGGCGCGAGCTGGACATGCTGCTGTCGACCGGCGAGCGGGTGACGATGGCGCTGCTCTCGATTGCGATCCAGGAGCTCGGCGAACGGGCGATCTCTTTCACCGGTTCGCAGGCGGGGATAACGACGAACGACAGGCACTCGGACGCCAGGATCATCGAGGTGCGGCCGTTCCGCGTGCAGGACGAGCTGGCGGCGGGTCGGATCGTCATCGTCGCCGGCTTCCAGGGCGTCTCGTACAAGCGCGAGGTCACGACGCTCGGCCGCGGCGGATCGGACACGACCGCGGTGGCCCTCGCCGCGGCGATCGGGGCGGCGTGCGAGATCTACTCGGACGTCGACGGCGTCTACTCGGCCGATCCGCGCGTGGCGCCCGGCGCGAGGCACCTGCCGGCGGTGGGGTACGAGGAGATGCAGGAGATGTCGGAGGCCGGCGCGAAGGTGCTGAACGCGCAGGCCGTCGAGTTCGCCAAGCGGGCGGGCATCGCGATCTTCGCGCGCGCCTCGTTCGGCGAGGGGCGCGAGACGGTGATCCGCAAGTTCGCTCCGGCCGAGCGGCGCGATCCGCGGGCCGTCGTGTCGTCCAGGAACATGGTCAGGGTGCGGCTCGTGGGCGGCGGCGCCGGGGCCCGCCTGGGCGACATCCTGGGGCTCGCCCGCGAGCACCAGATCCCGCTTCGCGAGGTGGCCTTCTCGTGTCCGCCGTCGGCGCCCGCGTGGTCTCGCGGGTCGTTCGTCGTGCCGCTCGAGAACGCCCCGGCGTATCCGCTCTTCCGGGAGTCCCTGCGGGGCCTGCTGGGCGACGCGGTCGAGTTCGACGAGAGGCTCGGCGCGGTCTCGGTGATCGGCGACGGGGTGACCCGGGACGCGCGGATCATGCTGGCGGCGCTCGACAGGGTGTCGAAGCTGGGCATCGAGCTGGAGGGGATATCGACGACGGCGTTCCGCGTGACGCTGCTGGTGCCTGCGGACGACGTCGAGCGGCTGGTCCGCGACCTGCACGCCGTTCTGATCGAGGCCGGCGAGCCGGTGCTCGACGGCGCGGGCGTCGGCTTGCGGGAATAGCGCGCGGGGAGGCGGCGGTGGCGCACCACGTCCTGGTGATCGACGACGAGAAGAACATCCGGCGCACGCTGGAGATGGTCCTGTCCGGCGAGGGGTACCGCGTCTCGACGGCGGCGACGGCGGAGGAGGGGCTGGAGGCCGTCGATCGCGAGGACGTGGACCTGGTGATCGTGGACGTGAAGCTGCCGGGGATGAGCGGCATCGACGCGCTGAAGCGGATTCGCGGGCGGCGGCCGGGCGAGCCGGCGATCCCGGTGCTCATGATCTCCGGGCACGCGACGGTGCGCGAGGCGGTCGATGCGGTGCGGCTGGGGGCCGTCGACTTCTTCGAGAAGCCGGTGGACCGCGACCGCGTGCTGATCTGCATCCGCAACTCGATCGAGCAGTCGCGGCTGGCCAGGGAGGTGGCGGACCTCCGGGCGCGCGTCGAGCCGCGCCTGGAGATGATCGGCTCTTCGCCGGCGATGGCGAGGCTCTTCGAGGAGGTCCGCAAGGTGGCCCCGACGAAGGGGCGCGTGCTGATAACCGGCGAGAGCGGCACGGGCAAGGAGCTGGTGGCGCGTGCGATCCACCGGCTGTCGCCGCGCGCCGCGGGTCCGTTCGTCAAGGTGAACTGCGCGGCGATCCCGGGAGAGCTGATCGAGAGCGAGTTGTTCGGGTACGAGCGCGGGGCGTTCACCGGCGCGCAGGGCCGGAAGCGCGGGCAGTTCGAACTGGCCGACGGGGGGACGCTGTTCCTGGACGAGATCGGCGACATGAGCGCCGCGGCGCAGGCCAAGGTCCTGCGCGCGCTCCAGTCCGGCGAGATCACGAGGGTCGGCGGCGAGTCGTCGCTCAGCGTCGACGTCCGCATCATCGCCGCCACGAACCGCGTCCTGGAGGAAGACGTGCGGTCGGGCAGGTTCCGCGAGGATCTCTACTTCCGCCTCGCCGTCGTGCCGATCCACTCGCCTCCCCTGCGGGACCACGTCGAGGACATCCCCGATCTGGTGCGCGCCTTCGTCGATCGGTTCTGCAACGAGAACGGGTTCAAGCGGAAGGCGGCCGAGCCGGAAGTGGTCCGGGCCCTCATGGCCTACCACTGGCCCGGCAACGTGCGGGAACTCAAGAACGTCGTCGAACGCATGGTGATCCTCTCGGAGTCGACGATACGGGCGGAGGACGTCCCGAAGGAGATCGGCGGTTCGATCCCGATCACGACGGGGCCGTCGGGCTTCCGGCCCGGCGTGCCGTTGCGCGCGTTCCGGGAGCAGGCCGAGAAGGCGTACCTGACGGACGCGCTGGGCCACTACGAGTGGAACATCTCCCGCACCGCCCAGGCGCTCGACATCGAGCGGACCAACCTGCACAAGAAGATCCGAGCCTACGGGATCAAGAGGGAGGGATAGCGGGGCTCGCGGATATCAGGCCGTGGGCCTGTCCTCGGCCGGCGGTCGGCTGCCCACGATGCGGCGGAGGAGCTGCGACAGATCGTCGAGGCGGTACGGTTTCGGCACGAATCCGGCCACCCCGATGTTGGTCAGGCCGATCTGGTGCTCGGTGAGGTGGTAGGCGGACGTGAGCAGGATCCGGACGTTCGGGAAGTCGGCGCGCATCCGACGAGCGAGTTCCAGACCGTTGACCCCCGGCATCATGACGTCGATCACGGCCACGTCGTAGGACGCGGCGGCGAGTTCCGCCAGGGCGCAGGAAGCGTCCGCCGCCTCGGCGATGATGAAGCCCTCCAGCCGCAGGCCCAGGGCCAGGCATCTGCGATGGTTCGGCTCGTCGTCGACGACCAGGACACGAATCGGCCTCTGGGACGAGGCGACGGACATCGGCTGCGCATCCACGCCCGAGCCCACCCACCCCCGCGCCGCCGAAACATCCGGAGCGGCGACGTGGAACCGGCTCGACCAGAAGCCAAGCAAGAACAGCGCCACCGAAATTCGGGCTGAATGGCCCATGATTCCGCCGACACCCTGCAACATCGGCAGTCCAGCATTGAAACACGGCGCGTTCATGCATGAAACCGCAGCCGCTCACGCGCTCTCGCGCCTCGCGAAGCTACAGTTCGGAGATCCGGCCCAGGCCGAGCCGCTTCATCTTGCGCCAGAGCGTCGTGTTGGAGACGCCCAGGATCTCGGCGGCCTGGACGAGGTTGGACGAACCCTCGATGGCGGCGACGATCACCCGCCGCTCGGTCTCGGCGACGGCGTCGGCCAGGCTCTTGGTGGGCCCTGGCGGCGGCACGCTCGTCTCCTTGTGGACCTGGGTGTCCTCGAGTCGGACGACGCCGTCGGTGGCGAGCGCAACGCCCTGCTCGATGATGTTCTCCAACTCCCTGACGTTGCCGACGTAGTCGCGGGTCTTGAGGTATTCGAGGACGCCCGGGCCGAGTCGAGCGGTGCGGCCCATGCGCTTCTGCGCGTTCTCCATGAAGCGGGCGACGAGGAGCGGGATGTCCTCGCGGCGATCCCGCAGGGGAAGCAGGTGGAAGCGGGCCACGTTGAGCCGGTAGTACAGCGCCTGGCGGAACCGGTGCTCCGAGATGGCGATGTCGAGGTCCTGGTTGGTGGCCGCGATGATCCGGACGTTGACCTTGATCGGCTTGTTGTCGCCGACGCGGCGGACTTCGCCTTCCTGGAGGGTCCGCAGGAGCTTGGCCTGGAACGAGAGGGACGTCTCGGCGATCTCGTCGAAGAAGAACGTCCCGCCGTCGGCCTCCTCGAAGAAGCCCTTGCGGGTCGAGATGGCTCCGGTGAACGACCCTCGCACGTGGCCGAACAGCTCGCTCTCGAGCAGCGTCTCGGCCACGGCCGCGCAGTTGATCGGGACGAACGGGCGCGAGGCGCGCTTCGAGTTGGCGTGGATCGCCTTGGCGACCAGCTCCTTGCCCGTGCCGCTGGCGCCCGTGATGAGGACCGTGGCGTCGGTCGGCGCGATCTTCACGATGCGGTCGAGCACGTCGTGGATGGCCCGCGACCGGCCGACGATGTTCTCGCACTTGTACTTGTCGCGGAACTCCTTCGACAGGAACGACACCTCCCCCAGCAGGTGCTTCCGTTCGAGCGCCCTGCCGACCCTCACGAGCAGCTCGCCGTCGCTGAACGGCTTCTGCAGGTAGTCGTTGGCCCCGAGGCGCATGGCGGCCACGGCGCTCTCCACCGTGCCGTACGCCGTCATCACGATCACCTCGGTCGACGGCGACGTCTCGCGGACGCGTCGCAGCACTTCCAGTCCGTCGACCCGCCCCATGCGCAGGTCGGTCAGGACCAGGTCGTAGCTCTCCGATGATGCCTTCTCGATCGCGCTCTCCCCGTCGGCCGCCTCGTCCACCGCGTGGCCGGCGCCGCCCAGCACCAGCATCAGGAACCGCCGGTGGTTGGCCTCGTCGTCGGCTACCAGGATCTTCCCGCCGTTCATCTCGCACTCCCGCTCCGTATCCGCACCGCGACCGGCTCCCCGCGCACGGGCGCGTCCCAGACCGGCTGGGAAGCCCGCTCCGCGAGGTACGGATCGTACGTCGGCTCCACCCGGTACGTCCCCGGCTCGGCGAACGCCTCCGCCGGGCAGTACCGCCCCATCTCCACGCGCCGCACGTACCTGCCGCGGGCGCCGAGCCGCACGAGCAGGTCCGCGATCGGCCGGATGCGCCACGGCCCCATCCCGCACTCCCACTCGCCGGTCGGCCCGGCGACCCGGAAGCGGAACTGCGTCGGGTGGTCCACCAGCCTGACGGCCCGGCCCGCCACGTTGCGGACCGTCAGCACCAACCACAAGTCCGACCCGCGCGCCGCGTCGGCGTCGGCGCCCTCGACGGCGAACGCCGTCCCCTCGCCGTCCGCCGCCGCTCCGGACCGCGGGCCCGCCGGACCCAGCGCGACGGTCGCGGCCCCGGACAAGCCGGCGCCCTCGCCGACGACCCCGCCCAGCGACGGATCGACCAGCACCACGCGGTAGCGCACGACGGCCTCGGCCCGGGCGGCGTCCCCGGCGAACCGATCGAGCTTCTTCCAGCAGTGGTAGGACGGGTCGAGCTCCAGTATCGCGGCCCCCCCGGGCGGAATCACCGCCGCCCGGACGTCCCCGGCCTCGGCGAGCCCGATCGGATCGGGGCTCGGGCACGAAAGGCGCCGCCGGCCCGCCCGGAACTCGATGTCGGCGAGCCGCTGGTCGAGAGCGACGGCGACCGGGGAGGGACCGTCGTTCCGAATCGAGACGCGCAGGCGCGGCGCCGCCGCGGGCCGCTCCACCGGTCCGACGGGCTCGACCGACATGGACAGCGCCGCGACGGGAGCCGTCGCGCCTGATGGAAGCGCGGCCGCGGGTCCGCCGCCGCCCGCACCGGCCCCCGCTGGCGCCAGGAAGCCGGCCGCCACCCATCCCAACCGCCACGAACCGATTCGATATCGACGCACCATCATGCGGTTCCCCCCGGTTTCCCCCGCGGGAGCCAGGCTGAACGAATCCGCGGACTGTCTAGCCTCTTACCATGTCGTTGGCAAGTCCCCCCGCTGGATCAGCGATGCGAGGTCCATGGTCACGGCCACCGAGACGTGCACCAGGCACCCGCACCAGATCGATTTCGTCCGCAGGGCGAGCGTCCCGAGGACGATGCCGGCCACGATCGCCGCGTTCACTTCGAGGAACGGCTTGCCGAAGTGGATCATGCAGTAGGGGACGACCGCCGCGAAGATGGCGTACACGCCGAGCTGGCGCCGCAGCGATTGGAGCAGGAACCCGCGGAAGAAGAACTCCAGCGCCACGAACTGGCCCGCGTACAGGACCTCCCACGCCAGCAGCACGCGCCAGGTCCACTCCGATCGCGGCAGGCGCCGCAGGAACGGATAGTAGGTCTGGAAGTCCGCCGTGAACGAGACGGCCACGATCAGCGGCAGCACGGCGAGGAACAGCACGACGTAGATCCACAGGTGCTCGCGGGCGCCGCGAAGCCGAAGCCCGTAGTCCGCAAGCCGTTCGCCGGGAATCAGCACGACCAGGAGGGCGGGCAGAAGCCCGTATCCCGCCATGCGCGCCGCGGCCCAGAACGCCAGACGGTGGAACTCCACCGTGCGCCGGTCCGCGACCAGCTCGGGGAAGAGCCGGTCGAACGTGTCGCGGCCGCCGAAATACTCCATGAGCGTCAGGAACACGGCGGCGGCGGTGAAGACGAGCAACGGCCGGTGCGATACCTCGACGGTCCCCGGCGAGCGGCGGCGCGGCTTGCGGCCGGGCCGCGGCGCGTCCCGTCGCTCGTCCCCGGCCTCCTGCTCGGCGACGCACTCGCGCTGGACCTCCCGCCACGTTTCGAGGAAGAACCTGCGCGGGTGCAGATCGGCCAGGCTACCGTGGAGCAGCGGCATGGCGGCGCCGATAGCAGCGATCCGCCGGCGCGGTCAAACGGCCGAACCGCGAACCGCGTCCGCCGTTGACCGTCCGGCGTCCGTCTGGTATCCGGCCTGCCGTCCGTTTCCGGAGGGTGCATTGCAGCACGCCGCGCTGGCTTCCGCGATTCGCAAGGGCGAGGTCAAACCCGCATACCTGCTGTGCGACGCTCGACCTTTCGTGATCGATGCCGTGCTCGACGCCCTTCGCGAGGTCGTCGGGGCCGGCGGCGCCGGCGGGCTCGCGTGCGAGACGCTGTACGGCACGGAGACGACGGGCGAGAAGGTGCGCGCGGCCGCCCGCGAGGTGCCCATGCTGGCGCCCCGGCGCCTCATGATCGTCCGCGAGGCCGCCGCGCTTGCGAAGCGCAACGAGGACGTCGAATCGCTGCTCGCGTACCTGGACCGCCCGTCTCCCACGACGGTGCTGGCGCTGGTGGCGGCGGAGTTCGACCTGCGGACGAAGCTGGCGAAGCGGATCGAGCAGGTCGGGGCGGTGCTGCGTCCGGAGAAGGTCAACGCGGGCGGCGCGTTGCGGTTCGCCCGCGAGCACGGCCGGGCGCTGGGGATCGACGTCTCGACGGATGCCGCCGCCGCGCTGGTGGATCTGGCCGGCGACGACCTGGGGGCGATCCACGACGCCCTGTCGAAGCTGGCGCTTTCCGCTCGGCCCGGCCTGCCTGTCGAGGCGCAGGACGTGAACGATCTGGTGGCGCCGTCCCGCCGGCATTCGGTCTTCGAGCTGGTCGACGCCTTCGCCGGGCGGGACGTCGGGGCGGCCATGGCGCTGGTCGCCGGCCTTGTGGAGCATGGCGAGGCGCCGCTGAAGGTGCTCGGCCTGCTTGCCCGCCAGATCCGCCTGCTGATCTACGCGAAGTCCGACCCGGAGCATCCGCGCGTGGCGGCGCTCCAGCCGTTCGTCCGCCGCAAGGTCCAGCAGCAGGCGTCGCGGTTCACGATGCGCGCCCTGGTCGGCGCGGTCGAAGCCGTCCAGCGCGCCGACCTGGCGCTCAAGTCGTCCGCCCGGGAAGACACGCTCGTCCTGGAGCAGCTCGTCCTGGAGGTGGCCCGCCCGGGGCCCCAGGCAGATGCCGGCGGGCGGCGCCGGGGCGCCGCGCGGTCGACGGGCCGCTAGGCCCTCTTCTTCGCCGCGCGGGTGAGCCGCGAGATGAGGCGCGAAGTGGTGTTGCGGGTCATCACGCCCTTGGACCGCGCGCGGTCCAGGCTGCTGACGGCCGCCTCGAGGAGCTTGTCGACATCGGCGCCCGGTCCGGCCGCGACGGCGGCGCGGAGCTTTTTCACCGCGGTCCGCACCCCGGTCTTGACCGCCTTGTTCCTCGACCTGCGGCGCTCGCTCTGTCGCGCCCTCTTCTCCGCCTGCGGATGGTTGGCCATCTATTCCTCCTCTTCCTCGACCTTGCGGCCGCTCTCGGCGATCACCTTGTCCTGGAGCTGCGACGGCAGCTCGTCGTAGTGCGAGAACAACATCGTGAACGTCCCGCGCCCTCCGGTTATCGACCGCAGGTCGGGAGCGTACCTCAGCATCTCGGACATCGGCACGTTGGCCCTGATCACCTGGTTCTTCCCCTTCGTGTCCATGCCCAGGACGCGCCCGCGCCGCTGGTTGATGTCGCCCATCACGTCGCCCATGCACTCGTCGGGGCACATGATCTCGACCACCATGATCGGTTCGAGAATGGTCGGCCTGGCCTGCCTGGCCGCGGCCTTGAACGCCTTGGATCCGGCCATCTGGAACGACATGTCGGACGAATCGACGTCGTGGTACTTGCCGTCGAACAGCGTGACCCTGAGATCGACGACCAGGTGTCCGGCCCGGATCCCCCGCTTCATCGCGGCGACGATCCCCTTCTCGACGGACGGTATCCATTGCCGCGGGATCGCGCCGCCGACGATGGCGTCCACGAACTCGAACCCGCCGCCGCGCGGCAACGGCTCCATGTTGACGTAGCAGACGGCGAACTGCCCGCGGCCTCCCGTCTGTTTCTTGTGCTTCCCCTCGACGTTGTCCACCCGGCCCTTGATCGTCTCCCGGTACGGGATCTTCGGCGGCATCAGGTCGACCTCGACGCCGAACTTCCGCTTCAGCTTCTCGACCGCGACCTCGATGTGGGCCTGCCCCATCCCGGACAGGATCACCTCCTTGGCCTCCGTGTCGTGCGTGACCTGGAGCGTCGAATCCTCCTCGACGATGCGGGCCAGGGCCTGGCCGATCTTGTCGTCGTCCGCCTTGGTGCGGGGCCTCAGGGCGAACCCGATCACCGGCACGACGGCCGGCAGCGGCGGGAAGACCACCTGGTCCTTCTCCTCGGCCAGCGAGTCGCCCGTCATCGTCGCCCTGAGCTTGGCGACGGCGACGATCTCGCCGGCCCCGGCCTCCGTCCCCGACTCCTGCTTCTTCCCCTGCGGCCTGAGGATCGCGTTGAACCGCTCGCGGGTGTCCCGGGTGACGTTGTAGAAGCCGGTCTCGGTCCGCAGCGCGCCCGACCAGACGCGCAGCAGCGTCATGCGGCCGGTGAACTGATCGACCACCGTCTTGAAGACCTGGCCGCAGAACGGAGCGGCCGCATCGGCCGCCCGGACGATCTCCTCGTCCTTGCCGGGACGCTTGACGGCGATCGGCCTGCGATCCGCGGGCGAGGGGCAGCTCGATACGATGAGGTCCAGCAGCGGCTGGGCGCCGATGGCCGGCGTCGCGGAGCCGCAGAGGACGGGCACCAGCGAGCCGGACAGAATCGCCTTGCGGAGTCCGGTCAGCGCCTCCTCCTCCGAGAGGGTTCCCTGGTCGAGGTATTTCTCCGTCAGGGCGTCATCGCTGGCGGCGATGCCGTCGATCAGCTTCTCGCGCGCCTTGGCCGCCTGGTCGGCCAGATCCCCGGGGACGGCGACCTCCTGGAAGGCGGCGCTGCCGTCCCTGGCGAAACGGTAGGCCTTGCCGCCCAGCAGATCGACGACGCCCTCGAAGCGATCCTCGCGACCGATCGGGATCTGCACCGGCACGATCCTGTCGGAGAGGCTCTTGCGCAGGTCCGCGACCGCGGCGTCGAAATCGGCGCGCTCCCGATCCATCTTGTTGACGAACACGACGCGCGGCAGGGCGAGGTCCTCGGCGATCGACCACGCCTTGTCGGCCTGCACCTGGACGCCGTCCACCGCCGACACGACGAGGATCGCGGCGTCCATGACGGTCATGCAGTTGTGCGTGTCGAGGAAGAAGTTGGCGTCCCCCGGCGTATCGAGGATCGTCACGCGCCGCTTGCGCCATTCGCAGCTCGCGATCCCCGTCGAGATGCTCGATCCCCGCTTGATCTCCTCCGGCTCGTGGTCGAACGTCGTCGTGCCGTCGGCCACCGTACCCAGCCGCCCGATCGCCTTGGCGGCGAAAAGCAGCATTTCCCCGACCGACGTCTTGCCGGCGCCCTGGTGGCCGACCAGCCCGACGTTGCGGATCGATGCGGTGTCGTACTTCCTCATGACGGGTCCTTTCCCACGGCGCCCCGGCGCCGTCCCGGCGCCCCGAGCGTCGGACGCTAGCGCGGGTCGCGCCGCCGGTCAAAGGGTTTCGGGCAGGGCGGGCGGGTGCATCCCCCCAACTGGGGGGATGCACCCGCCCTTGACCATCGTTTCGGCGCTTCCTGGCGCGACCACGGATCGCGTGCTACGCAGCCGTTCGGGAGCCGGCGGGTCGGTTGCCGGGCCCCCGAAGGAGGTAGGACGAATGCATGCAACGAAACAACGTTGGGGTCTCGGCTTGGCCGCGGCGTTCGCCGCCGTGGCGACGACATGGTGGGGGTGCGACGCCGCAGCGGACGACGCCGGGGACGTCTGGTCCGACCCGTCCAGCGGGTTGATGTGGCAGGAGCCGCCCGCTGCCGAGGAGATGGCTTGGGACCGCGCGGTCCAATACTGCGACAACCTGGTTCTCGGCGGGTTCGATGACTGGCGTCTGCCGACGATCGGCGAGCTGCGGTCGTTCATTCGCGGCTGTCCCGATACGATGACCGGCGGCTTGTGCGGCGTCACCGACCGCTGTCTGAACGGCGGATGCCGGACTTTCGGCTGCGACGGGTGCGGCCTCGGTGGGGGTCCGGGTTCACGCGGGTGCTACTGGGATCCCCTCGTGACGGGCGTTTGCCACTTCTACTGGTCGTCGTCGTCGGTTTCCGGTTCGTCCTCCTATGCCTGGTTTGTGGCCTTCAACCTCGGCAACGTGCACGCCGGCGACAAGGTGTACGGCACCTATGTCCGCTGCATTCGTCGCGGACCGTGATTTTCGGTCTTTGGTGCTTTGGCTCTTTGGTCCTTGTCACCTGCGCTGGGCGGCGATCGCCTTCGGGCCCGGTCCCGCCGATTCACGGTCGAGGCGCGGGGCGTCCGGCGGCACGCTTCTCCGGCTCCGCGGCCGGTGCGTGCGGCGATGGGGGTGGTTGATGCGGTCGGGTTTCGTTCGGGAAGATTGGACGACCTCGTGCTAGACTGTGGCCGTGATGGAGACCCCGGCGCCGATCCCGATCGATGACCCGGTCCTGGCCGAGATCGTTCGCCGGCTCGTGGGCCCCCTCCGCCCCGAGCGCGTCTACCTTTTCGGATCCAGGGCAAGGGACGACGTGACGGAGGAGAGCGACTACGACATCCTCGTCGTCCTGCCGGGCTCCGGGGAAACGCCACGCCAGTTGACGGCCGACGCCCGCAACCTGCTGTGGGGCCTGGGTGTGCCGGTAGACGTCCTGCTGTGGACGCAGGGGGAATTCGACCGGCGCCTCTCGGTCATTGCCTCGCTCCCGGCGACGGTCGTTCGCGAGGGCAAGCTGCTCTATGCCGCCTGAACTTCGGGACGAGGTCATCGAGTGGCTTTCCAAGGCACTTTCGACGCCGCCCAAGTGCTGACCGCGTCCACGCCGCGGCACACGGGGATCGCGTGCTTCCTGTGCCGGCAAGCGGCGGAGAAGGCGCTCAAGGCATTCCTGGTCTGGCGTCAGACGTCGTTCCGCCGGTCCCACGACCTGGACTACCTGCTCAACCTCTGCGCCGCGGGCGCGCCGGAGTTCGAGGAGCTGCGAGCGGCGGCGCGTACGCTGACCACGTACGCCGCGGACTTCCGCTACCCGGGCCGCCGGGCGGACCCGCCGATCGATGAAACGCACGCGGCCATCCATTTGGCCGAGGCAGTCGTGACGTTCGTCGTCGAACGCTTGCCCGAGGAAGTCCGTCCCAGGTAGGCGGTGGCTTCGCGGGCCCGCAGGCAACCCGCGCGCCGGCGTCGTCCAGGATTCGTGGGGGGCCGAGCGGATGAGGGAGTTGGACCGACATGATTGCCAGGATGCGTCTGACGGTGGTTCTCGTGCTGGTGGCGACGACCGCGAATGCGGCGGCGCAAGACCAGGGCGCGACGGCGGCCTCGCCGCAGCCCGACGAGGAGGCGCGACGCGGGCAGGCGAGGCTGCACTTCGAGCGCGGCAACGGGCTGATGGACGTCGAGGACTGGGACGGCGCGATCCTGGAGTTCGAGCGGTCGCTGGAGCTGCACCCCACGCGCGCGGCGCTGTTCAACCTCGCCAACTGCCTCGAGGCCGTCCGCGCGTACCGCCACGCGATCGGCGCCTACGTGCGGTTCCTGCATGAGTATCGTGACGCGGCGAGACCGGAGGAACTCCAGCGCGTGGCGGAGCGATTGCAGCGGCTCAGGTCGCTCGTCGCCGAGATCGCCGTCAACGTGAACGTCCCGGGGGCCGAGATCCTCGTGGACGGCGAGAGCGTCGGCACGGCGCCCCTGGTCGAGCCCGTGCAGGTGGGCCCCGGCCGGCACGCGTTCGAGGCGCGGGCCGAGGGCTACGCGACGGCGCAGCGCGTGGTCCCCGTCGCGTCGGGCGATCGCGTCACGATCGATCTGACCCTGACGGAGATCGCGCGGGTCGGCGGCCTGCGCGTCGAGGCGAACGTTCCGGGCGCCGAGGTATGGGTGGACGGCGCCTTGATGGGCGCGGCGCCCTACCGCGGCGAGATGGCCGAGGGGGAGCACGAGATCCGCGTTGCCGCGCCGGGGTATGCGGACCACGTGCAGACGATCTCCGTGGCGACGGGGGACGAGCGGATCGTCACGGTGACGCTGGCGGAGCCCGGGGGGACGCATCCGGCGTGGTTCTGGTCGATGGTGGGGCTCACGGGCGCCGCGGCCGTGGCGACCGCGGCGCTCGGCGCCGTCGTGCTGGTGAAGGACGACGACTACGCCAACGACCAGGGCCGCACGGTCGAGATGCAGGACGAGGGCAAGCGCCTCGTCATCGCGACCGACGTGTCCCTCGGCATCGCCGTCGCGTCCGCCATCGCGGCGACGGTGCTCGCCTTCACCACCGCCTGGGGCGGCGACGAGGAGGCAAGGCCGGCCGCTTCCACGCCCCGGGTTGACGTGGCCGGGTCCATCGGCGCCGCGGACGGCGGCGCCGCGGTGTTCCTGATCGGCCGGTTCTAGCGATTTCGGATTTCGGATTTCGGATTTCGGATTGAGGGTGAGATGATGGTGTTGGATCGCGGAGGTTGCGGAGCGTGCGGCCGGTGGCGACGGCGCCGGGCGTGGTCGGCGGTCGCGGCGGCCGTTGCGTTGGGCGGCTGCAGCCTGATGGGGCTGTTCGACGAAGAGCCGCCGGAGCCGCCGGAGGCGCCGTGCGAGCCGGGGGAGCGGCGCCCGGGTGTGTGCGGCGTCTGCGATGCGACCGCCGGCACGGAGGTCTGCGGCGCCGGCGGCGTCTGGGAACGGTACTGGTGCCCGCCGGATCCCGATGACGGGGACGGCGACGGCGCCGCCTCCACCGAGTGCCGTCCCGGCGTGCCGGTGGACTGCAACGACGGAAACCGCGAGATCCACCCCGGGGCGACCGAGACCTGCAACAACACCGATGACGACTGCAACGGCGAGACGGACGAGGACTTCGACTGCGCTCCAGGGCGTACGCAGCCCTGCATGGCGTGCGGCGTAGCCGCCGGCGAGCAGACGTGCGGGGCCGGGTGCACCTGGGAGCCGTGCGTGCCGGCGGCGGGGCAGGGGGTCTGCCTGATCGACGGGACCTGCAATGAGGATGGCGACCTCGATCCGGGAAACGCGTGCCGGTGGTGCGCGCCGGAGACGAGCGCGACCGCGTGGAGCGACGCACCGATCGGGACGGGATGCCCCGCGGACGCGCTGGCCTGCACACTGGATGGCGTCTGCGACGGGGCGGGGACCTGCACGCACCCACTTGCGCCGGGATTCTGCCTGATCGACGGGACCTGCCGGGCGGAGGGCGAGCGGGATCCGACCGACACGTGCCGGATCTGCGACTCGGCAAGCGTTCCGACCTCGTGGTCGCGCTTCTGCTGGATCGACCCGGGCAGCGGGTTGATGTGGCAGGATCCGCCCGCTGCCGATCTGATGGCTTGGGACCCCGCGGTCTCCTACTGCGCCGGCTTGGAGTATCTCGGGTTCGATGACTGGCGCCTGCCGACGATCGGCGAGCTGCGGTCGCTCATTCGCGGCTGTCCCGGCACGATGACCGGCGGCTCGTGCGGCGTCACCGACGCCTGTCTGGGCGCCGGATGCTGGACTTCCGGCTGCGACGGCTGCGGCGACGGTGCGGGTCCGGGTTCAGGCGGGTGCTACTGGGATCCCCTCGTGACGGGCTATTGCACCGTCTACTGGTCGTCGTCGTCCTACTCGGGCTCCTCCTCCCGCGCGTGGTACGTCGCCTTCAACTACGGCCTCGTGCGCAACGCCGACAAGACGGACAGCTTCTATGTCCGCTGCATTCGTCGCGGACCGTGATTTTCGGTCTTTGATCCTTTGGCTCTTTGGTCCTTGTCGCCTGCGCTGGGCGGCGAACGCCTTCGGGCCCGGTCCCGCCGATCCACGGTCGAGGCGCGGGGCGTCCGGCGGCGCGCTTCTCCGGATCGTAGCCGTTCATGCCCCGTTTCGTGGTCGTGGTCGACTACGCGGCCGAGCCGGAACCGGGCCGGCACGAACGCGAGCACCACCTGCGCGAACCGGACGACGCGCGCAGCCTTTGTGGACCGCATCCAGCGGCCACGGAAGGCTCGACCCGCGCGATAGCCAGGCCCGCCGGCGCGATCGGAAGGCGCCGAAGCGCCTTGCCTACGCCCCGTCGGGCGTTCCGAAGGCGGTGGTGGAGCGATAGCCAAGCCATGCCGGCGCGATCGGAAGGCGCCGAAGCGCCTTGCCTACGCCCCGTCGGGCGTTCCCAAGGCGGTGGTGGGGCGATAGCCAGGCCCTGCCGGCGCGATCGGAAGGCGCCGAATCGCCTTGCCTACGCCCCGTCGGGCGTTCCCAAGGCGGGCGGCGGGCGATATGAACGCCCGCACCGGGCCGATCGTGCGCGGAGGAATGCCTTCAACAGGCTCGCGGCCGCGTTCGCCTCGCCCCGTCGAGCGTTTCCAAGGCGGTGGTGGGGCGATAGCCTGCGACCTGCCGGCGCGATCGGAAGGCGCCGAATCGCCTTGTCTACGCTCCGTCGAGCGTTCCGAAGGCGGTGGTGGGCGATATGAACGCCCGCACCGGGCCCATCGTGCGCGGGGGAATGCCTTCAACAGGCTCGCGGCCGCGTTCGCCTCGCCCCGTCCGGGCGTTCGGGGGACCCGCGACCGGCCGAGGGGCTACCCTTCCTTGGGCTGGCGTGGGCCCTTGGCGAAGAAGTCCAGGACGGGCTTGAACATGGAGGCGATCTCGGGATCGTGCTTCATCTGGACCTTCACCTGATCGTTTACCTTGCGGATCTGCTCCCATGCCCCAGCGTCGAAGAGCAGGTTGCCCTGCTTGAGGATGCCCAGGACCACCTCGAGGTCCACGATGACCGTGTCGATCTCCTCGGCCCGCCGGCCGGCATCGCGGAGCGACTGAGGCGTCACGTCTCGGGGCGGCGTGAACTTGGCGCCGCCCTTCTCGATCACGTCCGCCGCCTGGTAGCACACCAAGCCGATGCCGCGCGGTGTCTTCGGGATCCGCGCCACCTCGGCGGGCGAGAGCTTCCCCGCCTGCTCCGGGGGCTTCAAGAAGTCGTCGAACAACACGCGGACGGTTCCGTGCTCGATCTCCATCGTCGTGTCCTCCACTGCGCCATCCAGGCGCGATTGGAAGGTCCAGCCAACCCAGACCCTCACGAGTATCCAGCGCCGGAGTATCCGCAGACCGCGGTGGGAAATCAAGACCGACGCAAAACCGGGGTGCATCGATGTCGGGAGGTGGGGGAGGCGAGCCGCCACAATTCGTGTGTGCCCCACATGACCCGCTGTTTGCGCGGCCGCCCTTCTCCGGGCGTAGGGGAGGGCGAGCGGGCGGCGTAGCCGTCCGCGAGTCCTCCCGCGAGCGCGTGGTGAACGTGCGGGAGGACTCGGCGGCGCTTCGCGCCGCCTCGCCCTCCCCTACAGGACGAAAAAGGCGCGGCTGCGCGGAAATCCGTGTGCGGCTCGCCTCCACCACCTCCCGACATCGACTTGGATGCACCCCGGTTACTCGCCGCGCTTGACCCTTCCGTGGGGCGGGCGTAGCGTACGGCATCGAGTTTCCGGCGGGGATTCGCATGAGCTGGGTCGGCCAGGTCGTAGACAACAAGTACAAGCTGATCCGGTTGCTCGGCGAGGGCGGGATGGGCGCGGTCTACGAGGCCGAGCACATCCTGATCCGCCGCCGCTGCGCCGTGAAGTTCCTTCACCCGGAGATCGCCCGGAACCAGGACATCGTGCGGCGGTTCATCCAGGAGGCGCAGGCCGCCGCCGCGATCGGCCACAAGGGGATCATCGACATCTACGACGTCGGCACGACCCAGGGCGGCGCCACGTACATCGTGATGGAGTACCTCGACGGCGCAAGCCTGGCCGAACGGCTCGAAGGCGGCAAGAGGCTGGCCCCCGCCGCCGCCGCCGAGGTCGCCGTCCAGGCGCTCGGCGCCCTCGCCTTCGCCCACAAGCAGGGGATCGTCCACCGCGACATCAAGCCCGACAACCTCTTCCTCACGCAGCAACCCGGCCTCGCAACGGCGGTGAAGGTCCTCGACTTCGGCATCGCGCGCATGCGCGACCCGGCGGAGCCGCAAGGACGCATGACCGCCACCGGCGCGCTCCTCGGCACCCCGTACTACATGGCGCCCGAACAGGCCCGCGGAGTGACGGACGTCGACCACCGCATCGATATCTACGCGATGGGCGTCGTGCTGTACGAGGCGGTGACCGGCCGGGTGCCCTTCGAGGGCCAGAACGTCGCCCAGATCATGTTCAACGTGCTCACCACACCCCTCGTCCGGCCGCGGCAGATCGACCCGAGCATCCCGGAACGGCTCGAGGCGGTGATCCTGAAGGCGATGGAGCGCGATCGCGACGTGCGGTACCAGAGCGCCGAGGACATGATCCGCGACCTGCTGCCGCTGCTCGATGCGGAGGCCCGCGCACGCGCCGGCGTCGCGCTCAAGGACTCCGACGCGCTCCGGGCGCCCGCCGGCGGAACCGGCGGGTCGGACCCGCGGAAGACGGCCACGCCCGCCGCGGCCGGTGACGACGCGCCCATCGATCTCCCGAGGGGTCGGCCGAAGGTCGCGATCGCCGCGGCGGTTGCCGGTGTCGCGATCGCGGCGGCGGCCGCGGCGCTCCTGGTCCTTGCGCCGTGGAAGGAGTCGGAACCGCGGGGCGCCGCGGCTCCGGCGGCGGCGGTGCAGGACGCGGCCGGCGTGCTCCCGCCGCCGGTGGTCGAGGCCGCGTCGCCGGACGCGCCTTTGCCGAGCGACGCGGTCGAGACCGCGACGGCCGAGGTGGGGCCGATCGCACAACCGGCGGGCGACCCGGCCGTTGCGCCGCTGCCCGGGCCGGTCACGATCGCCGTCAAGGATCTCCCCGCGGGCGCGGTCGTCCTGTTCGGCGGCGTGGTGATGCCGGATGTGCCGTTCAAGGCGGCGCCGGGCGCGACTCCGATCGAACTCGAGATCCGCGTGCCGGGGTACGAGCCGTACAAGGCGGCGGTTACCCCCGACCGGGACACGGAGGTGACGCCCGCGTTCGAGCCGCTGCGAAGGACCGGCCGCCGGGGCGCTGGCACGACGCCTCCGGGCGCCGGGACGACGCCGGGAGAACAGACCGCCGCGACGCAGCCGCCCCGGCCGCCGGTGCAGGCCGGGCGTGACGCGGGCGCCGCCACCGTCCATGGTTCGCGGGGCACCGAACGGCTGGACGATTTCGAGTGACATGATGTCCGGGAGCCGTTTGGAGCCGTTTGGAGGAACGCGAGGAACGACGTGCCGGTCGTAGCCAGGTGCCCCAACTGCCATGCTCCCGTCGATCGCGTGCCGGACGGAGGCTCCGGCAAGTGCCCGTACTGCGACGCCACGCTGCTCGCGACGAGGTACATGCCGGCGCCCGTGCTCCCGCCGCAGCCGCCGCAGCCGCCGCAGCCGCAGCCGCCGCCGCAGTTCCCGCCCCCGCCCGTCGTGCCCCAGCGCCACGGGAAGCACGCCGCGCTGGCATCCGTCCTGTCCGTGCTGCTGCTGAGCGGCGGCTCGGGCCTTGCCATCTACCTCAGCCAACGAGAGGCGCGGCAGGCGGCCGAGCGCGTCAGGGAGTCGATCGCCGCCGCCTTCGAGCCGTCGCCCGCCGGCGGCGTGACGTCCCGCGAGGAGGACGGCTGGGTCGTCGTGTCCCTGCCGGCTGCGACCGGCGCGGCGGGGCCGCGCGTGACGGCGGAACTCCCGACCGGACAGGTGGCCGGTGGGATGCTCGAGGTCTCGATCGTCGGCGACCGGCCCTTCGTGATGTGCGCCGCGAAGCTCGTGACGCTGGACGGAAAACCGCTGGGCGGCGCCGACGACGAAGCAGCGCTGGTCCAGTTCATGGCGGCCGTGCCGCCGGATCGGCTGAATCTCGTCCTGGACTGCGCCTCCCATCCGGTGGAGAGGACGGTTCGAGTGTGGTCGCGCGAGCCCCCGGTGCTCGCGCCCGGTAGCCCGGCGAGACTGACCATGCCGGCCGGCACGAAGTCGGCCACGGCCTTGGCGCCCGTGGAAACGCCGGGGCCGCACGTCGTGCACGTCGAGTGCGATGATGTGTTGACCGGGCTGAGCGTCGTCGGGCCGGACGGCCGCGTCGTCGCGGAGACGAGGGTCGGGGCGGGCGGAGTCGCAGACGTCGAGGCGGACCTTGCCGCCGGGAACAACACGGTCCGGTTGGTGCGACCGATCGCGGCGGGCGAGCCGATCGAGGCGACGGTGACGCTGGCCGGCGTCGCGTCCTCGCGGATCTCGATCGGCGACAGGGAGGTCGGGACGCTCTCGCGCACGGCGCCCCGCGCCCGCTTCGCCTTCGACGTGGAGGAGCCCCGGCGGGTCGAGGCGGTCGCGTCGTCGCAGGTCGCGGCGCTCTCCGTGGAGATCCGCGGCGCCGACGGCGTCCCCGTCGCCGCCGGGAGATCGCCGAGCAGCGGACGGGAAGCGAAAGCCTCGCCGCCCGAGCCGCTCGGGCCCGGCGCCTACCTGATCGTCGTCGGCTGCGAGG
This sequence comes from uncultured delta proteobacterium, assembly GCA_947085355.1. Classification (GTDB taxonomy): domain Bacteria; phylum Myxococcota_A; class Polyangia; order DRWM01; family JAAZOP01; genus CAMTWF01. Next base: position 43,305 of record CAMTWF010000096.1, read on the forward strand.
GCTGCGACCGGCCCAAGACGCCGTTCATGTTGAGATTGCGGGCGGCTGGAGAATCCGCGGGCAGCGGCGGCTCCCAGCCGGCCGGGGCTCGCCGGCGGCCGCGATAGCCTCGTGCCCGCCGGGGATCACCCGGCGGAGCGCCGACCACGACCACGAACCTGGGTGACTACGAAATTCCGGGGGGCCGCACCGAGCGGCGCCTGCGCAGCACGGCAAGCAGCAACAGGATCGCCGGGAACGCGCCGCGGCCCGACGAGCGGCCGGACGTCCGGCAGCCGCAGCCGGAGCCGGAAGCCGATAGACCCTGACCGTCGGCCGCGACGTCGTCCTCCGGGGCATCGGCCCCGGCGTCGTCGTCCCCGGACGCCTCGGCCTCGTCGGCCTCGTCGGCGTCCGGATCGGCCCCGGCGTCGTCGTCCCCGGACGCCTCGGCGTCCTCGCCGCCGGCCTCGTCGCTCGCGTCCTCGCCGCCGTCGCCGCCGTCCTCCGGCGGGGGCGACCGGATCACGATCCCTTCGAGGCTCATGTACACGGCGTTCGGGTTGGTGTGCATGAAGGTGAAGTGGTAGGTGGTGCCGGGTTCGAGCGGCGGGTCGGTCCACGGCGCCAGGAGGATTCTCCACGGGGTTGGAGCCGCCGGGCTGCCGGTGTATCGGTGATCGTATCCGTCCAGGGTTATCGACCAGCCGCTCACCGTGAAGTGGATCGGCTGGTTCTTCCGCATGTACACCTCGTAGGCGCCGCTCGGCATCACGGTGAACGGGGAGGTCGTGAGCTGGACCCGCGTGGCGTCCGCAGGCGCCTCGATCTTGAACTGCACGCCCGCGTACATCCGGCTCAGCATGCCGCCCAGCTCGTCGAGCCCCATGCTGAAGGCGGCGGCGTTGCCGAGGCCGAGGTCGATGATCCGTTCGCATCCCACGAGACCGCGCTCCACGGCGATCCGCTCGACATGGGCGGCGTCGGCGGCCGTCAGGATCCCGTCCCCGACGAGCCGCGATGCCTGGGAGATCAGCGCGCGTCCGGCCTCGTCGAAGTCGGCGACGTCCGAGAGCGAGGCGAGTGCGTCGAAGACGAGCCTGTCGGTCTTGGGGGCGCCGATGGCGGTCCGGATCTCCCAGGTCGTGCCCGACCAGATCCTGCCGTCCATGTGGCTCTGGCCGCTGAGGCCCTGCGGGCACGTCGCCGTGTTGTCGGCGCTGCGGATCGCCATCTCGCCGCCGATCGTCCCCTCGCGCGCGGCGTACTCCCCGAGCGTCGGGTCGCCGGTGATCGTCACCGAGAAGTAGTCGGCGGTTCCCTCGTTGAGGCCTCCGGACGAGAAGTCGGGGCCGAGTTCGTCGGCGGTCCAGCCGATCAGCCCGGCGACGTCGTCAATCACGCCGTGCCCGAACTCGTGGTAGATGACGTCGGCGTCGTACGCGAAGTCGACCACGGAGCCCTGGCCGAGCACGACGTCGCCGCAGCGGTCGCGGTTGATGTCGCCGTAGAAGGCGTTCGCCACGGGCATGTTCACGGCCACCCGCATGGCGCGGGACGTCCCGCAGAGCCAGGTGAACCCGAGCGTCTCCTCGAAGAAGCGGTTCACCCGGTCGATGTGGAAGTAGGCGTTCACCTCGGCGAACGCGTCGTCGGTCGCACCCTCCAGCGGCGGGTACAGGTAGTCGCCGTCCACGTCCGGCAGCGCCCTGCGCACCAGCGTCCTGCACCTGGAATCGGAGCACGCCCACGCCGTCGCGAGTTCGCCGTCCAGCGCCGTCGTCGACGTCAGGCGCGGAAGATCGACCTCGACGTGGGCCGGCGCCACCTCCGGGTTGGGGTCGTAGATGTGGCCGCGGGCGGACACGAAGAGCCGGCGCGCGAACAGCGGGCGGCCGGTCGATGCGTCCTGGACGACCTCGAACCGGTCCAGCGGCCCTCCGGTCTCCACGACCGCGACGTGGACGAACCTGGCGCCGGCGCCGTGCGCGAACACCGCCGGCTCCACCGACTCCACGACGGCGCCCGGCGCCGCCGCGCGCAACGCCGCGGCCGCCTCGGACGCGGACAGCGCGAAGCCGCCGGCGATCGCGCCGACGCCCGCGAGCCCTCCCGCCGCCTGGCAGACGCGGCCGTCGCCGCCGGCCACCACGACGAGACCCCGTCCGATCACCGGAAGGCCTCCCGCCGTCTGGCGGAACCGGACCGCCGTCCAGCGCCCCAACGGCACGGTCCGCTCGACCCGGAGCGACCCGCGAGGATCGGCCACGCCCAGGATCGCCGACTCGCGCTCGATGAAGCGCCACGCCGCCGCCACCGGATCGCCGCCCAGCGGCTCGCTCAGGAACCTCCCGAGGAACGACGCCCCCGCGCGGTCGGCCCGAAAACGCACCAGCACGCCGCCGCCGTACCTCGCCCGGAACGCGCCGGCGAGCGCCTCGGCCTGCGACGGCGTCACCGGCGCCGCGTTCGCCGCACCGGACATCCCCGACAGCGCCAGAGCCGCCAGAACCACCGTTGTCCTCATCGCATCGACCTCCCGCCGTGCCCGTGCCCGTGCCCGTCTCGCCCGTCCTTCGCACCATCTGGACAAGCATGGCGACGGCACGGGCACGGAGGATACGCGAGATTGGGGGGAATTGGCAGTACAAGACCTTGACATCGGCGCCGGACCGGTAGTAACCGTGTCCGGCGTACGAGTCGGGGGGTCAATCCACGCAGGTCCGACGTATCGGGACGGACCGGAAGGAACAGGAAGGACGCCATGGCACTCGATCCGACGAAGCATCCGGACTGGGAAATCGCAGAGGACTCGGAGAAGCGCATGAAGACGTGCCACCAGCTTGGCGAGGAGCTGGGGCTCGAACGCGACGAGCTGCTGCCGCAGGGCCACTACATCGCGAAGGTCGACTACGCCCGCGTGCTGTCGCGCCTCGGCAAGAAGCCCGATGCGAAGTACATCGACGTGACGGCGATCACGCCGACGCCGCTGGGCGAGGGGAAGAGCACTTCCTCGGTCGGGCTGATGCAGGGTCTCGGCAAGCGCGGCAAGCGCGTGGTCGGGGCGCTGCGGCAGCCCTCGGGCGGTCCGACGATGAACGTCAAGGGCAGCGCCGCGGGCGGCGGCCTCGCCCAGGTCATCCCGCTGACCCAGTTCAGCCTCGGCCTCACGGGCGACATCAACGCCATCATGAACGCGCACAACCTGGCGATGGTGGCGGTCACGGCGCGCCTGCAGCACGAGTTCAACCTCTCCGACAAGTTCCTCGCCTCGCGCGGCCTCAAACGGCTCGACATCGACCCGAGGGCCATGGAGATGGGCTGGGTCATGGACTTCTGCGCGCAGGCGCTCCGGAACGTCACCATCGGCCTCGGCGGCGACATGGACGGCTTCATGATGAGGTCGTGGTTCCAGATCGCCGTGTCGTCCGAGGTGATGGCGATCCTGGCGATCGCGAAGGACCTGAAGGACATGCGGCAGCGGATGGGCCGCATCATCGTCGCCCGCAACAAGAAGGGCGACCCCGTCACCACCGAGGACCTCGGCTGCGCCGGCGCCATGACCGCCTGGATGGTCGAGGCGCTCAACCCCAACCTGATGCAGACCATCGAGGGCCAGCCGTGCTTCATCCACGCCGGCCCGTTCGCCAACATCGCGATCGGCCAGTCGTCGATCATCTCCGACCGCATCGCGCTCAAGCTCGGCGACTACCACGTCACCGAGAGCGGCTTCGGGGCGGACATCGGCTTCGAGAAGTTCTGGAACCTCAAGTGCCGCTTCGGCGATCTCAAGCCGCACTGCGCCGTCGTCGTTGCGACGATCAGGGCGCTCAAGGCCCACGGCGGCGGACCGCCCGTCCCGCCCGGCAAGCCGATGGATCCGGAGTACGCCCGCGAGCACGTCGACTGGGTCGAGAAGGGCGCCGTCAACCTGGTGCACCACATCCAGACCGTGCGGAAGGCCGGCATCAACCCGGTCGTGTGCATCAACTCGTTCCACACCGACACGAAGGCCGAGATCGCCGCCGTCAAGAAGCTGGCGGAAGCGGCCGGCGCGCGCGTCGCCGTCAGCGAACACTGGCTCAAGGGCGGCGACGGGGCGCTCGAATTCGCCGACGCCGTCGTCGATGCCTGCAACGACAAGTCCGCGTTCAAGCTCCTGTACGAGCTCGACATGCCGCTGTCCAAGCGCATCGAGACGATCGTCCGCGAGGTCTACGGCGGCGCAGGCGTGAGCTACACCGCCGACGCCGAGGCGAAGCTCAAGAGGCTCGAGGCCGATCCCAAGACCAAGACGCTCGGGACCTGCATGGTCAAGACGCACCTCAGCCTCAGCCACGACCCGACCGTCAAAGGCGCCCCGAAGGGGTGGACGCTTCCCGTCCGCGACATCCTCACCTACGAGGGCGCCGGGTTCGTCGTACCGGTGGCCGGCGCGATCAGCCTGATGCCCGGTACGAGCGCCTCGCCGGCATTCATGAAGGTGGACGTCGACGTCGAGACCGGCAGGGTCAGGGGGCTCTTCTGATGGCGGCGCGCATCATCGACGGGAAGGTCATCGCCGAGGAGATCCGCAAGGAGATCGCCGCGGAGACGGCGGAGCTGAAGGCGAAGCACGGAATCACCCCGGGCCTCGTCACGATCCTCGTCGGGGAAAACCCGGCGTCGGTCAGCTACGTCACGGCCAAGAACAAGACCGCCAAGGAGCTGGGATTCCATTCGATCCAGGACAACCAGCCGGCCGATCTGTCCGAGCAGGCCCTGCTGGGCCTCCTGGCGAAGTACAACGAGGACCCGTCGATCCACGGGATCCTCGTGCAGTTGCCGCTCCCCAAGCACGTCAACGAGGAGAAGATCCTCTACGCGATCCGGCCCGACAAGGACGTGGATGCGTTCCATCCCGTCAACGTCGGCAAGCTGGTGAGCGGCAGCCCCGACTTCCTCCCTTGCACCCCGGCCGGCATCCAGCAGCTACTCGTCCGTTCCGGCACGAAGCTCGACGGCGCCGAAGTCGTCGTCGTCGGCAGGTCCAACATCGTCGGCAAGCCGATCGCGAACATCCTGCTGCAAAAGGCGAAGGGGGCCAACGCCACGGTGACGATCTGCCACACCGCGACGCGCGACATGGCCGCGCACACCCGCCGCGCCGACGTCCTCGTGGTCGCCGCGGGCAAGCCCAAGGCGGTGACGGCCGACATGGTCAAGGACGGCGCCGTCGTCATCGATGTCGGCGTCAACCGCATCGGCATGACCGACAAGGGCAAGGCGATCCTCTGCGGCGACGTGGACTTCGACGCCGTCAAGGAGAAGGCCTCCGCGATCACCCCGGTCCCCGGCGGCGTCGGCCCGATGACGATCACGATGCTGATGCTCAACACGTTGAAGGCCGCGAAGCTGCGCGCGAGGCGTCCGGCGTAGCGAGCCGCCGCCGGCGGCTGGGGGCTCGATTGACCGGTGTCCTCTTCGCGAACCGTCCGCTTTCTCCCCTCCGGCGTCGTCGTCGAGGCGGCCGACGGCGATAACCTGCTCGAAACGGCGCTGGGGGCGCACGCGCACGTCGACGCCGTGTGCGGCGGGGCGGGGGTGTGCGGCCGTTGCGTGGTCTTCGTGCGGGAGGGCGAGGTCGAGTGCGAGGATGCGGCGGTCCGGCCGGACTCGCCGGACCCGCAGGCGCGCCTTGCGTGCCGGTGCGCCGTTCGCGGCGACGTCGTGGTGGAACTGCCTTCGCGGGCCGCGCCGGACGCCGCCGGGCCTCGACCGGCGCGCCCGCCGTCCGCGCGCCTCCGCCG
>CAMTWF010000097.1:0-10773 GCA_947085355.1 uncultured delta proteobacterium
CGCCGGCCAGGTCGAGCAGGAAGTGCGCGGCCCCGACCTCCACCTCGACGCCCTCGCGAACGACCGGCGCGGAACCCGGCTTGTCGTCGAACCGGAAGGAACCGACCGGCTTTGCCGCCAGGTTCCGCGGGGGTCCGAGGGGCGGCAAGGCGCCCGGCGCCGAACAGCCCTCCGGTAGAAAGGAATAGTCGATGCGGGCGATGTCGTGCTTACGCGCCGGCCGCGGCGGGTCGATCGGCACCGACCGGGCGTGGACCTCCCGGAGCCGATCGATCTGCTCGTCCACGTCCGCCTCGTCGACCGCGGGCACGCGCCGGACCGCCGTCAGCCCTTCGACGTCGATGTCCCTAGGGTTCTCGTGGACCTCGATCGTGGCGTGGAAGCGGAGCGGCTGTCCCGGCTCATGCGGATCGAATTCGAGCTTCACGGGCGCCGCGGGCCGCAGTTCGTGCTGCTGCACGGCCTCGCCGACCGACCGCTTCATCATGTCGCCGGCCACCTCGGCCGTCACCTCGCCGCCGATGTAGTTCCGCAGGATCGAGAGCGGCGCCTTGCCGGGCCGGAACCCGCGCACGCGCATCTGCCCGCCCCTGCGGCGCAACTCCTTCGACACGGCCTCGTTGAAGGCGCTCGCCGGGATCTCGAAGCAAAGCCTGACGGTGTTCGCGTCCACTCGTTCGATCGTGGTCGGCATTCGCACCTTCCGCGCTCGTGGTGTATCCGCGCCGCGCCTGCGTGTCAATCAGCAGCAGGCATTCGGCAGTCGGCATTCGGCAGTCGGACGGATCCTGCTGAATGCTGATTGCCGACTGCTGAAATGGTAGCTTCCCGCCCCATGGCGACGGTGGTCGTACGAAGCGGAGCCGGTCACGTGCAGCCCGTCTGGGCCGGCCACCCCTGGGTCTACGCGGAGGCCGTCGCGCACATCGAGGGATCGGCCGAGGACGGCGACATCGTCGACGTGGTGGACGAGTGGCGCAACTTCCTCGGGCGCGGCTTCTATTCGTCCCGATCGGCGATCGGCGTGCGCATCCTGTCCAGGTCGCGCTCGGGCGTGGTGGACGATGCGTTCATCCGCGCCGCGGTCCACCGGGCGGTCGAGCGGCGGCGCAGCCTGATGGGGATGCCCGACGCGCGCACGACGGGCTTCCGCCTCGTGAACGCCGAGGGTGACGGCCTGCCGGGACTGATCGTCGACAGGTACGCCGACGTCGTCGTCGTGCAGTTCGCGGCGCTCGGCATGAAGCGCCGCGAGCACGTGGTGCTCGATGCGCTGGGCGAGATGCTCCGCCCGCGGGCGATGATCGAGATGGGCGACGAGGACTTCCAGCGGATCGAGGGGTTCACGGCGGCCAGACGCACGGTGCGGGGACAATTCGAGCCGCCGGTCGTCTTCGAGGAGGCCGGGACCGCGTACGCGGTCGATCCGCTGGCGGGACAGAAGACCGGCTTCTACTTCGACCAGCGCGAGAACCGCCGCCTGCTGGCGCGGCTCGCCAAGGGCAAGCGCGTGCTCGATCTGTTCTGCTACGTCGGGGGGTTCGGGATCGCCGCGGCGCGGGCGGGCGCCGCGGAGGTCGACGGCGTCGATTCGAGCGCCACGGCGCTGCTGGCGGCGCAGAACAACGCCGAACTCAACCGCGTGGCGGATCGCGTGAGGTTCCACGGAGGCAACGCGCGCCGCTTCCTCGTGCAGGCGGCGGAGGCGCGCCGGACCTGGGACGTCGTCGTGCTCGACCCGCCGAAGTTCGCCCGGCGCACCGGCGACGTGAGAAAGGCGTTGACGAAGGCATACGCGCCGCTCAACGCCGCGGCGATGCGGGTCGTCGCCCCCGGCGGACTGCTGGTGACATGCTCGTGCTCCGGACGCGTGCGGCCGGACCACTTCCTCCGGATGCTCGGCATGGCCGCCGGCACGGCCGGGCGCGAGGCTCGCCTGCTCGCCCTTCGCGGCGCCGGGCCCGACCACCCCGTGCCGCCGTCGTTCACCGAGGGCCAGTACCTCAAGTGCGCCTTCCTGGAGGTGGGACCATGGCCATGAGGCCGCTGGGCGAGATGCTCCCCGGCGCGGCGGCGCGGGTGAGCGCCCTGTTCTGCGACATCGACGACACGCTGACGACCGACGGGCTGCTTCGGCCGGAGGCGAGCGAGGCGATCTGGCGGCTGCGGGACGCCGGCGTCGCGGTCGTCCTCGTCACCGGCCGGCCCGCAGGCTGGGGCGACCCGCTGGCGCGCCTCCTGCCGGTGGCCGGTGCGATAACCGAGAACGGCGCGGTGGCGTTCTGGTGCGTCGGGCGCACGATGCACCGCTGGTACGCCAGGCCGCCGCGGGACATGCGCGACGACCAGGCCAGGCTGCTCGATACCGCGTTGCGCATCGTCCGGGAGATCCCCCAATGCCGGCTCGCGGCCGACCAGCCCTTCCGCATCTCCGACGTCGCGATCGACTTCGCCGAGGAGATCGGCCCGCTGCCGCTGGAGACGGCGCGGCGGATCAAGGAGCGATTCGAGGAGACGGGGGCGAAGGCGAAGATCTCGTCGATCCACGTCAACGCATGGTTCGGGGAGTTCGACAAGGCAACGTCGTGCGAGCGGTTCGCGGCCGAGCGTCTCGGGATCGACATCGCCTCGCCCGCGGCGGCCTACGCGGGGGACTCGCCCAACGACGAGCCGCTGTTCGAGCGGTTCGGCCTTTCGTTCGGCGTGGCCAACGTCGCCCGCTTCGCCGGAATGATGGAGCACCGCCCGGCCTACCTGGCCTCCCGCTCGGCGTCGGCCGGATTCGCCGAGATCGCCGAGGCGCTGCTGCGGGGCCGGAAGCCGGCCTGAGGCCGCGCGCCGCGGGCGCACGCTCCCACGCAATTCGTCCTTCCTGGTTCATCGCGGCGACGATCGGCTCCACGAGCGCCATACCTGGATCCTGGCGCGCAGATGATCGGACGGCCGGCCGCGCACACGGGTCAGCCGACGTGCTCGACGAGGATCCTCGCGCCGATCGCCAGGAGCGCCACACCGCCGAGGGCGGAGGCGCCGCGACGCAGGACGTTCCCGACGCCGCACCCGAGGTACACGCCGAGGAAGGATGCGACGAAGGTCACCGCGCCGATGACGGCGGCGGGCAGGGCTATCGGGACGCCGAGCAGCGAGAGGCCGACGCCGACCGCCAGGGCGTCGATGCTGGTCGCCACGGACAGGCCGAGGAGCACGGGCAGCGGCATGGGGCCGGCGCGGCACGCTTCCCCGTCCCCCCGCGCGGCGTCGACGATCATCTTGAGGCCGATCGCCGACAGCAGGCCGAACGCGACCCAGTGGTCGAACGCCGCGATGGCGTCGCGCAGGGCGCTCCCGGCCAGCCAACCCGCGACCGGCATCAGCGCCTGGAAGCCGCCGAAGAAGGCGCCGATCCGCGCCGCCTGACGGGCGTCGGGCCGGCCCATGGCGCACCCGGCCGCGACCGCGACGGCGAAAGCGTCCATCGACAGGCCCACGGCAACCACCAGTATTGACGCGATGCCCACGCGCAACTCCCGACCGCTCAGTACACCGCCCACAAGTTCGGGACCATCTCGGCCTTGGCCTCGATTCGTGGTCGTAGTCGTGGTCGTAGTCGTCGTCGGGCGTTCTCCCCCGGGGGTTCCATGCGACCACGACCACGACGACGACTACTACGACGCGGGGGGTTCCGGACTTCCGGAGGGCCGTACACAGCGCGGGCCTTGCCCGCAACCCAACGGGGTAAGGTTCCGAAGTTTGGTGTCCACGTTCGGCGGCCTGCCTGCCGGCAGGCAGGCGGGCCGCCCGCTGGAAGGGCGGCGTGAACGCTCTGCGCACCACGACCTATGGCGAGTTGCTCAAGATCGGCGCGGAGCACGGCTACAGCAAGGCATGGGCAGACAGCTTCTTCCGGCCGTTCCGCGCCGACCGCGAGGAGGAGGAGGAGACCCCGGAGCCCGCCCCCGTCGCGCCGCCTGCATAGCGAGGACGCGATCCGGTTCGCTGCGGCGGTCGCACGCCACCACTGCAGGGATCGCCTGCCCTCGTGCAGCCGTTGTACACCCCCTCCCGCCCCCGTCGTGCTTCACCCCGGCCGCCGGCGCCGGCCGCATCACCCCTGCCGGATCCCTCCTCAACGCCGCAGCGGTCCGGAGCACGCGTCACCTACCCTCATACGGCGGCCGTTCCGCCCTGGTCGCCACCGAAAGTGCGGCGTGCGACGGCCGCGCAGCAGTGCGACGGCCCCGCGTGCCGGAATCCGGCCGGTTCCCGGCGCCGGATCATCCGCCGGAGCCCGGCGCGAGTCCGATCCCCGTCGGATCGGCAGTCGTCCACAGGATGTATGCGGCTTCCCCGGACCTCCGGGAACCGCCGCCCGCGCTCCTGACACCGGCGGCGCCGGACGGTACGACCGCTGCTGAAGGTCCGGGTTCTGCCGAGGCCGCGGATCGAGGTCGCGGGGGCGGCGGTCACGATCTTCCGGGCGACGATCGGCGCCTGCTGCTGCGGATCCCGGCGGCCGGGGCGGACGGCGACGTCTACTCGAACGTCATCCGCCTTTCGCACCGGCGTCGCCTGCTGGACGGCCGGCTCCTCGCGCGGTCGCCGCGAAGGGATCCTGCAACGCTACGGCGCAGGCGCCCAGGGGCCGGCGCCATGAACGAGGTCTCCCTCACGGTTCGTGGCCGGATCTTGTCGGCGGAGCACCTGGCGACCATCCGGGAGTTGGCGCGGCAACCTGGCCAGACGCGGCGCGGGCTTTCCCTGTCGGTGTGCCAGCGCTTCGGGTGGGTACAGCCCCCGTAGCGGCCGCGGCAGGCGCGGGCCGCCTACCGCTCCCGGTGCTCCCGCGCCCAGCCGCAGCGCAACAGAGCCGGCGACCAAGTTCACCGGGTCCCCCGCGCCGCACCCCCCTTTCGCGCCCTCGCCTCGGCCAGAACGCGGCCGACACCACGGCCACGGCGCCGCCTGCCCGGCGCAGCCCGGAAGTTCGTTCCCTCCCGACAGCGCTCCGCACTCGCCGCCGGAGTCGTTGACCAGTCACGGCCTCCACGCCTCCCCGAGCCCGCCATCCCGGACCCGTCCGCAGCGCGGTCGCCAGACCCAACCCCTCACCGCGGCTGCCGCCCCCCCCCCCTCTCTCGGGCGGCCCGCCGCCGAACGTGGACACCAAAATTCGGCGTCCTGACGGGCCTGTTGACACGGGAGAACAATGTATGGAAGAGATCGCCGCGTCCAAGCCTGCTCGGCCCGAGGGGGGTCGGGCAGCGCGACGGACGCATGGAGGAAACGCATGGGTGCTTTTTGGGGCAATGTCGTGATCCTGATCCTCGGCGGATCGCTGGCCGCATCGTCGCTCATCCTGGCGAAGAAGCCTGATGCCAAGGCGCTGTTCGAGAAGATCGCTCCGTATCAGGGGACCATCGGAGTGGTCATGTTCCTATGGGGCATATGGGAAGTGCTCCACATCCTGCTGAATCTGGACGTGCTGAAAGCTCTGTTCGGCGGGCCGATCACGCTCAAGCTCACGGCCGTCGTCTGGCCGGTTACGGCCGTCATCCTGCTCGCCCTCGGCTTCCTGCTCGGCTTCGGCATGATCCAGGCTTTCGCGGGGAAGAAGAGCCCGGAGATGGCCGCGAAGTCCGAGCAGATGATGAAGAAGCTGGCGCCGCACCAGACATGGCTCGGCATCGTTTCCATCGCCTGCGGCGTCTGGTGGCTGCTGTTCGTGCTGGTCTTCTGGAAGGTCTAGCCAGCCGACCGGTTTCACTCCGAGCATCTCCCGCTTGCATCGCCGCGGCGCGATCCGCATAGTCCCGCCCCCATGACCGACCTGGGCACCGCCCTGCTGGTCTTCGCGTCGCTCGCCGCCGCCTCCGCCACAGCCTGCGGGATGCTCGCCGGCGCCGGCGCGGTTCGGTACCTGCGCCCCGCGAGGGCCGCCCTGCACGCCTCGACCCTCCTGCTGGCGGCGGCGTGCGCCGGGTTGGCCCACGCCTTCCTGGCCCACGACTTCTCGATCCGCTACGTCGTCGAATACTCGGACCGCTCCACGTCGCTCGCCTACCTGCTGTGCGGCCTCTGGGGCGGCCAGGAGGGATCGCTGCTCGTCTGGATCGCGATGCTGGCAGCCGCGGCGTCGGCGTTCGTCGCATGGTCCGCCCGCGCGGAACGCTCGGGCGCCAGGACGTCCGACCGCCGCGACGGATGGGTCGTGGCCGTGACGGGGATCGCGGTGCTGGCGTTCCTCGCGGTCCTGGTCCTGTATTCCGATCCCTTCGTCCCGATGCTGCGGTCCTCCCCGAACGAGGGCATCGGCTTGAACGGTCTCCTTCGCAATCCATACATGGCGCTGCACCCTCCGACCCTGTTCGCCGGCTGGGCCTTGACAGCGGTCCCGGCGGCGCTGGCCGTCGCCGCGCTGCTGGACGGCGGCGGGGCGGCCCGCCCGAGGGACTGGGTCGTCGAGGCCCGGCCGTTCGCCCTGGCGGCCTGGTGGTTCATGACGATCGGAAACGTCCTCGGCGGGGTATGGGCTTACGAGGAGCTCGGCTGGGGCGGCTACTGGGCGTGGGACCCGGTCGAGAACGCGTCGCTTCTCCCGTGGATCGTCTCCACCGCCTACCTGCACGCGGCGTCGGTGGTCGAGCGTCGCGGGGCGTTGCCGCGCACGGCGGCCGGCCTGGCGGTCGCGGCATTCGTCCTGCCGATCTTCGCAACGTACCTGACGCGGTCCGGCGTCGTGGCGAGCGTGCACACGTTCGCCGGATCCCCGGCCTCGACGGCCTTCCTGCTGATGCTGGGCGGCTTCGGCGTCGTCGGCGCGGTCCTCGTGGCGCTGCGCCGGCGCGCCTGGCGGGAGGGTGCGCCGCGGATCGAGGCGGTCCTGTCGCGGGAGGCCGGCGCGGCGGCGACGGTTCTGCTGCTGCTCCTGATCACCGCCGCCATCACGGCCGCCACGATGGCGCCGGTCCTGTCCGACGTGTTCGCCGGCGACCGGGTCGTGATCGAGCCCGACGGCTACGCGACGTTCGGCGCGCCCCTGGGCGTCCTCCTGCTGCTTCTCACCGCCGTGTGTCCGCTCATGGTTTACGCCCGCACCGTTCCGCGCGACCTGGCCTCGCGTTTCCTGGTCCCCGGCGTCGCGGCCGTCGCCGCATCGGCCCTGCACCTGGCGGCGGGCGACCTGGCCGGCCTGCCGGCTTTCGGGAACGCCGACGGCCCGCCGTTGTTCGCGCTCGCGACCTTCCCGCTGGGCGTCTTCGTCATCGTCGCCGCCGGTGCGGACGTGGTTCGCGGCGTTCGGACCAGGATCCGCGAGGCGTGCGAGCCGGCTCCGGTTGCGGCGCGGCGGTTCGCGACGACTGCCCGGCGGCGGATCGGCGGGAACCTGGTCCACGTCGGGCTGGCGATGGCGATGATCGGTTTCGCCGGTGCGAGCTACAAGAAGGAGGCTACCGTGACGCTGGGCGCGGGCACTCACGCCTCGTCTGCCGGCGCCGTCGAGCACGCCGATCTGGCCGGATACCGCGTGTCGTACCTCGGCTCCGAGGACGTCGCGGAGGCCGACTACGCGGAGACTCGCGGGCTTGTCCGGATCGACCCTCCGGGGGAGCCGCCGCTGCTCGCCACGCCGTCGCTGCGCACGTACCGCACCGGATCGATGCGCGACACGGCCGAAGTTGCGATCGTGGCGGGCGTCGTCGAGGACTTCTACGTCGAGATGCGCCAGCTTCTGGATCCGGTGCGGCGCGGCGACGGAACGACGACGTACGCCGGCGCCATCCTGCGCATCCACCTGAACCCGTTGACCTGGTTCGTGTGGGCCGGATCGATCGTCCTGTGCGTCGGCGCCGTCGTGGCCGTGCTCCCCTCGCGTCGTCGTCCGGGCGCGGCCCGCCGCGCGCCGTTGCGGCCGGGAACGGCGGCGGCGATCCTGGCCGTCGCCGGGGTCTGCGTCGCCTGGGCGCTCGCAGGCGGCGGTCCCGCGATGCTCGCCGCGCTCGGCGCGACGCTCGTCGCCGCCCTCGTCATGGGAGCCGTTGCCGTCCACGCCGCAGTCTCGGGCGAGGACGCGGACCGCGACGGCGGGAGAGTCACGTGATGTCAGTGGTCAGTGGTCAGTGGTCGGTGCGCACAGCGCACAGCGCACAGCGCACAGCGCACGGCGCGACGCGGCTCGTCCTTGCGGTCGTCCTGGCCGCGGCCCCGGCGCGGGCGAACGTGACCGCGACGACAACGATGACCGTCGCCGTGGACGAGGAACGCCTGTTCGTGAGCGAGGCCATAGGACTCACGGTGGCCGGGGCGGAAACCGCGACGCTGCCGGAGGGCTCGCGGCGCCTGGAACTGCCGCCCGGTTCCGGCGACGGCGCCCAGGTCGAGATCTGGTCGCCGCCCGGAGCGCCTTCGATGACGCTGAAGGCGCAGGACGGCGCCGTGCGGCTCCCGGCCACCGTGATCTCGGGCATGACGATCGGCCTGCGGTACTCCATCGAGGCCGCCGGCGAGACGGCCTCGTGGTCGACGCGGTACCCGGTTCAACTCGTAGGCGCGGTCGCGATAGTCACGGGCCAGGTCGGCGGCTTCCGCGTCTCCATCGCCGGGGGACAGAGATCGCCCCCCGCCGCGCCCGGCCGGGAGGGCTCGTCCGCGATGGCCAAGCGGAACGCGCCGATCGAGCCGGGCGCCGCGCTTCGCGTCACCGTGGACGGCCTGCGGGCCTGCCGGCCGCCGATGTACGCGAGGGCGGCGCTGGTGCTCTGTGCGGCGTTCGTCCTGGCCGGCATCGCCGCGGCGTTCTCGCGCCGCCGGCGCGTCAAGAGTTGACGAAGAGGAAGTTCACGGTGCCGACCGCGTAGATCGCGGCCCCGGCCCAGATGCGCAGATCGCCGCGGGCCAACGGCGAGGGACGCTTGCGCGCGAGCTTCACCACGAGCTTGCGCACGATCTCTCCGTGAGCGGAATGATCGCCACGGAGTGGCTCCACCGCAATTGTCGCATCGAGGCGTCCACGAGGAGCACCTTGGCCCGCCGCGCCGCGTCCTTGCGGTTGGTCAGCACCCAGACGTAGGTGCTGTTGCCGGTGTCGTAGAAGAGCTGCTCGGGGAGCGCGACGATCGCCTCGAGCCAGTCGTTCTCCAGGATCCACCTGCGGATCTCGCTCTCGCCCCCGCCGGCATCGCCCGTCAACAGCGGAGACCCGTTCATGACGATGGCGACGCGGCTGCCGCCGTCCTCGACCGGCTTCATCCGCGAGAGCATGTGCTGCAGGAAGAGGAGCTGGCCGTCGTTGATGCGCGGCAGCCCGGCGCGCAACCCTGTGTCGCGGAGAACGGGGGCGGCGCCGTCATCCGGCAAGGTCGGCGAGCAACTTCGACTTGCGCTCTTCCAACGCGGCGACCTGCGTCTTCAGCCGCTTCAGCTCGCGGTTGACATGGGCCAACTCCGTCTTCGCCTGCCGCGCCTTCAAGTAGTGATTCCCGTGCTTCTCCTGGACCAGCGTCTCGACCTCTCGTCGGAGGAGCCGCAGGAAGGGGTTCCCGTGGATCCAGCCGTAGCGGTGCTGGAGCTTGCCGGCACGGATCGCCTCAACGATCTGGTCCTGCGTCAGCCCGAACTCCTTGCGCGCCGTCTTGTCGCTGAGCGTCGCGCGCTTGCGCACCCACTCGGAAGTCAGATCGTCCATGGGCTTCTCCTCTCGACAGGCCCGCTGCTCCCTCCCTCGGGCGCACGATTCACCCCGCCAACTTCGCGGGCCGCTCCATCACCTGGACTCCCCGCCGCCCCTCGGATCTTCCGCGTCTCGGTCGGCGGTCCCCAGGTCGGGGATCAGGCCGCGCCGGCGGGCCTCCGCCTGAATCTCGGGCGGCAGCTTCCGCGCATCCACGAGGAAGCCGTCGACGGAGATCATCCAGGCCAGCGGATGCCGCTCGATCAGGGCACGCCGGCAGAACTCCGGGTCCATCTGACCGATGTGCAGCAGGTCGCGGATGATCTTCGCCTTGTTGGCCAGCGTGCTCTTCGGCACGCCGGTGAGCTCGCTGAGCTGGTCACCCGTCATGTGAGGGTGTTGGGTTCGGTCGAAGAGGAAGTTCACGGTGCCGACCGCGTAGATCGCGGCCCCGGCCCAGATGCGCAGATCGCCGCGGCCCAACGGCGAGGGACGCTTGCGCGCTAGCTTCGCGACGACCTTGCGCACGATCTGTCCGTACTCGGCATCCAGGTGTGCGGCGCAGAACGGGTCGGTGGACGCGAAGATCTCCTCGACGTCGTTTCGTAGGTGGTTCGGCACTCGAAGCGGGTGGTCGACACGACCCATCACGCATGCAGGATGCCATGCCGGCGCCGGCGGAGACAAGTCTCGTTTCGGCGCTGGCTGCATCCGATTTGTGGGACGGGGGGGACCAAGCATGTTCCACCTCGTGGCACCGCGCCCGGCCCTGGGACCGCGGGCGTCCCGCCCGCCCGGGGATGCACGGCCGTCGGGGAGACAGCGATTCGTAGGGCGTCGGCTGCGGCGGCGATGCGGACGGTGCGCAACTTGTTGGCGGGACACCCGTGGTCCCAGGGCTCATACCCGACGGCCATGCACACCACCGGCGGGTGCTACGGCTGGGCGCCGGCGCCGATGAGGCGCTGGAGGGCCTCGGTGGGGGCGAGCGCCTCCGCGGGCGCGGCGGGCTCCGCGGTCGTGGACAGCGTGGCGGCGTCGGGCATCAGGTCGCCGGCGGCGGCGGCGCCGATCGTGAAGATGCCGGCGGCGAGGATCGGGTCCAC
>CAMTWF010000098.1:0-29115 GCA_947085355.1 uncultured delta proteobacterium
GAAGGAACCGAGCGGCTTTGCCGCGAGGTTCCGCGGGGGTCCGGGGGGCGGTGAGGCGCCCGGCGCCGAACAGCCCCCCGGTGCAGATGACCGGCGCAACCGCCGCGCCGCGGCCGTCATCCAAGGAACCGAGCGGCTTTGCCGCGAGGTTCCGCGGGGGTCCGGGGGGCGGTGAGGCGCCCGGCGCCGAACAGCCCCCCGGCGCAAAGGATCGAGGAGTCGACCTCGGCTCATGGCGATGAACTGCCCAGGATCGGACACGCGCAAGCTCAAGGCGTCACTGCACCCGTGCCCGTCGTGCGGGTACGAAGTCGAGATGTTCTCCGACGAGATGCGCCGCCGCTGCCGGAACTGCGGCGCGATGGTATTCAAGGAGTCCGCGCCGTCCTGTGCGTGGTACTGCGTCGCCGCCAGGGAGTGCCTCGGTCCGGAGCGATGGGATGCCTTCCTGGAACAGTGCGGCGACGAACACCCGGTCGCCGCGCGGGCGGCGCCGAAGGACCCGAGCGGCTCTGCCGCGTAGGAATCCCCCATGTACGAGCTGTCCGTCACCGGAACGTTCTCGTCGGCGCACCACCTGCGCGGGTACGGCGATCCGTGCGAGAGGCCCCACGGCCACAACTGGAAGGTCGCGGCCTTCGTCCGCTGCGAGACGCTCGACGGTGCGGGCATCGGGATCGACTTCAAGGTGCTTCGCGCGCGGCTGCGCGAGGTGCTGGCGGATCTCGACCACCGGGACCTCAACGAGACGCCGTACTTCCGGGAGGTCAACCCGAGCGCCGAGAACATCGCGCGGCACGTCTTCGAGCGGCTGCGGGCGTTGCTGGCCGGCGGCACGGTCCGCCTCGCCCGCGTCACCGTCGGCGAGAACGACGACAGCGGCGCGACGTACGGGGAGGAATGAACCGCCAGTTCTTCAACGCAAAGGCGCCGGAGGGGAGTTTGGAGTTTGGAGTTTGGAGTTTGGAGCAGCTTGAAACCCCAAACCCCAAACCCCAAACCCCAAACCCCAAACCCCAAACCCCAAACCCCAAACTTCCCCGCGGCTTCGCGTCCTTGCGTCTTTGCGTTCGAATTTGTAGGGTCGCGCCCGATGCGAAGCCTGCATGCGATCATGGCGTCGGTTGCGGCGATGGTGGCGGCTACGGCCGCGGCACAGGAGGTCGCCGAGTCGCCATCCCCGGAACCGGAACCCGCCGCCTCCGCTGCCGACGCGGAGGAACCGGCCGCCACCCGCGACGCGGCGGCCGGACGGCACGCTTCGGGCGGGCGATCGGCAGGCGCCGTGAGGCGCCGGGACTCCAGCGTGATCGGCGGCTGGGTTTCCGCACGGGCCGAGGGCGCCCTCCTGGCGGTCGACGAGTTCGTCTTCCTGTCGAACGGCGAATGGCGACGACGCACGGTCGAGGTCGATCCGGCGTCGGGGCTGGTCCTGACGGCGGGGACGGATCCGGCGGGCGTGGAGGATGGCGGTTCAGCCGGGCGGGAGCCGGGAGAGACGCACGGCATCTGGTACACGGAGGAGGGGTTCCTGGTGCTGATCGAGCGGGGCCCGGGGGCTCGCGAGGACTTGCGGCTCCGCTACGAACTCGACGAGAGGGCGGAGAAGCTGACGCTGCCCGCCGGCGAGGCCGGAGGCGCCGTCGCGTATCACCGCTACAGGTAGGGCGGGCCCTCGCGGCTTTGCCGCGTGGGCCCGCGGGGGTCCGGGGGGCGTTGAGCCGCGAAGCGGCGGACTGCCCCCCGGCGGAAAGGAGCGTTCGATGCCGGTCAAGGGGTGCGAGCAGTTCGATTCGAACGTGAAGCGGTGCAACTGCACGTACGAGCCGTGCGAGCGCAAGGGCCGGTGCTGCCTGTGCCTGCACTACCACCGCGGCATGGGCCAGCTCCCGGCGTGCTTCTTTTCCGCCGAGGTCGAGCGGACGTACGACCGTTCGATCCGGCGCTTCGTGGAGTCCCGGCGGTCATGACCGCGCCGAGGCCGAAGGGCTGCGTTCCGGAGGCCGCGTCGGCCGGGGGCGGGTCGGGCTCGCGATCGGCCGCGGCCGGAGAGGCCGAGGTCCTCGCGGCGCACGTCGATGCGCTGGTGGCCGGGGCCATGCGGCGGTCCAGCCTGACGCACGTCGATGCCGTCTCGGTCCCGTCGCGCGAGGCCGTGATCGGCCTGGCGGACTGCTTCCTCGAAATCCTGTTCCCGGGGTTCTTCGGCCGCACCGACCTGACGGCCGACTCGCTGCCGTACCATCTGGGCGCCGCGATCCATGCCTTCCACCGCCGGCTCTCCGCGCAGCTCGCCCGGTGCCTGCGCCACGCTTGCGAGCGCGGCGGCGCCGAGACGTGCGAGGACTGCGAGGGCAACGGGCGGCGCATCGCTGCGGAAACGGTCGGCGAACTGCCACGCATCCGCGATCTGCTCGAGAGCGACGTCGAGGCGGCGTTCTGCCGCGACCCGGCGCTGCGGAGCAGGGACGAGGCGATCGTCGCGTCGCCCGGCATCTACGCCGTGGCCGTCAACCGCGTCGCGCACGAGCTGTGGCGCCGCAACGTGCCGATCATGCCCCGCATCCTGGCCGAACACGCGCACTCGACGACCGGAATCGACATCCACCCCGGCGCCACGATCGGACGCTCGTTCTTCATCGACCACGGCACCGGCGTCGTGATCGGCGAGACCACCGAGATCGGCGAACGCGTCACCCTCTACCAGGGCGTCACGCTCGGCGCCCTCCGCATCCCGCGGGACCAGGAGTGCGCCACGATGCGCGGCGTCAAGCGCCACCCCACGCTGGAGGACGACGTCACCGTCTACGGCGGCGCCACCATCCTCGGCCCCGTCCGCATCGGCGCCAGGTCCGTCGTCGGCGGCAACGCATGGCTCACCACCGACATCCCGCCAGACACCAAGGTCGTCATGGACGCGCCCCGCCTCGTCATGACCACCAACTCCACCGGACACTAGACGCCGCCGGTGGTCACGGCCAGATCCGGAGGCCTCGCACGCACGTATGCTCCGGTCGTCGCCGGACGCCGGGCGCCGGGCGGCGGCCGCGCCGGTCTCGAAATCCGGTTCGTCGAGACGCCGCGGCTGCCGAGGAACAACGACATGGGGCTGGAGACCAAACAGTCACGCAGCAAGGAGGTACCGATGATCGCTCTACGAACGTTGTCGGCATTCGCGCTTCTCGCCGCCTTCATCTCCTGCCGGACCGCTCGGCCGCCCGAGGCGGGCACGGCCGTCGGACCGACGCCCCGCGCGGAAGGGCCCGCGGCGACCGTCGCCGCTCCGGATCCGGCAGACTCGGATCCGTCAACCCTACGGCTCGTTGCACCTGTGCGCAGCGCCGCCTGGGGCGAGCCCGGTGCGAAGTATGCCGCCTGCCCGCCGGCGCTGTGCGGAACGCAGACGGCCGGCCGAGCGGCGGAGACCGTCCGCGGCTGCGTGGAGGGATCGGCGCCGCCGGAGCCGGCGACGCCGCCGAGGGTGGAGGGTGAGCACCGGCATTGCGACCCCAGTCCCGTCCGGATGGGCATGGGCAGCGCCTCCGGCGGCGGTTCGGGCCGCACGACGGGCTTCGGCTACGGGCGTGGCGGCGGGAGCCGCGTGAGGGGCGTTGGCGACATGCCCTCCCAGGCGCCGGTCGCCCATCGCATGATGGCTCCGCCGACCGTGCCATCTGCCGCAGGTCCGGGGTTCTTGGGCGCGCCTGCACGCGCGCCGGCGGACGCTACCACGGAGGACGCCTTCGCCGACGCCGACGAGCTGGTCGTCGTGAGTGCGCCCGCGGAGGTTCGCGGGCTCGGTCGCGAGCGCGGTTCCAGGGTGGGGCCGGAGCCGGAAGGCGGGGACGTCTCGCGGGGCCAGGGGACGCTGCTTGCGAGGACACGGGACGGCGAGGAGGCGGGCGAGTTCCCGCTGGAGCGCACCGAGGTGCGGGCCGAGATCGGCGGGTACATCGCGCGGACGGTGGTGGAGCAGCGGTACCGCAACCCGTTCGGCGAGGCGATCGAGGCCGTGTACGTCTTCCCGCTGCCGTCGCTGGCGGCGGTCAACGACTTCGTCATGGAGATCGGCGGGCGCAGGATCGTGGGCCTCATCCGGCCCCGCGAGGAGGCCGAGCGCATCTACCGCGAGGCGAGGGCGAGCGGCCGGACGGCCAGTCTCCTCACGCAGGAGCGCCCCAACATCTTCACGCAGAACGTCGCCAACATCGAGCCGGGCGGCCGAGTGGACATCCGGATCACGTACTTCGAGCGTCTGAACCACGAGGACGGCCGGTACGAGTACGTGTTCCCGATGGTGGTCGGGCCGCGGTACATCCCGGGCGCACCCTCGGCGGCTCCGGCGCAGGGTTCCGAATCGGGCGCGGGGCGCGGCGGCGGGTGGTCCCCGCCGACCGATCGCGTGCCCGACGCGGACCGCATCACGCCGCCCGTGCTCGCGCCCGGCCGACGGAGCGGCCACGACATCGGGCTTGTCGTCGAGATGGACGCCGGTCTGCCCGTGAAGGACCTGGCGCCGGTGACCCACTGCGTCGACGTGGAGGAGTTCGGCGCGCGGCGCAGGGTGGTGACTCTCTCCGCGTCCGACTCGATCCCGAACCGGGACTTCGTGCTCCGCTGGAGCGTGGCGGGCGCGGAGACGCAGTTCGGCGTGCTCGCGCACCGCGGCGCCGCAGGCGGGTTCCTGACGCTGATGATGCAGCCGCCGCAAGCGCCGTCGGACGAACAGGTTACGCCCCGGGAGATCTCGTTCATCATCGACGTCTCCGGCAGCCAGATGGGCCTGCCGCTCGGCATCTCGCGGGAGATCGTGCGCCGGGCGCTCGACGATCTGCGCCCGGAGGACATCTTCAACATCTACTACTTCGCCAGCGGCAACGGGCAGCTATGGGACGAGCCGCGGCCCAGGACCGGGGCGAACGTCGCCGAGGCTCGCCGGTTCCTCGATTCGCTCTGCGGCGGCGGCGGCACGGAGATGCTCGACGGGATCCGCCGTGCGCTGCGTGGCCGCCACGACCCGAAGTACCTCCAGATGTACGTCTTCTTCACCGACGGGTACGTCGGCAACGAGGAGGAGATCGTCCGGATGGTCAAGGAGGAACGCGGCGAGGCGAGGTTCTTCGCGTTCGGGATAGGTTCCAGCGTGAACCGGTACCTGATCGACGGCGTCGCCGAGCACGGCGGCGGGGCGTCGCACGTCGTCCTCCCGCGCGACGAGGACCATTCGGGCAAGGCGGTCAAGCGCCTGTTCGATCTGATCGACTCGCCCGTGCTCGTCGACGTCTCGGTGGACTGGAACGGGCTGCCGGTCGAAGACGTCTACCCGCGCCGTCTGTCGGACCTGTTCGCCGGGCAGACGATCGCGCTGGTGGCGCGCTACTCGCGACCGGCGCGCGGGACGGCGTACGTCGAGGCGCGCGTCGGCGCGCGCCGCGTCCGGCTGCCGGTGGACGTGGACCTGCCGGGGACGGACGAGGCCCACGCCGCGCTGGCGCCGATCTGGGCGCGCCGGCGAATCGCCGAGCTTTCGAAGGAGATGCTGACGGCCGAGCAGTCGCGCGGCGAGGAGTTGAAGCGCGCGATCACCGATCTCGCGGTCGAGTTCCGGCTGGTGAGCCAGTACACGGCGTTCGTGGCGGTGGACGAGTCGCGCGTGGTCGGCGACGGCCGCCCGCTGCGGATTCTCCAGCCGGTGGAGATGCCGGAGGGCGTCAGCTACGAGGGCGTGTTCGGCGAGCGGCCGGTCGGGTCCGTCGTGGAGATCCCCGCCTGGGGCGTGCGGCTCCAGGCGACCCGGGACGGCAGGGTGCGGATCGGCGCGGCCTTCCAGGGCGGGCCGGTCGCGGCCGCCGGCATCCGGGAGGGCGCCGCGGTGACGGCGGTGGATCGCACCGCCGTTCACGATCTCCGGCACCTGGAAGGCCTGCTCCTTCAGAGCGGCCGCACGGTCCGCGTCACCTTCGACCCCGGCGGCGACATCGACCTCCCCGCGCCGTAGCCGACTTCACCACCTCATCCTCACATCGGCCAAGCTTGACGCCGCCGCGGTCCGCGTGCGATCCGTTCGGCGATGCTGGGCGGCGCGGCGCCATGAGACTCGACGGCAAGAACGCGCTCGTCACCGGCGGCTCCGGCGGGATCGGGAGCGCCGTGGTGCTCGATCTCGCCCGCCGGGGCGCTCGCGTGGCGTTCGGGTACGTCTCGCGCCGCGATCGCGCGGCGCGCCTGGTGGAAGCGGTCGCCGCAGTGGGAGGCGCGGCGATGGCGATTCGGGCGGACCTGACCGCGGCCGGGGAGCCGGAACGGCTCGTGCGCGAGGCCCACGCGGCGCTCGGCAGGATCGACGTCCTGGTCAACAACGCCGGCATCGTGGCCGACGCGACGTCGCCGGCGATGAGCGACGACCAGTGGGACCGGGTGATCGCGCTCGATCTCGGCGCCGCCTTCCGGACGTCCAAGGCCGCCGCGCGCCTGATGATCCGCCGCCGCTCGGGATGCATCGTCAACGTCTCCTCGGTGATCGCCTCGCGCGGCGGGCGCGGCCAGGCGAACTACGCCGCCGCAAAGGCCGGACTGGAGGCCCTGACGCGGGCCATGGCGCTCGACCTCGCCTCGCGGAGCATCAGGGTCAACTGCGTCGCGCCGGGCCTGATCGATACGGAGATGGCCTCCGGCGCGATCGCCCGTCTGGGCGACCGCGTCCCGGAAGCGATACCGCTCGGCCGGCCGGGCCGACCCGACGAGGTGGCCGCGGTCGTGTCGTTCCTCGCCTCGGACCTCGCCTCCTACGTGACCGGGCAGGTCTTCGTCGTCGATGGCGGGCTTGCGGCGGCGCTGCCGTGAACCCGTTGTGCACGATGTCCGGCGTTCGGCTGGCGCGGATGATCCGCGAGCGGGAAGTGTCGTCGCGCGAGGTCGTCGAGGCGCACATCGAACGGATCCGGCGGGTCAACCCGGCGCTCAACGCGGTGGTCCGCGACCGCTTCGACGCCGCCCGGCAGGAGGCGCGTTCGGCCGACGAGCGCGTGCGATCGTCCGCGCCCGGCGAACTGCCGCCGTTCCACGGCGTGCCGTGTACGATCAAGGAGTGCTTCGCGCTGGAAGGGATGCCGAACACCGGCGGGCTCCGCTTGAGGGCGGGGCTGACGGCGGGGGCCGATGCGACGGCCGTGGCCCGCCTGCGCCGCGCCGGCGCCATACCGCTCGGCGTGACGAACGTCTCGGAACTGTGCATGTGGATGGAGACGGACAACCGCGTGTACGGCCGGACCAACAACCCGTACGACCCGTCGCGGATCGTCGGCGGCAGTTCGGGCGGAGAGGGCGCGATCGTCGCCGCCGGCGGGTCGCCGTTCGGCCTCGGCTCGGACATCGGAGGCTCGATCCGCATGCCGGCCTTCTTCAACGGCGTCTTCGGCCACAAGCCGACCGGCGGGCTGGTGCCCGGGTCCGGCCAGTTCCCGATCTCGCACGGCGCGGCGTTGCGGTACCTCACGACGGGACCGATCGCGCGCCGGGCGGAGGATCTCTGGCCGCTCCTGCGCATCATGGCGGGTCCGGACGGCATCGACTCCGGCTGCCGCGCGTTCGATCTCGGCGATCCGGCCGCCGTCGATCCAAGGCGGCTGCGTGTGCTGTCGGTCGAGACGAACGGCCGCGTCGATGTCGATCGCGAGTTGCTCGAGGCGCAACGGAAGGTCTGCGGCCGGCTCGCAGGGCTGGGCGCCGCGGTCGAGCCGGCCGAGTTCCCCTCCCTGGCGGACTCGTTCGAGATCTGGTCCTCGATGCTGTCGGCCGCCGGCGGTCCGTCGTTCGCCTCCCGGATGGGCGGCGGGCCCGAGGTCGATCCGCTGCTCGAACTGATCCGCTGGGCGTTCCGCAGGTCGGATCACACGCTGCCGGCGATCGGCCTGGCGGCGATCGAGAAGATCCCGCGGCTGCTCGGGCGGCGCCGGGACGCCTTCGTCGCCGGGGGCCTGGCGTTGCGCGACGAGATGGCGGCGCGCCTCGGTTCCGACGGCGTCATGCTGTACCCGTCGTACCCCACGGTCGCGCCGCGCCACCACCGGCCTCTCTTCCCGCCGTTTCGCTGGGTCTACACGGCGATCCTCAACGCGCTCGAGCTTCCGGCCACGCAGGTCCCCCTGGGCCTCGGCTCCGAAGGGCTGCCGCTCGGCGTCCAGGTGACGGCGGCGCACGGAAACGACCACCTGACGGTCGCCGTCGCGGTCGAGCTTGAGAGGGCGTTCGGCGGCTGGGCGCCGCCCGTTTCGTGAGTCCGACCCCGCGGGAGTCCGTGACCGCGCCGCCCGTGGTCGTGGTCGTGGTCGTGGTCGTCACGAGATTCCGGGTGCGATTCCGCGTGCGATTCCGGGTGCGGCCTTGACAGGCACGGATCCGCGGGGTACGAGAACTACGGCCCTCGGATGGAGGAGCCGAAGGAGGAAGTTATGAAGCGTTTGCAGATGGTCTTGTTGGTCGCCGGAGTTCTGGCGGCGGCGTTCTGGTTCTCAGCAGCCGGTTGCGGTGACGACGAGGGCGGAACCGTCTCGTGCAATGAGGCTCGCTGCGAGGCCGGCAGCGCGCTCTGCTGCCTGGGTGGCGTGCGAGGCACCTGGGTCCCGGGGAGGACCCCTCCATGCTCTTGCAACCCGGGCGCCGATGCCGATGCCGATGCCGACGCTGATGCCGACGCCGACGCCGACGCCGATGCCGACGCCGATGCCGATGGTGACGTGCGTGACGAGACGCCGGGCTGCCGCACCAACCTGGGCGGCCCGTGCAACGTCGTGACGCAGTGCGGATGCGCGGTGGGCGAGCGGTGCATCCTGACGGGCGCGGCATGGCCCCCAGACTCGGAAGCCTGCGAACCCGCGGGGCCGTGGGGAATCGGCACCGCATGCCCGAGCGGCGATCAGTGCAACGTCGGGATGCAGTGCCTCGGATCGGATGCCGCCGGCTACGAATGCAGGAAGTACTGCTACGTGGACGCCGACTGCCCCGACGGCCGGCTGTGCTCGATGGGCCTTCTCGATGTGGAGGACATCAGGATATGCGGGGACCCGCCGGTGGACTGCGACCCGCTGAGTCCCGATCCCGGACCCGCCAACGGCTGCCCGGAGGGCAAGGCGTGCGTGATCATGACGACGACGGCCGAGGACCGCGCGTGCGCCGCGCCCGGCACCGCCGCGTGGGGCGCCACCTGCGGAGGCGCCGTGGGATGCCAGACCGGATCCGAGTGCTACAGCCAGGACGGCCGTGTGACGTTCAGGTGCTTCCGCTACTGCGCGATCGGCGGTGGCGACTGCGCGACCGACATCGGCGCCGGCAGCGTGTGCCAGGGCATCCGCGGCTGGACCACGTACGGCCTCTGCTCGATCCCGTAGGCCGCCCCGGCTGCACCCCTTCAATTCTCCGTGCGCTACCCGCTCTCCCGCTCGCGCAACCTCCGCAGGCCCTCGAGGATCCTCTCCGGCGACGCCGGCAGTTCGTCCACGGCCAAACCGGTCGCGTCGTGGATCGCCCCCAGGATCGCCGGGATCGTCGGCATGATGCCGCCCTCGCCGACTTCCTTGGCGCCGAAGGGCCCGTTCGGCTCGTCGCTCTCCACGACGAGCGCGTCGATCTGCGGCATGTCCAGCGCCGTCGGGATCCGGTAGTCGGCCAGGTTCGCGTTGGCGATCCGCCCGTCGGGCGCGAAGGTCACCTCCTCCAGCAGCGCCTCGCCGAGGCCCATCGAGACGCACCCGTGCATCTGGCCCTCGACCTGCGTCATGTTGATCGCCCGGCCGCAGTCGTGGGCCGCGACGATCCGCTCGACCCTCACCTGCCCGGTCTCCGTGTCGACGATCACCTCGGCGGCCTGCGCCGAGCAGCCGTAGGCCGGCGACGTGCCGACGGCGGCGCCCTTGAACCTGCCGCCGAGCGGCGGGGGGCGGTACTTGCCCGTGCCGACGATCGCGCCGCGCTCCAGGAACGCCAGCCGGGACGCCTCGGCGAAAGTCAGGTACGGTCCCGACGGCTGCACCGGCCACCCGCGATGCTCCTGCGCGTACTCTGCGCGGATCGGATCGAAGCTCCCGGCTCCGCCGCGCACCAGGACGACGCCGTCGAGGATGTCCAGGTCCTCCGGCGCGACCTTCATCGCCGCGGCGACCACTTCGAGAATCTGCCGTTTCACGCTCTCGGCGGCCTCCCGCGCGGCGTGACCGGTCATGAGCGTGGTGCGGCTCGAGTAGGCTCCCAGGTCGAGGGCGAGGTCGGTGTCTCCGGAGCGCACGCGGACGGCGTCGAGCGGTATCCCGAGCGTCTCGGCGGCGATGGTGGCCATGGCGGTCTCGCACCCCTGGCCGATCTCCGCGGCGCCGGTCTGCAATTCGATGCCGCCGCCGGACTCGGGCACGCGGATGACGACCGTGCAGTGGTGCGTGCGCGACCTGTAGATCGGATACCCGGCCCCGGAGACGAAGAAACCGCAGGCCACCCCCCACCCCCGCACACACGTGGACGTGGACGTGGACGTGGACGTGGACGTGCCCGTGCCCGCCCCCGGCGCCGCTCGTCGAAGCCGCTCCCGCACGACATCGAGGCACTCGCGCATCCCGAGGCTCGACATGTTCAGATCGTTGCAGGTCGTCTCGCCCGTCTCCATCACGTTGCGCAGGCGGATCTCGAACGGGTCGAGCCCGAGTTCCCGTGCGATGAGGTTCAACTGCAGCTCGAAGAGGGCGCGCGCCGTGACGCCGCCGTGGCCGCGCTGCGCTCCGCACGCCGGCTTGTTCGTGACGACGCGCACGCCCCGGAATCGCATGTTCGGGAGGCGGTACGGGCCGCCCAGCAGGCTGCCGGCGTAGTACACGGTGGCGATGCCGAAGCTGGCGTAGGCGCCGCCGTCCAGCAGGACCTCGTGGTCCAGGAAGAGCAGCTTGCCGTCGCGGTCGACGCCGGTCGTCATGGTGTGGTGGAACTCGTGCCGGCTCCGCCCGTGCAGGAACACCTGCTCGCGCGTGAAGACCGTCTTGACCGGCCGGCCCGTCGCCCGCGCCAGCAGGCAGGTAGCCAGTTCCATCGAGGAGGCCGCGGCCTTCGGGCCGAAGCCCCCGCCGACCCGGGGCATCACGACGCGCACCTTGTGCTCCGGCATCCCGAGCACCATCGCGACGGTGCGCGCGACGTAGTGCGGAGACTGGGTCGAGGTCCACAGCGTCAGACGCCCGTCGAAACCGAATTCGGCCAGGGCGCACTGCGGTTCCAGGAACGCCGCGTTGCGCATCTCGCTCGACATCCGATCCGTGCGGACCACGTGCGCCTTGCGTCGCGCCGCTTCCACGTCGCCGAACTCCTGCTCGACCCGCGCACAGACGTTGTCCGCGTAGGCCTCGTGAATCCGCGGCCTGCCCGGCTCCATCGCGGTCGTGCCGTCGAGCACCGGTTCGAGCGGCTCGTAATCGACGCGGATGAGAGCGACCGCCTCCAGCGCCGTGTCGATGTCGACCGCGGCGACGGCGGCGATTTCGTCCCCCACGTACCGGACCTTGTCGCGGCAGAAGACCGTCTCGTCGTAGCGCGCCGGGCTGACTCCGAACAGTACGTTTGGCGAGTCGGCCGCCGTCAGCACCGCCTTGACCCCGGGGAGCCGCTCGGCCCGCGACGTGTCGATCCGCACGATCCCGGCGTGGGCGAGCGGACTTTGCAGCAGGGCGCCGTGGAGCATGCCGGGGCGGCGCAGGTCGTCGGCGTACACGGCCCGCCCGGTCGCCTTCTCCGGGGCGTCGAGCCTCGGGGCGCGGCCGCCGATCACGGAGTAGCGGCGCGTCACGGGGCGCCTCCCCGGTCCGATGCCCGTCCCCGCATCCGCTCGGCGGCCGTGAGTGTCGCCTCGACTATCTTCTGGTAGCCGGTGCAGCGGCAGAGGTTGCCGGAAATCGCGACCCGCACGTCGCGCTCGGTCGGGGACGGGTTGCGGTCGAGCAGCGCCTTGGCGGACAGCACCATGCCGGGCGTGCAGAAGCCGCATTGGATCGCGCCGGCGTCCACGAACGCCTGCTGGATCGGGTGCAGCCGCGTGCCGTCGGCCAGCCCCTCGATCGTGGTCACCTCGCGTCCCGCCGCCTCGAGCGCCAGCACGAGGCAGCTATTGACCGGCATGCCGTCGAGCAGCACGAGGCATGCGCCGCAGTCGCCCTGGCCGCAGCCGTGCTTCGTGCCTGTCAGATCGAGGTCCTCGCGCAGCATCTCGATCAGCGTCCTGCGTGGCTCCACGGCCACCTCGCGCCGAAGATCGTTGACCGTCACCTCCATGAGTCGTTTCATGACGCCGTTCCTCCGGCTCGCTCGATCGCGGCGCGCAACGCCCGGCGCACTATCACCGCGGTCACCTCGCGCCTGTACCACGCCGGCGCCCTGTGGTCGTCGATCGGCGCGGCGGCGTCGCGCGCGGCGACGGCGGCCGCATCGATCGCGCCCTCCGAGACGGATGCGCCCGCCAGAGTCGCCTCGGCGGCGGGGACGCGCAGCGGCGTGGGGGCGACCGATGCGAGGACGATGCGGGCCGATCGGATCGTTCGCAGGTCGTCATCGAGGTCCACGGCGGCGGCGCAGCCGACGACGGTGACCTCCATCGCCGCCCGGCGGGTGATCTTCACGTAGCACGAGCCGGCGTGCGGCGAGGGTCGCGGCAACTCGAAGGCGGTGAGGATCTCGGCCTCCCCGATCCGGGTCTCGCCGGGGCCCGTGATGAACCCGTCGATGTCGGCGACGCGCCGCCCCGTGGCGCCGGCCAGGTGGAGCCTGGCGCCGAGGGCGATCAACGGCGGCGCGGTGTCGGCGCACGGCCGCGCGCTGACGATGTTGCCGCCGATTGTGGCCCTGTTGCGGACGATCGGCCCGCCCACGGAGCCGGCGCCCTCGGCGAGCGCGGCCCGCGGTCCGCGGAGGGTCGGGTGCGCCGCCAGCGTCGCCATCGACGCCAGCGCCCCGATCCGCAGGCCGCCGTCCGCCGACGGCTCGACCGCATCCAGGCCGGGCACGCGCGCGAGCGACACGATCACCTTCGGGGCGAGGAGTCCCGCCTTCATCTTGACCAGGAGGTCGGTGCCGCCGGCCATCGGTCTGGCGTCGCCGCGCGCCTGGGCGAGCAGGCTGCACGCGGCGCCGACGCCGTCCGGCGCCTCGAAACTGAATCGCGGCAATGTCATCCCGGCTGCCAACGTCATCCTCCTCTCCAGGGGCGCCCCCCGGCCCCGGCGTCGGCGGATACTACAGCAATGCGGCGCCGCTGCGATCGGCCGAACGTCGCCAGGACCTCGCTCCATGGAATCGGGGCGACGGTTTCAGGAATCGCGGTGGGCGGCGACGAACGCGTCCCACCGCGCGACGCGTTCGTCGTCGGCCCCCATCATCTTTCCCACGTGGTCGTGGTAGGTTCGCTTCGGCGGCGCACGCGCCGCCGATGAAGCGATGAGGTTGATCGTCAACGGGTTCGAGCGCGAGGTCCGCGACGGGGCCACGGTGGCGGATCTGCTCGACGAGAGCGGCGAGCCGCCGCGACACGTGATCGTGGAAGTGAACGGGATCTACCTCCCCTGCGCCGAGCACGCGGCCCGCCTCCTCGAGGACGGCGACCGCGTGGAGATCATCCTTCCGGCTTTCGGCGGGTAGCTCGGGACCGATTGCGACCTCCCGACAGCGACATGCACTACGATGCGGGTTCGATGCAGGGGCTGACCCGCAACGTGGTTCTCGGCGTGCTGCTCGGCGTAGCCGTGTACGCGGCGCTGGCGGTGTACGGGGACGTATCGAGCGTAGCGGCCGGGATGGCGGCGTTCGGGTGGGGCGCGTTCGGCCTGGCGTTGGTCCTTGCAGCGGTGAACTACGTGCTGCGCTTCGTCAAGTGGGAGATCTATCGGCGGCATCTCGGCATCGCGATCCCCGCCGGCGAGAGCTTCGCCATCTACCTCGCCGGGTTCTCGATGTCGGTGACGCCGGCGAAGCTGGGGGAGGTGCTCAAGTCGTTCCTGATGAAGGAGCGATACGGCGTGCCGGTGGCCACCAGCGCCCCGATGGTGCTGGCCGACCGCTTGACGGACCTGATCGCGTTGCTGCTGCTGCTGGCCTTCGGCACGCTGGCGTTCGGGCGTGGCGCCCTGCTGCTGGCCGGCGGGGGAGCGATCGTGGCGGCCATCGTGGTCGCCGTCGGGATTCGCGGCGTGGGCGAGCGCGTCGCCGGGGCGCTCGGCCGCCTGCCGATCCTGCGCCGCCGTGCGTCGTCGATCGCGGAGATGTTCCGCAGCGCCCACACGCTCTGCCGGATCCCCAATCTGCCGGCGCCGACGGCCCTGTCCGTGGCCGCGTGGTTCGCCGAGTGCGTTGCGTTCCACGTGGTGGTGAACGGCTTCCCCGGAGTCGAGGTCGGCCTGGCGACATCGGTGTTCGTGTACAGCGCGGCGACCGTCGCCGGGGCGATCGCCATGGTCCCGGGCGGCGTCGGGATCGCCGAGGGCGGCCTTACGGGCCTGCTGCTGCTGCTGGAGCCGACGATCGGCCCCGGCACGGCGGCGGCGAACACGATCCTCGTGCGCCTCGCGACGCTCTGGTTCGCCGTCGCCGTCGGCCTGGCCGCCCTCGGGTGGCTCCGCGCGCGCGGCCCGGCCCGTGCGCCCATGTGATGTGCTACGCTGGTGCGATGACACGGAGTGGTTCGAGCGTCGTTGTCGAGTGGGCCCAGGGCGAGCGGCCCGAGCGGCGGGCGCGCATCGAGGCGGAGATCCGCCGGGTGACTGCGGGTCTGGTGGGGCGCGGCGCGGTGCTGGTCGTGCTGTTCGGATCGCGCGCACGGGGAGAGACGCGGCCGGACTCGGATGCGGACCTGTTGGCCGTGTTGCCGTTGCCGTCCGATCGGCCGCCGATGGCCCGGCTCGCGGACCTGTATGCCGATCTGGCGCCGAAGGGTATCGACCTGTTCGCCTACGATCCGGAGGAGTTCGAGGAGATGAAACGGGTGTCGTCGCTCGTCCGTGATGCGCTCGCCCGCGGGATCGTGCTCCATGGCGGCTGACCGGGCGCTCGAAGCGGCCCGCTGGCTGGCGCAGGCCCAGGACGATCTCGTCACGGCCGAGCGGTTGGCGGAGATCGGCATCCACTACGCCTCATGCTTCTTCGCGCAACAGGCCGCGGAGAAGGGGATCAAGGGTGTGCTGATCGCCCGGGGGGCGACGTACGTGCGCGGCCATTCGGTCTCCGACCTCTGCACGGAGTTGGGTACGGCCGACGCGGATTTCGTGTCGCTGGCCGACGAGTTGGCGCCGCTCGATCTCTACTACATCCCGACCCGCTACCCCAACGGACTGGCCGGCGGTGTGGCGTCGCGCGTCTTCACTTCGGAGGATTCCGCGCGCGCCCTCCGCCTCGCCCGGCGTGCCATCGAAGCCGCGCGAGCCGGAACGACCGCGTGGCGCCGCCATTGAGCGGCGGAGGCGACGGGAGTATCTGTACGGTTATGCGGGCCGTGCAACCAGCGGGTCATGTGGGACACACCCGTCATGACTGGACGGCAGCGCCCAGCGCCGTGATCGCCAGGGCCGCCGGGTAGAGAGCCAGCACGGCGAGAGCCGGCACGACGCGACGGGGCCGCGGATCGCCGAGCGACAGGGCGATGACCGCCGGGTGGAAGGTGACCGCTTCCAGCGCCCAACCCGTGTCCCCCGATCGCGTCCAGGCAAGCACCGCGTAGATCAGCCCCGCGCCGGCCAGGACGGCGGAGATCCACCGGGCCGGGCGCATGCGCCGCAGCAGCGCCCAGGCCACGACCAACGCCGCGAGGCCGGCGGTCGGGAAGACGAGGCCGCGGCGGTCGGGAAGCAGCGGGAGATCGACGACCCGATCCAGCAGGGGCCCGACGAGCCGGACCGCGGCGTAGAAGAGCCACGCGGCGGCCGGCACGTCGCCCGGACCGCGGGGAAGATGCAGCAGACGGATCGCCTTCCCGCCCCGAGTCTCCACGAAGCCGCCGAGGTACTCGTCGCGACATGCCTTCGAGCAGACGGAGACGGCGGTATCCGCGTCGCCGCAGACCGGCACGCGAATCGGGCCGTGCATCCCCCTCCCGCAGACGTGGCACCTGGCGCGCACCGGCGGCTACCCCGACCGCAGGTGCTCGATCGCGTTGCGGAACACGTGCAGTCCCGCTCCCTCTTCCGGAATCTCCTCCCTGGTCCACCGAGGGTGCTGCGTGCGGACGACGAACGCCTCGGGGTGCGGCATCACGCCGAAGACGCGGCCGGTCGGATCCGTGAGCGCCGCGCCGGCGTCGTCGGAGCCGTTGGGGTTGAACGGATAGCGCATCGTCGGCACCCCGTCGGCCGCGTAGCGCAGCGGAACCAGTCCGGCCGAGATCGTCGCCGCGCGGGTGGCGTCATCGGAGAACACCAGCCTCCCTTCGCCGTGACGCACGGGCATCTCGATCCGCGAGATGCCCCGCGTGAAGACGCACGGCGAGCCCGGATCCGCGACCATCTCGACCCACCGGTCCTCGAAGCGCCCTCGTTCGTTGGGCGCCAGCGTCGCCGTCGGCCTGGGGTGGTCGGCGCCGGCGGGGAGCAGCCCGAGCTTCACGAGCAGTTGGAATCCGTTGCAGATGCCGAGCACGAGGCCGCCGCGGCGCACGAATTCGACCAGTTCGGCGAGCATCGTCGGGCCGCCGGGACGCGGGACCGTCCGGCGCAGCCGATGAGCGCACGCCATCGCGGAGCCCAGATCGTCGCCGTCCATGAAGCCGCCGGGGAAGACGACCAGGCCGTACGGTTCGAGCGAGACGCGCCCGCCGGCCCAGTCCCAGATCGGGACGATGTCAACGGCGTCCGCGCCCGCCAGCCGGCACGCCTGGGCCGTCTCCATCTCGCAGTTCGTGCCGTTGCCGGCAAGCACGAAAACGCGGGCGCGGCTCGCGGAGGGCTTCACCGGGCGTCCTCCCCGGCCAGGTCGAGCGGCCTGCGCCAGGCGGCCTCCAACTCGCGCGTGTCGCGGTCGACCACCGCGGCGCCTTCCAGCCCGACGATCCGCACCCTGCGATCCGACGTCACCTTGCCGACGAGGCGGCACGGGAGGCCGGCCATGATGCGCTCGAACGCCGCCTCCGAACCCTGCCTGATGCTCGCCACGAACCGGTGGTTCGACTCGGAGAACAGCAACACGTCGTCGCGGTCGGCCCCGTCCGCGGCCAGCGGCCGCAGATCCGCCTCGACGCCGGCGTCGCCCGCGAACGCGCATTCGGCCAGCGCGATTGCCAGGCCGCCGTCCGAGCAGTCGTGGCAGGCCGTGACGATCGCCTCGCGGATCGCCCGGTGGAGCGCCCGCGCGATCCGCGCCCCCTCCTCGGGCCTCACGTCCGGCGGAACGCCGCCGGCGATCCCGAGCAGCCCGAAGTACTCCGAGCCGCCCATCTCGGCCGTCGTCCTGCCGGCGACGTAGACGGCGTCGCCGGATCGCTTGAAGTCCATCGTCACGGCCTTCCGCGCGTCGTCGAGCTGCCCGATCGCGGTGAACAGCAGCGTCGGCGGCACGGAAATCCGCACGTCGCCGTGGTGGTAGTCGTTCTTCATCGAGTCCTTGCCGGAGATCAGCGGCACGCCGAAGGCCAGGCAGACCTCGCGCAGCGCCTCGCACGCCCGGACGAGCTGCGCCAGCTTGTGGCCGCCGTCTGGGTTGCGCGCCGACGGGATCGGATCCGGCCAGCAGAAGTTGTCCAGCCCGACGATCGTCCCGGGATCGGCGCCCACCGCCACCACGTTCCGGATCCCCTCGTCCACGGCCGACCCGGCCATCGATCTCGCGTCGAGGTCGGCGTACTTCGGCGCCACGCCGTGACCCACCGCCACGCCCCGCCACGACGCGAGGACCGGCCGCACGACCGCGGCGTCCGATGGCCCAGTTCCGCGGGCGCCGACCAGCGGCTTGACCACGCTGCCGCCCTGCACCTCGTGGTCGTACTGCCGGACGAAGTAGTGCTTGGAGCAGACGTTGTACCGCGCCAGCACGCGCTCCAGCGCGTCCCCAAGGTCCATTCCCGCTCCCGCTCCCGTTCCCGTCCCCGTTCCCCCCGCCGGCGCCCCGGCGCCCCAGACCGCCTCCAGATCCATCCTCGGAACTCCCTCGTGCAGGAACTCCATGTCGAGCAGGCCGACGGTCTTTCCGGCGTACCTGACGCGGAAGAAACCGTCGTCGGTGAAGCGTCCGAGCGGCGTCGCCGGGACGCCCATCCGCCCGGCCAGATCCAGGAAGGCCGACAGATCGGACGGCGGCGCCGCGACCGTCATCCGTTCCTGCGCCTCGGACAGGAGGATCTCCCACGGGTCGAGGCCCGGGTACTTGAGCGGCGCGTCGGCCAGGTCGATCTCCGCGCCGCCCGTGCGACGCGCCATCTCGCCGACCGACGACGACAGGCCGCCGGCGCCGTTGTCGGTGATCGCCGAGTAGAGCCCCCGATCGCGGGCGATCAACAGGAAGTCGGTCATCCGCTTCTGCGTGATCGGGTCGCCTATCTGCACCGCCGTGGCCGGGGAGCCCTCGTGCAGCTCCTCGGACGAGAACGTGGCGCCGTGTATGCCGTCCTTCCCGATCCGGCCGCCGACCATGACGATCGAGTCGCCCGGCCGGTGGTACTTGCGGTGCGCCTCCCGCCCCGCGGCCTCGACCGGCATGATCCCGCCGGTGCCGCAGTAGACCAGCGGCTTGCCCAGGAACCGCTCGTGGAAGACGACCGAGCCGTTGACAGTCGGTATCCCGCTCTTGTTGCCCCCGTGCTCGACCCCCTCGCGCACCCCGTCGAGGACGCGGAGCGGGTGCAGCAGGCGCGGCGGCAGATCGCCGCGGAAGTCCGGCGGCGCGAAACAGAAGACGTCGGTGTTGCAGAACAGCCGGGCGCCCATCCCCGTGCCGAACGGGTCGCGGTTGACGCCGACGATCCCCGTCAGCGCCCCGCCGTACGGGTCCAGCGCCGAAGGGCTGTTGTGCGTCTCGACCTTGAAGACGAGGTGCCAGTCGGGGAGGAACCTCACCACGCCCGCGTTGTCGTCGAACACGGAGATGCACGGATCCGCCTCTCCCTTGGCCCGCCGCACCTGCTCGGTCGTCCCGCGGATGAACGTCTTGAACGGCGAGTCCACCACGCATTCGGACCCGTCCGGCCCGCGATAGCGGATCCGAGCGTCGAAGATCTTGTGCTTGCAGTGCTCCGACCACGTCTGCGCGATGCACTCCATCTCGACGTCGGTCGGCTCGGGCCCGAGCCCCTCGCGTCGCCTCGCCTCCCGCACGTCCGGGCGGGCGAAGTGGTCCCGGACCGCCCGCATCTCGGCGACCGACAGCGCCCAGACGTTGTCCTGCGACATGCGCGCCAGATCCGCGTCGGACCTGTCCAGATCGTGGGCCCGCACCTCCGGCCGGTGCTGCAGCGCCACCCTCGGCACGACCGGCGGAAACGCCGGACCTGCATTGCCCGGCTCGTGCTCGTGCCCGTGCCCGGCGATCCTGCACGTCTCGATCAGCGGGTTGTGCAGGAGTCCGGCGATCACCGCTGCATGGTCCGCCACACCGGCCGGCAGATCGGCCGGCCGGATGCCGAGGAAGCGGTATTGGCGCGAGTGGTACACGGCCTCGCCCTGGGAAGGCGCCCGGCCGATCTGGAGCGCCAGGGCCTCGGTCGCCGTCCGGCCGACGTTGTCGGTGACGCCCGGCCGGAGGGCCACTTCGATGGCCCGGTCCCACTGACCCGGCAGCGGATCGCCGACGGCGAACTCCTGGATGACCGGGTCCGCGAGGGCGCTCGCGGCCAGCGCGCGCAGGTCGTCGTCCCCGACGGCCGCGTCCACGGTGTAGACGTCGATTACCCTGGCGTCCGCGACGTCGATCCCGAGGTGATCGCGGATCCGGCGGACGAGCTTACCTCCGGCGGCGTCGTCGAACCCCGGCCGGACGCCGACTTCGATCCTGCGCGGCATGTGGTGGACCGGCCCGGCTAGGGCGCCGCCAGCACCGCGCGGCACAGATCGCCGCGCGAGAGCGTCCCGACGAGCCGGCCGTCTTGCACGACGGGCAGCCTGTGGATGTAGCGGCTGATCATCGTGCCGGCGGCCTTGAGGATCTGGTCGTCGGGGGAGAGGGTCAGCGGGTCGCGGATGACGAGGCGGTCGATCCGATCGTCACGCATGGCGCGGCCGTTCTGCAGGAAGACGGCGTAGGCGTCGGTGAATTTCACGCCGTCGCGGATCAGATCGTCGTAGTTCGGCAGTAGCGCGCGGATGACGTCCCCCTCGGAAAGCACCCCGAGGAACCCGTCCTGGGCGTCAATCACCATGAGATCCGAGATCTGGGTGCTTGACATGAGATCGGCCGCATCGCGAATCGTCGCACCGTCGCGAATGCGCACCGGGCTGCGGTTCATGACGTCCCCGACTCGCATTTCCACCTCTGCCGCGGCGCCGCCCGGCCCCGCCCGGCGCGGAACTTGCCCGGGCGGCGCGTAAGATCGCATACTCGATCGTGCAAGTCTAGGGGCTCCGACGTTCGATGCCGTCGAGGCGCGAACGGTGAGATGGACGAGATGTCCCGGTTCGGCGGCAGTTCCCGCCATGCCCTCCTGGAGATGCTGCTCGCGGAAGTCGATCGCGAGCCGTTGCTGCGTGCCATCGCGCAGGCGGCCGGCCGGGAAGTGGATGCCGACCGGGTCACCGCCTACGCCGTCGATCGGATGCGGAACGTCCTGTCGGGGCTCGTGGCGATGGGCATCGAGGGGCGTCCCATCGAACTGCCGCTGACGACCGACTCGATCGCCGGCTTCTGCGCCCTGACCGGACGCTCACTGCGGATCGACGACGTCTCGGGCGACCTCTCGCACGTCGATCCCGAACTCCGCTTCTCGAAACGCACGGCCGAGACGCTCGGGTATGAAACCCGTTCGATGGCCGTCGTGCCGGTC
The DNA here is from genome assembly GCA_947085355.1 of uncultured delta proteobacterium. Lineage (GTDB taxonomy): Bacteria > Myxococcota_A > Polyangia > DRWM01 > JAAZOP01 > CAMTWF01. The sequence goes on from CAMTWF010000098.1 coordinate 20,972, forward strand.
CGGGCGCGCGGCGCCGTGATCGGCGTGCTGCAGGCGCTCAACGCCCGCGGAGGCGCGTTCTCCGCCGAGGACGTCGAGCGGCTCGAGGAGTTCGCCGCGCTGGCGGGCCTGGCGCTGCACGTCAGCGGCCTCTACGAGGACATCAAGAGCCTGCGCGAGATCGACCGGCGCAAGAGCGAGTTCATGGACCTGCTGGTTCACGAGATCAAGGAGCCGGTCGCCGCCATCCAGATGATGGCGCAGTACGTCCTGGAACTGGCCGAGGACGCGGACGAGCGGCGCAGGCTGCTGGAACGGATCGGCGTCCGCAGCGCGCAGGTCACGCGTCTCATCGGCGAGCTGCTGGAAGTGAGCCGCGTCAAGCGCGGCCATGTGCTCGGCGAGGTCCGCCCCGTCCACCTGGGCGAGGTCGTCCGCGCGGCCGTGCAGGGGCTGTCGGACTTCGCCGAGCGCCGCGGCGTGACCGTCGGCGTGCATATCGAGCCGAACGTGCCGCCCGTGCGACTCGATGACGCCCTCGCCCCGTGCCTTGTCACCAACCTCCTCAACAACGCCCTCAAGTACACCGACGGCGGCGGGCGCGCCGACGTCGCCCTGCGCCGGGAAACCGGCGGCGTCCTGCTCGAGGTGACCGACCGCGGCATCGGCGTGCCGCCGGGAGAGATCCGCAGGCTCTTCCAGGAGTTCTACCGCGCCTCCAACGCGCGGGCTCGCGGCGTGGACGGCACCGGCTTGGGCCTCGTCGCCGTCAAGGGCATCGCCGAGCGGTTCGGCGGGCGCGTGGGAGTCGAGTCGGAGATCGGCCGCGGGAGCCGCTTCTGGGTCTGGCTGCCGCCGTACGACGAGTAGGCAGGGGGGCGCACACGCAGGTGCGCCCCTACTCGCCGTCCTGCTTGGTCGGCAGTTCCTTCGGTGGCTGCCCGGATGAGCCCGGGCCGATCTGCCCGGCGGGTTCCTTGTCCTCCTCGTCGGTTCCGTCCTTCATCCCCGACTTGAAGCTCTTGATGCTCTTGCCCAGCCCCTTGGCGAGCTTGGGAAGCTGGCTCGGGCCGAAGATGAGCAGGACGACCACGAGTACGACTATCAGTTCCCAATGTCCCAGCATGTGCCGTGTGACTCCTTCCCGCGTCCGCCCTCGCGGGCCCGGTGGACTCTAGCGCCTCGCCCGTGCTGGATCAACGGCCCTGCCCGTGCGATAGTCGGCGGGCCATGACCTGCGGATCGCTGGAGACCGTGGTCGTCTTGGCGGTGCTCCTCCTGGCCGTCGGCCCGATCGTCCTGCCCCGCATCGTCCGGAACACGGGAAAGTACCTCGGCGCCTTCCGTCACGGCCTGCGCGACGCCGACGTGCGGCGCGAGATCGAAGCCGAGCTGCTGGACGCGGAGGAGGGCCACCGCCCGCCGGACGCCCAGGACCCCGGGAACCGGCCGGCCCGCAATGGCGATCGGGATCGCTAGGGGGATTGCGCCATGGCCCTCCGACCGCTGCACGATCCGGCCGCCGGCCCGCTCCGCGTCGTCGGGCTGATGTCCGGCTCCGGATCGAACCTGCGGCGCATCATCGAGCGCGAGCGGCGGCTGGCGGAGGATCGTGGCCGGTCGCCGTTCGTGGTCGTCGGCGTGTTCAGCGACACGTGGAACGGCAAGGCGACCGGGATCGGGCGCGATTTCGACCTGCCGGTGGTCGTGCGCGACATCGCCGCCTTCTACCGGGCTCGCGGCGCGCCTCGCAGGGACATGGCCGTTCGCGCCGAGTTCGACGCCGCGACCGTGCGCGCCCTCGCCCCGCTCGATGCGAAGGCCGCCGCGTACGCGGGCTACATGAGCGTCGCTACAGAGCCGCTGATCCGGGCGTTCCTGGGTGTCAACGTCCACCCCGCCGACCTGTCGATCGAGGAAGGCGGCCGGCGGCGTTTCGTCGGCGACCGCGCCGTCCGCGACGCGATCCTGGCAGGCCGGCCCGAGATCCGATCGACCACGCACATCGTCGAGCCCGTCGTGGACGGCGGCAGGCTGATCGCGATCTCCCCGCCGGTCCCGGTCGCGATCCCGCCGGGCGCGGACCTCTCCGACCGGTCCGTCGCCGACCGGATCGCGGCCGAACACCAGGAGCGCCTCAAGGAGGCCGGCGACTGGCTCGTCTTCCCGTGGACGCTCGAACTGATCTCGGAAGGGCGCATCGCCGAGGACGAGCGGGGCGTCCTGCACGTCGACGGCGACCCGATTCCGCGCGGCGTTCGGATGGACGGCGTCCGCGGCGCCGCCGACCTGTGCTAGGCTCGTCTCGATGTCCGTTCGATGCAGCCGATCGTCGTTCATCAAGCTGCTCCGGGCGTTCCTCGCCTGCTGCGTCGCCGCGGCGGGCTGCGAGCCGCCGGAGGTTTTCGGCCCGGGGCGTGACGAGGCCGTCTTTCCGATCGCGGCGCTACAGCACGCCGGCGAGGGCCGGTGCGCGGACGGGGCCGCGTGTCCGGCGGCGGAGACGTGCGCGGACGGCCGGCGTTGCCCGGCGCACGGCGACCGCGTGATCGTCGAGGATGCCGTGGTGACCGCCGTCGATTCGTTCGACGAGGACGGCGCCGGAAGCATCGGCGGCGTCTGGGTGCAGTCCGCCGCCGGCGGGCCGTGGTCCGGAATCCAGCTCTACGAGCCGGCGGTGGCGCCCGTTCGTGCACGCCTGTCGCCCGGCGACGTCGTGCGCGTGGCCGGCACGTACGAGGAGTTCGTGCTCCGGGAGGCGGACGGCACGCCTATGGACCCTCGCGGCAGGCTGACGGAGATCACGCGCGGTTCCGTCCGCAAGACCGGAGAGACGACGCCGCTCGATCCAATCCCCGTCGCCGCCGCCGACCTGGGGAACCGGAGCGCGGCCGAGCAGTGGGAGGGCGTGCTGGTACGTGTCGAGGGCGTTGCCGTCCGGGCGGTCTACGACCTGTACGGCGACGCGCCGACGACGGCGGGCTTCGAAGTCTCCAAGGCGTTGTACGAGATCCCCGGGCTCGGGCCGGGCGCCACGTTCCGGTCCATCACCGGCGTCGTGAGCTATTTCTTCGGGTTCAAGCTGCTCCCGCGCGGCCCGGACGACATCGAGCGGTGAACGGTCGGCTTTCGGCGGTGTGCGCCGCGGCGTGGGCGTTGTCGTCGTGCGCCCCGAGGGCGCCGGGCGGCCCGCTGTGTCCGCCGGCCGCGGCGCCGCCGGGGCCATTCGTCGGCGAGGAGGTTCCGGTGGCTTCGAAGGTGTTCCGGCTCTCGAACGGCCTCACGGTCGTCTTCCGGCCGATGCGGCTCGCACCGGTCGTCGCGCTGCAGATGTGGGTCGATGCCGGCGCCGCCTCCGATCCGGAGGAGTTTCCCGGGATGGCCCACCTGTTCGAGCACCTGCTGTTCAAGGGGAATCCGTCGCGGCGCATGGGCGACCTGGTCGCGACGGTCGAGGCGGTCGGCGGATCGTTCGAGGCGTGGACGTCGCACGACCACACCGTCTACGAGGTGCTCCTTCCGTCCCGCCACGTCCGGCTCGGCCTCGACGTGCTCGCCGACGCGCTCGGGCCGTTCTCCGTCGACGAGGAGACGCTGCGGCGGGAGTTCTCCATCATCGACCAGGAGGACGTGCGACGCGCCGACGACCCGTGGACCGACACGGCCGACATGCTCGTGGCGCTGGCCTTCGAGGGGCACCCGTACGCGCGATCCGTGACCGGCGATCCCAGAAGGCTCGCCAGGGCCGCTCCGGCCGACGTGGAGGCGTTCCACCGGCGACACTACCGGGCCGGGCGGATGACGCTCGTGGTCGTCGGCGACGTGGACGAGGAGGCGCTCGACGATCTCCTCGACGACACCGTCGGCGATCTGCCGCGCGGGGGCGACGGCGCACGACCGCCGCCGGCCGACTTCGCGCCCCAGGCCAGGGTCCGCACCGCGGTCGAGTTCCGGTCGGCCGGGCTGGCCTACATCGGTCTCGGCTTCCGCACGCCCGGCGCGCGCGACCCGGCGACCGCTCACCTGGCGCTACTCGCCGCAGCGCTCGGCGACGGGCCCGCCAGCCGCCTCCCGGTCGCGATGGTCCGCGGTGCGGAGCTGGCGGTCCACGTGGAGGTCACGTCGTACCCGGAGCGCGACGGGTCGGTGCTGGCCGCGATCGCCTCGACCCAACCGGAGAAGTGGGACCGCGCGCTCGAGGCGATCCTCGCCGTCCTGGCCGAGACGGCGCGAGCGCCGCTGCCGCTGTCCGAGTTGGAGCGGACCCGCAGGCTGATCGCGCTCAATGCGCTCTACGGCGTCGAGACGGTCGAGGACGTGGCCGACAGGATCGGGTTCGACGCCGTGGCGACCGGCGACGCGGACTACGAGGTGCGCTTCCAGGCCGCCGTCGCATCGATCGGCCCGAGGGAAATCCGGGAGGCCGCGCGGACGTGGCTGCGCCCCGACCGGCTATCCGTCGTGGTCGTCCTGCCGGACGAGGACGGCGACGCGGACGGAGAGACGGTCGATCGGGTGCGAGAGAGGATCCGCGAGATCGTGCGCGCCACGCTGGGCGCTCCCGAACGCGCCGCGCCTCCGGCCGGGCCGCACGACGTGCGCCTCTCCTGCGGCGCACGTCTCGTCGTGCGTCCCGAGCCGGGCGCGCCGCTCGTGGCGGTCGACGCCTTCTTTCCGGGCGGGCAGCTCCTGGAATCGGAGCGGACGGCCGGGCTGCAGGGAACGATTGCGCGGCTGCTGCTGCGCGGCACGGCGACCCGGGCGGCCGAGGAGATCGACCGCGCGATCGACGAGATGGCCGCCGGCATCCACGGCGTCGCCGACCTGGACGCGCTGGGCGTGTCCGCCGCCTTTCCGGCCGCGGAGGCGCTTCGCGGCCTGGGTCTCGTGGCCGACTGCCTGAGGGCGCCGTCGTTTCCGGCGGACGAGTTCGAGCGCGACCGGCGCCGTGCGATCGCCGACCTGCGCGCGGCCGAGACCGACGCTTTCGACCTGGCCTATCGCGAGATGCTCCCGCGCCTGCTGCCGGGCCACCCGTACCGCCTCGACCCCCACGGCACGCCCGCGACGCTGGGCCGCATCACCAGGTCCGCCGTCGCCCGCGCATGGGAGGACGGCTACCCCCTCGACCGCCTCACGGTGGTCGTCTCCGGCGACATCTCCCCCGAAGCGGTGCGCTCGACGCTGGACGCCCGCCTGGGCCCGGGCGGAAGGCGGCGGGCCGCGGCGGTGCGCGCGCCGCGGCCGGTCGAGGCCGAGGTGCGGGAGCGCGACCGGCAGGTGGTGGTCCGCGGCGACTTCGCCCGCGCGCACGTCATCGCGGGCTTCCGCGCTCCCGGCGGCGACGACGAGCGGCGGTACGCCGCATCGATCCTCGCCGAGGCGCTCGCCGGCGACTCGGGGCTGCTGATGGCCGAGGTGCGCGAGTCGAGGGGCCTGGCGTACGACGTCGGCGCGGACTACCGGGCTCCGATCGGCCAGGGATTCCTGACGGTCCACGCGGCGTGCGACGAGCGCAACGTCGAGGCGGTGTTGCGCGTGCTGGACGACATCTTCGCCCGGCTCGCGGCCCATGGGCTCCCGCCGGAGACGGTGGCCCACGCGCAGGATCTGCTCGTCGGCTCGTACGCGCTCGACATGCAGCGCGTCTCCGACCGCAACAGGCTGGCCGCGCGCGGGATCTACGTCCGCGGCGAGCTGCCGACGCCCGAGCGGTACGAGGCGCGCGTGCGCGCCGTGACGCCGGCCGATGTCCGCGCCTTGGCCGCGTCGATCTTCGACCCCGCCCGGCGCGTCACCGCGATCGCGCTGCCGCAGGACGGCGGGCGGAAGTAGCGCTGCGGGGAGGCGACCGTTGACACCGCCCTCCCCGTCGCTCATTGTTCACGACGGTACGACATTACCGGGACGCGACGCCCCGGGGGAGGTGGACGATGAACGCAGCGACTCGAGTGGCGATGCTGATCACCGTGGCGGCCGTCGGATGCGGGCGCGAGAGCAACGGCTCCGCACCGGGCGCCGGCGCTACGGCACGACAGGGGGGGGGGTCGCGCTAGCCCGGCTGCGGGCGCGGCGGCTGGGATGCTCGACGAGGGCGTCGCGCACGTGCTCGCTCCATGCCTGAAGGTCACGGTTCCCCACGATGCGCTCGCCGCGTCGATTCAGCTCAGCGCCGTTCGCACGAACGATGTCCCGTGGGGCAACGTCGGCCCGGCGTTCGAGATCGGCCCGACGGGGACGGTGTTCGATCGCCCCGTCACGATCGAGTTCGACCTGTCGGAGATCGAGCTTCCGCCGGGTGTGGCGCCCGGGGCGCTCCGCGTCGGCGCCGTTGTGAACGGCCGCTGGGTCCCGCTTGCGGCGGGGACGGCGGGCGGGACCGGCACGACCGCACGACCGGGCTCGCTCACGCCCTCCGTCATCTCCGCGCACCTGACGCATCTGTCGCCTTACGGTCTGGTGGCCGACCCGAGGGAGGTGAGCGGGGTCGGGCGGAGGTGGGAGGCCAACGGCGTCGTGGCCGAGACCGATCGCGAGGTCTACATCCGCCTCTTCGTGTCGCCGGCGATGGTGTCGATCTACGTCGATGGCGGCAGGTCGTCGTCCGCCGCGCTGACGCTCTCGGGCCTGCCGACCGACTCGACGCACGTCCTGGCGATCGACGGCTACCGCGAGACGCGGGCAATCACGCCGGCGGATCGAGGTGAGGTGCGGCTGCGGCTCGATCTGTCTTCACCGCGGCTGCTGTGGCTCCAGCCGCGGGCGGGGACGCTGACCATCGGCGGTTCCGACGACGAGTGTCCGACCGTCGGCGTGCGGTCGGGATCGACCTGCACGCTGACGAGCGACGTCGAGGATCACGTGGTGATCGCCGAGAACGGCGAGACGCTCGACTGCGCGGGCCATGCGATCGTCCCGCCGGTGGCGCCGCCGGAGGACGGGGGCTACCAGCTCGTCGGGGCCGGTCCGGGGATCCTGGTGTCCGGCCTGGCGGACGTGACGGTCACGAGGTGCAACGTCGGCCGGCCGGACGCGGGGTTCGGGACGGGGATCGTCGTTTTCTTCTCGCAGAACGTCGAGGTCTCCGACTCCGTGTTTGCCGACAACGGGTACGGGGTGCTGGTGCAGGCTTCGAGCGGCGTTCGCGTGCGGGACAACCGCGTGGTCGCTCAGGGCGGGTCGGCGATCGGGCGCGTTTACGCCGTCTCGGGGATCTCGATACAGGACGCTTCCTCCACCTGGGCGTGGAGCGGCGCGGCGCGTCCCGCGCCGGTCGAGGTGTTCGGCAACACGATCGAGCTTCCGGAGGACGACCGGAAGGCCGCGGGACTTGACCTTCGCGGCGCCCCGCTGAGGTTCGTGCAGGACGCGGCCGGCCGGGACGCGCAAGGCCTGCCGCCGGTGGTGGTGCGGCAGAACGCGGTGACCGGCGGCGGCAACGGCGTGGCGGTGGCCGACGTCACCGACGCGGAGATCGTGCAGAACGATCTGGACGGCTCGCGCCGGGGCCTGCTCATCCTGGACAACGGCTGGCCGCAGCGCTTCTACCACAACAACGTCGCCGCCACGGAGATGGGCGTGGTCGACCTGAGCCGCCGGGCGAGCGTCGAGCCGCAGCCGACGGTCGCCGACGTCACGTACAAGGAACCGGGCACGGTCGAGCCGGGCGAGCCGGAGCCCGAGCCCGCGCCCGAGCCCGAGCCGCCGCCCGAGCCGGTGGAGGTCTCGTATCTCGGCCGCGGATCGTGGTGGAACCGTTCGTGTCCAGGTGTGCTGTTCGTTCCGGGCGTCGATTCCAGCGCCGCCCATGTCCGCGACAGCTTCGCGTACGGGTCGCGCGATGCGTGGCTGACCGGACTGGCGCCGGGCTGCGAGAACGACCGGGACGGCGACACCATCCCGGACGACTGGGACAACTGTCCGGACGTCCCGAACTACTACCAGGAGGACTCGGACGGCTTCGCCGAAGGCGACGCCTGCGACTCGACGCCGCCGGCGCCGCCGGTCATCATGTTCCCGGCCGACGGGTCGTATCTGACGGGCCGGATGCCGATGTACCAGGGCACGGCCGAGCGACGTGCCGTGGTGCTCGTGTACGAGTGCAGCACCGGTTGGTGCAGCGGAGAGTGTCCCGAGACGTGTTGGGAGGTGGCGGGGGTGCATTC
>CAMTWF010000099.1:0-9212 GCA_947085355.1 uncultured delta proteobacterium
CGCGCCGTCGCCGCCACCGCCGCCCGCGCCGGCCCCCTCGGTCGCCCCCGCCGCCGCCGCTCCCCCCCCGGAGACGCTCGAATGGGACGACGACGAGATGGCGACGCAGATCTACGAGCGCCAGATGCTCATGGAGGCCGCGCGCCGGCAGGACGCTATGCGGATCGACACCTCCTCGCTGTCAACGACCGCCGCACCCGTGCCGGCCAGGCAGCGCGCGCCCGAGCGTCCGATGTTCGAGGCTCCGGCGCGCAAGAAATCGGCGACCGGCCTGGTCGTCGCCGCGATCCTCGGCATCGCCATCGTCGCCTCGGTCGCCATCATCATCCTCGGCCGCGACAAGAAGGAAGGCGTGACGCCCACCGTGGCAGGGACGGCGGATGTGGTCGCCCTCGCGCCGGAGCCCGAACGGGACGCCGGGCAGGCCGAGCCGTCCGTTGACGCGGCGGTCGCGCCGCCCGTCGAGGCGGGACCCGCGACGGGTCCGGCCAAGACCGTCGTCGTCGGCCTCGCCGAGGAGTTGAAGGCGGCGACGATCTCGGTGGACGGCGCGCGCACCGAATGGAAGCCGTTCCTCAAGGTCGAGATCCCGGCGGGGGGGCCGCCGGGCCGGTCCCTGGAGATCGCGTGGCCGGGCCGCCGGTGCAAGGCGCCGGCGACGGGCGGGTGTCCCGCGTGGCGCATCGACGAGACGACCCAGGACTTCCAGATCGGCCCCGGCGACTTCGTCGCCGCGCCGATCCGCGTGGCGCTCCAGGGGATGCTGATCGAGGGGGCGTCGCTGTTCAGCGAGACGAAACCCGAGGGCTCGACGACCTCGACGTTCGAGAACGTGGCGATCCAGGTGGAGGGGCAGGCGTCGTACATCGCGCTGCTGCCCGGGACGCACGCCCTCGTGGTCCGCAAGACCGGCTTCCCCGACTTCGCGCTGCCGCCCTTCGCCGTGCCGGAGGATCCGGCCGCCGCCAGGCCGCTGCCCGTACCGTTGCTCGTGGCGCTCGAAGTCTCGTCGACCCCCGACGACGCACGGGTGCTGCTGGCCCGCGGATCCGGCGAGCCGAGGTCGATCGGCGTGACCGGCGCCGAGCCGGTGCGCGCCCTGGTCGATCGCGCGCAGAGCTACCGGATCAGGATCGTCAAGAGCGGCTACAAGGCGTTCGAGCAGGCCCTCTCGTTCGCGGAGGGAGCCGCGATGCTGGCCCTGGCGCCGACGCTCGAACGCGCCGCCCGCGAGCCGCCCAGGCCGCCGCCGCCGTCGGGCCCGACCGGCAAGTTGACGGTCGTGACCCAGCCCTGGACGATGGTCTACATCGACGGGCGCCGGATCAAGCAGACGCCGCTCCTCAACCACGACCTCCGCGCCGGCCGCTACCAGCTCACGCTGCTCAACCAGGAGGCCGGCATCCGCCACACGGAGATGATCATCATCCAGGCCGACCGCACGACGATGATCCGCAGGACGCAGGATCAGATGAGGTAGTTTGGAGTTTGGAGTTGCGAGTTTGGAGTTTGGAGTTTGGAGTTGAGGCGCGGTTGTGGCGACGTTCGAGCGGTTCGAGGACATCGATGCCTGGAAGAGGGCGAGGGAACTGACGCGCGGGGTGTACCGTGTGACCGGCGCGGGGCCGTTCACGAAGGACTGGGCGCTCAGGGATCAGGTTCGGCGCGCCTCCGTTTCGGTGATGGGCAACATCGCCGAGGGGTTCGAGCGGGGAGGAACGCGCGAGTTCATCCAGTTCCTCGCCACCGCCAAGGGATCCGTCGCCGAGGTCAAGTCCCACATGTATGTCGCTACGGACCAGCGCTACGTCTCGGACGAGCAGCACGCCCGCTTGGCCGACATGGCTGACGAGATCGCCCGCATGATCGGTGGCCTGGTCGCCTACCTGCGGCGGACGCCGATCCGAGGATCCAAGTACCGGCGGTGAGTTGCGAGTTTGGAGTTGCGAGTTTGGAGTTCGGAGGAACTCGCAACTCCAAACTCCAAACTCCAAACTCCAAACTCCTACTCGTCGCGCGGCGCAAGCCCCTCGGCCATCCGCGCCGCATCGTCGGCCGGGACCGACAGCAGGAAGAGGCCGGGAGAGAGGTACGGCGCGCGGTGGCGCCGCACGGCGTCGAGCGTCACGGCGGCGGTTTCGATCGCCTGGATGTCGGCGTCGGCGCGGAGTCCGGCGAGGCGCCACAGGATCCGCTTCCGGAGCTCCGGATCCTCGGTGGCGAACGCCGCTTCCTCCAGGTGCCTGGCGGCCACGTCGTCGAGGCCGATGTCGCGCAGCGCCCACACCGCCGACAGGGAGAGCCACTCCGGCCCGCCGCCGAGGTTCGCCTGCGCCCTCAGGTGCTCGGCCCCCTCCATCTTGGCCCTCGCGATCCTCTCGCTGTCGGTGATCCATCGCGGAAGCTCGTAGAACAGGTTGTACCCGAGAATGCCGTGAAGCTCGGCGTCGCCGGGGAACCTGGCGAGTCCGGCCCGGAGCAGTCGGACGGCGGCCTCGATGTTCACGGGATCGATCCGCCCGACCGTCGAGAGCGGCAGGGCGTGGCCGGCCCAGGCGTACGGCGACCGGAACTGCGGATCGAGGGCCGTGACGGCGTCGAGATAGGCGGCCATGAACTTCGGGTCTGAACGGACCAGGATGCTCTCGCCCCAGTAGATCAAGAGCCGCGACCAGAGCGCGTCGGCGGCGGCCTGCGTGTACCCGGCGGCCAGCAACCTGCCGCCGCCCGGCGTCGGCAGCACCAGCGTGTCGAGCCTCGGGGGCGAGGGAGCCGCGAGGATCCGGATCTGCAGCCTGGCGAAGCCGGCGCCAAGCATCAGCATGGCCGCCAGCCAGACGCAGAAGATCCACGCGAGGCATCGCGAGAGGCTGGGGGAGATGCGCAGCGATTCGCGGGAGGCGGGTGTCACGCCCGGGAGGTTAGCACGGAAGCGGGCGAGGGATGAACGCGGCTACTCGTCGCCGTTGATCACGCCGAGCGGACCGATCGTGGGCCGGCCGTCCCGAACCGCTCCAGCGCGCGCATAGCTCGACCAGAGGTTGTCACTGTCCAGGTCGCTGTAGGCGAAGGCCGTGAAGATCGAGGCGGTGCCGACGCCGGAACCCGTGTAGCAGTACCCGTACGCGATCGGGCTCACGATTGCGAAGGAGATCTTCTGCCAAGCAGTTGGGGTGGCGGCGAGACCGGTCCAGTTTCTCTCGAACGGTTGGTACTTCCTCCCCTGGATGTCCGTAGCGAGCTGCGGCACCGACTCGGCGTTGAGCCGGAACGCCCCCGCGGCGCCTGTGCAGGCGGCCACCTCAGGATAGCGGGGGACCAGGCCGGTGAGGGCGCCAGGCAGCAGCGGAACCACTGAATCGACGCTCTGCTCCGCCGCCCTTGCCCACGCCGTCTCGAGGAGGCTCGCGATCTTCCCGAGGTTGATGGCGGCCTCGCTCTCCTTCGATCGCTGCACGAACCTCATGTACAGCGGAATGGCGATGGCCGCCAGGATGCCGAGGATGACCACGACGATCATCAGCTCGACGAGCGTGAACCCCTTCTTTCCGTTCTTCATGTTCCGTTCCTCCTTCTCGAGGGCGTCGGTCCATCCCGGCCGCGCCCTATCCCCCCAACACTATCTGAACTCGTTCACGACGCCGAACACGTTCTGCGTGCTCGACAGATAATACCGGCTGCAGTCCGCCTCGCCTCCTACGTTGCCGCTGTCGTAGTTGCCGTAGGCCACCGCTGCCCACCAGAAGTCCGCGTTGTCCGCCAAGCCCACCGGGACGCCGGTCACGGCCCCGCCCGGAGGCCCGGCCACGACGACATAGGCGAACCGCACGGCGCCCTGGGGCCGGAACCCGAGCTGGTTCCATGCCCGGTCGATGTCGTTGTCCTCGGGGAACCACGCTACCCACCCGAAGTCGTCGCGCGGCGCCGCCTGGGGCCTGCGGTTCGTGAAATCCATCGCCACGGAGACGTTGAGGTACTGGCCGAACTCCGACCTGTACGACTCCTGCTTGGCGGCGATGTCGCGCATCAGGGCGTAGACCTCGCTCGACTTCGAGTACTGGTAGTGCCGCGTGAACGACGCCACGGCGATCGCGGCCAGCACCCCGAGGATGATCACGACGATCATCAATTCGAGCAACGTGAAGCCGGCAGAGCGCACCCGATCCATCACGGCCTCCTTCCAAGCAAGGCGCGTGCCCGACGCTCGCGCCCGGACCCCGATCAACGATTTCAACATGTTGCCGCCGGCCGCTGCAAGCCCCCGGCCCCCGACTGCCGCGAATTGTCGGCCCTGGCGCCGTTTTTCGTCGGCGCGCACGCTCGCAGCAGTCATGGCTCAGCACTCCCCCGTGCCCGGCAACGGGAGCGGGAGCGGGAGGTTAGCGCGCATGCCCGTCGCCCCTTCCGGGCGCCAGCAGCAGCCTGGCGGCTTCTTCCTCCGGCCTGACGGCGTGCTTGTCCAGGCGATAGCGGAGAGCGCGTTCGCTCACGCCCAGGTAGGCCGCCAGGTCGCGGTGCCTGGGCCCGACCTGCGCTATCGCCTCCAGGATCGATCGACGATCGATATCCTCCAGGAAGGCGTCGAGCGACATTCCCGGCGGTCTGCGGATTCCCTCGGCCGCCGCCCCGTGGCCCGGCGCGCGCCCCAGCCGGATCGCCTCGGGCGCGATCGTATCCCCGTCGGTCAAGGCCACGGCGCGCTCGACGACGTTCGACAGCTCGCGCACGTTGCCCGGGTAGTCGTGCGCCAGCAGCGCCCGCGTCGCCGCCGGGGCGAAGCCGGCGATCGATCGTCCGAGCGCCTCGTTGTAGCGTGCCAGGAAGTGCGCCGCCAGCGGCTCGATGTCCGCGGCGCGCTCGCGCAGCGGCGGCATCGCGATCCGGAGCACGTTGAGACGGTAGTACAGGTCCTCGCGGAACCTCCCCGCGGCCACCTCCGCCTCCGGGTCGCGGTTGGTCGCCGCGACGACGCGGACGTCCACGGCGATCTCCTCGGCGCCGCCGACCGGCCGGACGACGCGCTCCTGGATCGCCCGCAGCAGCTTGGCCTGCATGGCGGTCGGCAGCTCGGCCACCTCGTCGAGGAACACGGTGCCGCCTTCGGCCGATCGCAGCAGGCCGGGCTGCGCCGACACCGCCCCGGTGAAGGCGCCGCGGAGGTGGCCGAACAGTTCGGACTCGATCAGCGCCTCCGGGATCGCCCCGCAGTCGACGACGACGAACGGCTTGTCGGCCCGGAGGCCCTCGAAGTGTATCGCCCGCGCCGCGAGTTCCTTGCCGGTGCCGCTTTCGCCGGTGACCAGCAGGTTCGTCGGGATCGCCGCCGCGCGCCGGCAGAGGTCCACGACCTCGCGGATGCGCTCGGACCGCCCGATGATGTCGCCGAACGAGTAGCGTCCCGCCACGCGCTCCCGCAGGCGGATGTTCTCCAGCAGCAGGCGGCGCTTCTCGACCGCCTTCTCCGCCAGCGCGCGGATCTCCTCCGTGGCGAACGGCTTCTGGATGTAGTCGTAGGCCCCGAGCCGCATCGCCGCGATGGCCGACTCGACCGTCGAGTACGCCGTCGCCACCAGCACCTGCGTCTCCCTCGCCCTCTCCTTGGCCGCGCGCAGCACCTCGATCCCGTCCACCTCGGGCATCACCAGGTCGGTCACGACGAGGTCGAACGGCTGGGCGGAGCGGATCGTCTCGATCGCCGCCGCCCCGTCCGCCGAGGTCGAGACGTCGAACCCCGCGCGGCGGAACAGCACGTCGAGCGTCGTGCGGATCCCCTCCTCGTCGTCCACGACGAGCACCCTGGGGCGCGCAGCGTCCGCCGCCGTCATGGCTCCGCGACACTCCCAGCCGGGACGTACACGACGACCCTGTCGCCCGGCGCCGGGACGTGGCCCGCCCCGAAGCCGTTGATGCGCGCCAGCGCCCGCTCCGTCGTTCCGAACCTGCGCGCGATCGACTCGACCGTGTCCCCCTGCTCCGCCACGTGCACCACCCTCTCCAAGCCGTCCCGCCGCGCCACGTGCTCGTACAGTTCATCGGATGCCGCCGCCAGGATGGTCACCTCGCCGTCGCGCAGGACCGACACCGAGGAGACGTCGAAGCCCGGCGGCGGGAAGACCTGCAGGCGCATCCCGGGCACCAGCGCGGCCTCGGGGTCGATCACGTTCCACGACGCCAGGTCGGTGACGGTCACGGAGAAGTGTTCGGCCACGGCTTGAAGCGTGTCTCCCGCGATCGCCCGGTAGAACAGCCTGTCCCTGTCCGGGTATTCGAACCGGTCGGCGGGCACGACCACGACCGGCGGCTCCGCGGGCCGCTCCAGATCGCGCGGCTCGACGTCCGGCGCCTCGATCTCGTCGCCGCCCCGCACCGTCTCGCCGCTCTGAAGGCCGTTGATCTCGCGTATCCTGCGCGCCGTCGTGGAGAACCGCGCCGCCACGTCGTCGATCGTCTCCCCGAACCGCACGGTGTACGGCCGCACGCGGTCCTCGGCCTCCACGCCCGGCAGCGCCGCGGCGAACCGCCGGGCCGCCCCGCGCGGGACCCTGACCGGCCACGCCTGATCCCCGGGCGGCGTCCTGTCGCGCCGCAACTCCGGGTTGAGCGTCCGGAACTCCTCGACCGGGATCCCCGCCGCGCGCGCCATCGCCGCGATCCGATGCACGCCCCGCACTTCGACGACGTCGTGGCTTCGCGGCGGGTCGAGTTCGAGGCCGGCCAGGCCGAAGAGGTCGGGATTGCGCGCCGCGATCGCGACGGCCAGGAACTTGGGCACGTACAGCCGCGTGCCGTACGGGAGGGCGTTCTCCAGCCGCGCCAGCGTCCAGTAGTCGTTCGTGCCGTACTTGAGGACGGCTCGCTCGAGCCCGGCGTAGCCCATGTTGAACCCGGCCAGCGCCAGATCCCACGACGAGAAGCGCGCGTGCAGATCCGCCAGGTACAGCGCCACCGCCTCCGTCGAACGCTCGGGATTGCGCCGCTGGTCCACCCACCGCGTCTGCTCCAGGCCGTAGATCCTCCCGCCGGCCTCCATGAACTGCCAGACGCCGACGGCGCCGGCCGACGAACGAACCGCCGGGTCGAAGCCGGACTCGATCGCGGCGACCCACAGAAGGTCCTCGGGCAGGCCGTGCCGGCGAAACACCTCGCGGATCATTCCGGCGTACCGCCCGGAACGCCTCACCCAGGACGCCAGCGTGTTGCGCCACCTGCCGGGCTCGCGGAACCGCTCCAGGTACCACACGACCCGCTCCTCCAGGCGCACCGGCAGGTCGGGAAGCGCAAGACCCTCCAACCACGAGAGATCGACTCCCTCGACCGGCCCCCCGGCGGACGACTCGGCGGCCGGCGCCGCCGTCGTGAACGCCGCCGGCACGCGCGCCCCGTCGAAAGTGCCCGGCCGAGGCACGGCGTCGTCGATGCACGCCGCGCCGCCGCCCAGCAGCGCGGCGCACGCCTCCAGATTCATCTCGGCCCTCTCGGCCTCCGCCGGACCCGGCCCTTCGACCGGCGCCGGCGCGGGGCGGCGCGAGTCGCCCCGGATGTTCGCGCGCGACCGCGAGTCGACGACCAACCGCACGGGATACGGATCGGCGTCCGGACCGGCCGCGAGCACCGCCGCGTGCTCCGCCTGCGCGCGCGCGGAGGACGCCGCGGCGAAGACGGCGAACGCCGCAGCGCACGAAACGACCCGCGAGAGCGCCGCCATGGCCGCGACTGTAGTGCGCCCCACGGCGACGGGCAAATCCTTGACGTAACCGTTCACCCCCCTGTGGCGCCAACCCGTGAACGGTTGCGGCCCGTTTCTGCAACCGGGAACGTGACGGCCGCGCGTGGCCGCCGAGATCGCGCGCCCGGAAGCCGTGCGGCGATCCCGGCGTTGTGCAGGAAGGCCGCGGGGTGACGCGGGCAGAGGACGCGAAATCGGCCGGAACGCCGCGGGAAGCCGTGCCCCTCGGGTTCCGGAGATCCGCAACGCCGCGGCGACGGGAAGTCCGCGGCGGTCCGACAGACACGCTGCGCCGCGGCAATCGGTCCGCGTCGGGCTCCGCGGACGTGGAACGTCGCGGCAACGCGTCGGCGCTTGACTTCCTGATTCCGGATCCATGAACCCGGTCCGTTGCCGCGGCGTTTCCGGGTGTGGGAACGTCGTGCCGCCGGGTTGCCGCATCGCGCCGCACCCCGGGGAGATCGGACCGGGGGTGAACGGTTGCCCGTCGATCACGTCCACGTCCACGTCCACGTCCACGTCCACGGGGAAAGAGGTATGCTCCCTCGCCCATGCCGTTGCGCGACGCCGCCGTGACGCTCGGACCCCACCGCCTTTCTCCTGCCGCCTTCCTCGCCCCGATGGCGTCGGTGTCGAACCCCCCTTTCCGGGCCGTCTGCCTGCGCCTGGGCGCCGGCCTCGCCACGACCGAGATGGCGCCCGCCGTACGGCTGGCGCGTGGGCGGGACCGTGGGCCGCGGCCGTTCGAGCGTGCCGACGGGGAGAGCGTGCTGCACGTGCAGATCTTCGGCCACGAGCCGGGAATCCTCGCGGAGGCGGCCGTCCGAGCGGAAGCGCTGGGCGCCGACGCGATCGACCTCAACCTGGGCTGTCCCGCGCGGAAGGTGGTCCACTCGGGCTCCGGCGCGGCGCTGGGGCGCGATCCGATTGCGGGGGCGCGGGCGCTCGGCGCCATGGCCCGCGCAGTCCGCATCCCGGTCACGGCGAAGATCAGGTCGGGCTGGGACGCCGCCGGCGTCAACGCCGTGGAGGCGGCCCGGCGGCTGGAGGACGCGGGCGCGGCCATGATCGCGGTCCACGGCAGGACGCGGGAGCAGCAGTTCGGCGGCAAGGCCGACTGGTCGGTGATCCGCGCCGTAGTCGAGGCGGTGCGGATTCCGGTCGTCGGCAACGGCGACGTGCGGTCGGCCGACGACGCCGAGCGGATGGTCCGGGAGACCGGGTGCGCGGCGGTGATGGTCGGTCGCGGCGCGATGGGGCGGCCATGGATCTTCCGCGC
This sequence comes from uncultured delta proteobacterium, assembly GCA_947085355.1. Taxonomy (GTDB): domain Bacteria; phylum Myxococcota_A; class Polyangia; order DRWM01; family JAAZOP01; genus CAMTWF01. Next base: position 9,006 of record CAMTWF010000099.1, read on the forward strand.
GCTTGCGTCCGGAGCGGACGGGGAGCCGGATCCGGCCGAACGCGCGGCGATCTTCCGGGAGTTCCTGGACCGCTACGTCCGCTGGGCGGGCGCCGATCGGGCGAGCCGGGAGATGCGCAAGCACCTGCTGTGGCTGGTGCGGGGAGCGCCCGGCGCGGCGGCGTTCCGGGCGCGCGCCGGATCGGCCGGATCGCCGGCCGGGATCGA
>CAMTWF010000100.1:0-12563 GCA_947085355.1 uncultured delta proteobacterium
ACGGAAGTACGCCAAGGGCATCAAAGTGACCAACCAGGAGATGAACGCGTTGAACATTCAACGGAGTGACTTCCATGGCGAGTGGAACTACACGATCAGCCCACTGGAAGTGTAACAGTTATTTTGCGGAGGACACCAAGAGTCCGTTTCGACGTTCTCGCGTCGAGACCAGCGCGTGCAATTCTGAGATCTCCTGCCTTTCCCGTGATCCTGCAGGCCGGTGCGCTGGTGATGGTCGTTCTGCTGGCACTGAACGGACTCGGACTCGGCCCGGGCATGACCGCGGACGAACTGATGACCTTCCGCAAGACCAACCTGACGACTCTGATCGTCTGGGGGCTGTGGTGGCCGGGCATGATCGCCGTCGCGCTCGCCTTCGGCCGGGCCTGGTGCACGGTCTGCCCCATGGAGCTCGCGAACCGTATCGGCGACGCCGTCGCGTGGAAGGTGGGCTGGCCCCGCGCACGGCTCGGCAGGCTCCTGCGGGCCGGCTGGATGATCGTGATCCTCTACCTCGTGCTGCAGCTCCTCGTGGCCGGGGTATCAATACACCGCGTCCCCCACTACACGGCCATCCTGCTGCTCTTGCTGCTCGGTGGTGCGCTCGTGACGGGCCTCGTGTTCCGCCAGTCCCGGTCGTTCTGCCGCGCCTTCTGCCCTGCCGGAGCGTTGCTTTCGGTCTACGGCCGGTACACGCCGATCCATCTCGAGGCGCGCGACCCGTCGCTGTGCGAGCGCTGCCCGACCAAGGACTGCATCAGGAACGAGAACCGTTATCGTTTCGACAAGCGAAGCTGCCCCTCGCTGCTGCGACCTTTCCATCGCGACGCGTCCGACAGCTGCGTGCTCTGCCTGCAGTGTGCCAAGGTCTGTCCCTACGACAACATGGGCGTGGGGGTCGTGGCTCCCGACGCTCCCGTGCGCACCAAGGCGTTGCTCAAGCACTACGAGGCCGCCTTCGTAATGGTCGCACTCGGCTTCGTTGCCCACGACGTGATCGGCGAGGTCCGGTGGCTGGACGCCCTGTTCCACTTTGTGCCCGACCGGCTGGCAGCCCTCGTGCCGGCAGTGCCCTTCGGTTGGCTCGAAGCGCTGTGGTTCCTGGTGTTGTTCCCGCTGGTCGTGTGGGCAGCCATCGCCGCCGTCGGTCACCTCGCGGGCCACCGGGCCGGGCTGCGCTCGTTGTTGCTCGCCGCCGCCACTGGCGTCGCCCCGGTCGTGGCCGTGGCCCACCTCGCCAAGGCCACTGCCAAGATCACTTCCTGGGGTGGGTTCCTGCCCCTCTCTCTACGCGATCCTCAAGGAATCGACACGCTCCACCGGCTCGCCGAGGGGTCCACGGCTACGCCAGCCGCGATGGTTGGGCTCACGGTGCTGGGATGGGTGATGCTCGCCGCCACCCTCGTCGTCGCCTGGAAGGCGTGGCGCTGGACGCGACAGGTTCCGGTCGAGCTCTGGGCGGCTGCCCGCTCGGGGATGCTGTTCACAGCGGTCGTATTCACGTTGGCGCTCGCGGTCTGGGCGTTGCCCGTGGTCTGAGGGGGGGGGCACCCGTGGACTTCGCACTCGTCATCGTCGCCGCTGCCATCGCCTCTGGGCTGACCATGTTCTCCGGGTTTGGGCTGGGCACGCTGCTCCTGCCGGTCTTCGCCCTGTTCCTCCCGGTTGAGCTGGCCGTCGCTGCTACGGCCCTCGTGCATGGCGCCAACAACGTGCTCAAGGCCGGGCTTCTCGGAAGGCAGGCCGACCTCAAGCTCGTTGTCCGCTTCGGCGTGCCGGCGATCGTCGCGGCCTTCGCCGGGGTGTACGTGCTCAAACTGCTCTCCGGTATGCCCGAACTCGTGGCCTACTCGCTGCTCGGCAAGCAGGTGATCGTCACCCCGCTCAAGCTGGCCATGTCGGTGCTGATGGCGGGCTTCGCCGTGGTCGAGCTGCACCCGAGGTTCGAGAAGCTGGAGATCGATCGCCGCTACCTGCCGCTCGGCGGTGTGCTCTCGGGCTTCTTCGGCGGGCTGTCGGGTCACCAGGGAGCGCTCCGATCGGCGTTTCTCGCCAAGGTCAGCATTTCCCCCCATGCCTTCGTCGGCACCAGCGCGGTCATCGGACTCTTGGTGGACCTGGTGCGGATCTCGGCCTACGGTGCGATCCTGTTCGGAGCGCGCCTCACCGACCTGGCTCACAGCCGCGAGGGCGCTCTGGTCGCGGCCGGAGCGCTGGCGGCGTTCGCCGGGGTGCTCATCGGCAAGCGGGTCCTGCACAAGATCACCATGTCCACGGTCCAGCGAATCACTGGGGTCCTGCTGCTCCTCATCGCGGTGCTGCTCGGGCTCGGGGTAATCTGAAGCGACGCGGCTCCGAAGAAGGCCGGATTCAACGCGAAAAACAGGCAGTTGCGTGTACGTGTTTAGTAGCGTCCGGCGGCTTGCCTGCCTGCCGCCGGGCTTGCTCCAACTCGCGCCGGAGGTCACTTCGACCCCGCTGGCCTACGCCGGAATCCTCATCACGCGGAACGGCCTGACCAGCGAGCATGCCGCGATGGTATTCGTCCGTGATCGGAGGGTAAATTCCTTGCAGACGCTAAACATGTACGTTTCCGGAGATGGCCGGGGCGATCGATGCGGCCGGACGCGTCGTCCTGGTCGCGCAGCGTCTCGACCGCAACGACCTCCTCCGCCCGACCGGCCCAGGGGCGCTCGCCATCGTCGACCCGGAACGGACCGCACCGGAGCGCGTCGTGGAGCTGCGCGGCGCGAACCCCTACGATGACGCGCGCCGCGATCCCGGTCGGCCTTCCGCCGTGGCAGATCCGCCGGCTGCCGTTCGTCCCGCCCCCTACCCCACCGCCGGTTCCCTGAAAACGGGGCCGCTCTCCGGCCCCTTGTCCTGTCGCCGGGTTGCGGCGCCGGCGAATGCGCGGGGCGGGTGGCACGCCGCTTGCGATGGCCGACCGGTCGCGGGCGGCGTATACTGGCCTCTCGGGGCGGCGTGCGCCTCGCGTCCGGGCCGGACGTCACCGCGACAGAGGAGCGGAACATGCGCGAGTACATCGAGAAGCTGGGCCAACGGCCGCGGATCTGCGTCTGGGAGCTGACGCTGGCGTGCAACGCCTCGTGCCTGCACTGCGGCTCGCACGCCGGCCGGCCGCGCGACCGCGAACTCGACACGGACGATGCGTTGCGCGTGGCCCGCGACCTCGGGGCGCTCGGGTGCGAGCACGCCACGCTCTCCGGGGGCGAGCCGCTGCTCCGGCGCGACTGGCCGGCGATCTGCGAGGCGCTCGCCCGGGCCGGCGTCACGGTCGGGATGATCTCGAACGGCCTCGCCTTCGACGCGGCCGAGGCGCGGCGCGGCGCGGAAGCGGGGCTGGCGCACGTCGCGTTCAGCGTGGACGGCCTGGAGGCCTCGCACGACCGCATGCGCGGACGGCCGGGCGGGTTCAGCCGGGTGTCGGCCGCCTTCGAGGCCGCCACGTCGGCCGGGCTGCCGACCTGCGCCGTGACGCACGTCAACCGCTGGGACATCGGCGAGTTGGACGAGATGCACCACCACCTCGCCGGCCTCGGTGTCCGCTCGTGGAAGCTCCAGCTCTGCAACCCGGCGGGCGAGGCGGCCGGGCACCGCGAGGTGATCCTCCAGCCGCGCGACCTGCTGCGCCTCGTGCCCCACATCGTGCGGCTGCGGCGGCGCGGTCTGCCGTTCGTCGAGACATCCGACAGCATCGGCTACTTCGGTCCGTACGAGGAGGAGATGCGCCGCACGTGGCGCAAGGAGCTGCCGTTCTGGACGGGCTGCTACGCCGGGTGCCGCGCGATCGGCATCGAGAGCGGCGGCAACATCAAGGGCTGCCTGGCGCTGCCTTCGGAACGCCACGGAACGAACGAGTTCGTCGAGGGCAACGTGCTCGCCGCGGGCCTGGCGGACATCTGGTTCCACCCCGCCGCGTTCGCCTACAATCGTCTCTTCGAGCCGCGCAGGCTGACCGGCTTCTGCCGGACCTGCCAGTACGCGGCGATCTGCCGCGCCGGCTGCCACTGGACCGCGATCGCCCACGGCGGGACGATGTACGAGAACCGGTACTGCTACTACCGCGTGGCCTCCGAGGAGGCCGCGGCGCACCCCGGCCCGCGCCGCTGGGTTGTCCGCGGCCTCGCCCCCGCGGCCATCGTCGCCGTGCTCGGCGTGACCGCCTGCGACCACGGTCTGCACCTCGTGGGCGTGCGGGACGGCGGAAGCGAGATCGCGGAGTCGGGCGACACCGCGCCGGATGCCGTGCCGGACGTTGCGCCGCCGGACGCCGAGGCCGAAACGCCCGACATTGCGCCGCCGGACGCCGAGGCCGAAACGCCCGACGCCTCGCCGGACGCCGAGGCCGAAACGCCCGACGCCCTTCCCCCGCACTGCCCCGACCCGTGCATCATCGACTTGTACGGTGTGCCGTTACCGTATCCGCCGGGCTGTCCGTACGAGTGCGGCAACCCCGCTCTGTGCCCGACGGCGGAGGAAGCGTGCTGCGGCTGCGACTACGGCGAGCCGGTGCCCATCCCGCCAGGTTGCATCGATCCGTGCGTCGCCGGGGAGTACGGCATGCCGCCGCCCGTCCCCGACGCCGGCGGGGGCGACACTGGTGCTCCCGGGGACGCCGCGACTCCGCCATCGGACGCGGCGCCCGAGGGCCGCACCGACGCCGCCCTCCCGCTCGGCTGCCCCGACCCGTGCGAGCCGGGGATGTGCAATGACTACGACGGGCCGTGCCCTCCACCGTTCCCGCCCGGCTGCCCGTACATCTGCGGCAGCCCCGAGGTATGCCCGACCATCGAAGAAGTCTGCTGCGAGTGCGACTATGGCTTGCCGCGCGTCCCGCCCGAGTGCGAGGACCCGTGTCGGCCGCCGTGGTGGTGGCGCAAGTAGACATCCGCCGTCTCGGCCTGGGGCCGGCCGTGTCGGGGAAAACGGACAACTACCCACCCAGCCCGGCCGCGTCCGGTTCGACGTCGATCACGGCGCCGGCGGGGATGAACGAGGGTTCCTCGGGGAAGACGGCGTAGGCGTCCGTGGCGGCCAGGGCGGAGAGCATCCCCGAACCCTGACGGCGCTCCGGATAGGCGTCCAGCGAACCGTCGCCGGCGTGCCTCAAGGCACAGCGGGCGAAGAAGCGCAGGCCGGCCGGCTTCGGGAACGGCGAGGCGAGGCGCGCGCGCACCGGCGACGGCGCGACGGAAATGCCCAGCAGCGACCGCACGAGGGGGAGCACGAAGAAGCGGAACCCCGCGGCGGTCGACAGGACGTTGCCCGGCAATCCGACCCACAGCGTCGCGGTCCCCGGCCGGCTCGCCACCAGCACCGGCCTGCCGGGCCTCACGGCCACGCCGTGAACGGCGATGTCGAAGCCGAGCCGCTCCAGCATCGACGGCACGAAGTCGCGCTCGCCCGCCGACACCGCCCCGGTGGACACGACGATGTCGGGCGCCGCCGGATCGGCCACGTCGCCCAGGGACAGGCCGCGCCGCGCGTCCAGCCACCCGCGGACAACCGCGAGGACATCGTCCTCACGATCGGGCACGAGCCCCTCGCTCACGGCCGGCAGGCCGAGCCTCGCGGCCTCGGCAAGCAGGAACTGCAGCGACGTATTCCGGATCTGGCCCGGCCCCAGCGGCTTGGCCGGGTCGCTCACCAGCTCGTCCCCCGTCGCCAGCACCCGGATCCTCGGCCTCGCCACGACCGGCACCTCGGCCATTCCTTGACCGGCGATCACCGCGATCGCGCCGGGCCCCAGCAACCGGCCGGCATCGAGCAGCCGATCGCCGACCGCGACGTCCTCGCCGCGCTTGCGGACGTGCGCCCCGACCGGGACGCGCCCGCCGACCACCAGCACCTCGCCCCCCTCGTCCTTCTCGACTGTTGCGTCCTCGAACCTGATTACGCAGTCGAAGCCGTCCGGCATCGGCGCGCCGGTCATGATCCGCAGCGCCCCGGCTTCGCGGGTAAGGTCCGCCGGCAGGGGGGCGCCGGCGAAGATCGTCGGGCCGACACGAAGCCGCACGGCTGGGCCCGCCGCGGCCCGTTCCGTGTCGGCCGACCTCACGCAGAAGCCGTCCATCGCCGAGTTGTCGAACGGCGGCAACGCCTCGCGCCCCTCCAGCGCCCTGGCGAGCACTCGCCCGCGGGCCTCCGCCAGCGGAACCGTCTCGATGCGCAGGATCCGGCCCATCGAGACGATCCGGCGGATCGCCTCGGCGTACGAAACCATGCCGTCCTTCTGGGCCGTCCGCCCGTTCACTGGTGCCCCTCGCCGTCCATCATCCGCAGAGCGTGCTGCACGATCGGGCCGAGTCCCGGGAGGATCTGCTCCAGCGCCCTGGGGCTTCCGGGCAGCGCGACGACCAGCAGGCCGCGCTTGACGTAGGCGCCGCCGCGCGACAGCCACGCCGACCCCGTGTGCCTGGCGCTCTCGGCGCGGATCCACTCGCCGATCCCCGGCACCTCGTAGTCGCACCACGCGGCCAGCGTCTGGGGCGTCACGTCCCGCGGCCCGAGGCCCGTGCCGCCGCTTGCCAGGCCGAGCGACACGCCGGCGGCAAGCCATCGCCCGACCGCAGCCTCCAGCCCCGCCGCGTCATCGGGAATCACCGACACGTCGAGGACATCCAGGCCCCATTCCGCGAGGAACCTGCGGAGCACCGGGCCGCTGCGGTCCTCGTACTTACCCGCCGCGGCGCGGTCGGACAGCACGACGCCCGCGCCGATCCGGCGCCGGCCTTCTCCATGCGCCACTTCTTCCACCTTCCTTCGATTCGAGCCGTACGGGACCGATGACCATCCCGCGGTCGATCGACTTCACCATGTCGTAGATCGTGAGCGCCGCGGCGGCGACGGCGGTGAGCGCCTCCATCTCGACGCCGGTCGGTCCGACGCACCTGACGGCAGCGCGGATCGCCACGCCGGCCGGACGCCCGCGCGGCTCCAGATCGACCGACACGTGGGAGAGCGCCAGCGGATGGCACAGCGGAAGCCACTCGGGCGTCCGCTTCGCGGCGACGATGCCGGCGACGCGGGCGACGGCCAGCACGTCGCCCTTCGGAAGCGACGCGGCCCGCACCATCCGCAGGGCGGCCGGGCTCATCGACACGAACCCCGACGCCACGGCCGTTCTCACCGTGTCCGGCTTGCCGCTCACGTCGATCATCGCCACCGAGGGGCGGCTCGCGCCCTTCATCGCACCACCTCGACCGCGTCGCCGACGGCGACCGTGCCTCCCTCGACCACCATGGCGAAGACCCCCTGCCTCGGCATGATGCAATCGCCGACCTGCCGGTAGATCGCGCACTTCGTGTGGCACTCCTTGCCGATCTGCGAGATCTCCAGGACCACGTCGCGGCCGACCCGGAGGCGCGTGCCGACGTCGTACGCCTCCGCCGGCAGTTCGCCGACGGTTATGTTCTCCGCGAACTTCCCGGCAGCCTCGACCGGATCCTGCCCCAGCGCCTGCTCGATCGCCTCGGCCGACAGCAGGCTGACCTGCCGCGCGCCCGGCGCCCCGTGCGCATCGCCGACCACCCCGTGGTCGGGCCGCAGTTCCACGCACGGAACGGGCGTCTTCGGAACGCCCTTTCTCGCGCTTACGTTCACCGCCACCACTCTGCCCGCCACCGGCCCCTCCGTATTCCCGACTACCCCCCGATGGTCGACATGTCCCGTTCGCAGGCGACAACCCCGTCCGTCGGCCGATCCCCCGGCTGCCTCATGGCTACGGCGTTGCGCACGGCATCGGCGACGGCCTGGGGTCCGCGTTCCAGCAACGGCCGCAGGTCGAACGACTCCTCGCCGAACAGGCAGAGCTTGAGCCGCCCGTCGGCCGTCACGCGCAGGCGGTTGCACGTCGAGCAGAACGGCCGGGACACCGCGGAGACGAATCCGACCCGCAGCGAATCTCCCGGCTTCTGGTAGACGGTCGCGGGCCCGGCGTCCCCCTCGATCGCCACAGGCGCGAAGCCGTCCGACATGATGCGATCCAGCAGCGGCGCCGCGCCGACGTGCTCCAGGCGGTGGTACTCGGCGTTTCCCGGGGTCGGCATCAGCTCGATGAAGCGGATCTCGATCCGCCGCCCGCGGCCCCACACCAGGAAGGAGTCGAACTCTGCAAGGCTGAAGCTGCGGAGCAGCACGACGTTCACCTTGACCTTGCGGAACCCGACCTCGACGGACCGTTCGATCCCCTCCAGGACGTCGCCGAGCGCGTCGGCGCCGCGGATCTCCCGGTAGGAACCCGAGCACAGGGTATCGAGGCTCACGTTCACCTGGTCGAGGCCGGCGCGGCGCAGATCCGCCGCCGCCGCCGCCAGCGCCCGGCCGTTGGTCGTGAGCGCGATCCGGCGAAAGCGGGCGCGCTCGCGCAGGCCGCGGACGATCCCGACGATGTCGCCGCGCAGCAACGGCTCGCCGCCGGTAAGGCGGATCTTCCTGAAGCCGAGCGGTCCGGCGAAGGCGGCGCCGAGGACCATGACCTCGTCGAAAGACAGCGGCGGGACCGGCGTGCGACCCGCCGACCCACTGCGGCAGTACGAACACTGGAGATCGCACCGATCGGTCACCGACAGACGCAGGTAGCTCAGCCGACGCCCCTGGCGGTCCACCAGACCGGGGGGCTGTTCGGCGCTGCGCGCCTCACCGCCCCCCGGACCCCCGCGGAACCTCGCGGCAAAGCCGCGAGGTTCCTTCCCGGGTTCGCGGTTCGTGGTTCGCGGTGCCTCCGCCACGCCGGCATCGTATCAATCCGCGGTCCGAAGTCGAGAGTCGCCGGCCGGGCGGCGCTTTGCGGAATCCGGGGTTCACTCGACGAACCAGCCCCCGTTGCCGCCGCCGAGGTCGAGATGGAAGTGGTTCCTGTGGTGGGCGTCGTGCAGCGGCGAAAGCTGGACGTGGAACAGGCGGGCCCGGACGGCGTCGCAGAAGACCGCCAGCAGGACCGCTGCGCGGTCGTCGTCGGCCTCGCCGTCGCAGACCGGACCACCGTCGGTCGTCGCGAAGTGCTCCTTGACGTCGAGCACGTCGCCCGCGGCGGTGATGAACCAGCCGGCGTCCACGGCAAGGCCGAAGTGGTGCTGCGAAAGCCGCCCCGCCCCGGCCGGATCCGACACGCCGCGCCTCGCACCCTGCCGGTAGAACGAAAACAGGCGCACCTCGACGATCCCGCGCTCGGCCAGCATCGACGCCCACTGGGCCAGCGCCACGCCGAGGCGACAGTCGAGCACGTCGTGGCCGTTGCGCACCGCCCAGGGGATCCTGAACGTCACGCCCCGGACGGGACCGGTCAGGCGGATCGGCGTCCGGATCGATCCGGGAGCGCCGTCCACGCGTTCGAACGGGATCTCCCACGCGGCCAGCAGCGCCAGGCACTCCTCGGGTTCCAGGGCCGAGGCGGCGTCGGCGTCGAGCACGCGCCGGGCGGGAACGGGATCGAATCGCACGCCCGTCGCCGGGTCGGCCGCGGCGCGATCCCGGCCCGTGATCGGCAGGCACGACCAGGACACGCCCATGAACACCAGCAACGACCGCAGGCCGCGCACGAACCGGATCGTATCGCACGTGCGCGGGAAATGCCCAATTCGCAGTCCGAAATCGTATATGCTCGGCCCGCCATGACTACGCGGTCCGCACTCTTTACGCTCGCCGTCGTCGCCGTTGCGGCGTCGGGCACGCCGGGCGCGTGTCGCAAGGACGGGCCTCCCGGTCCATCGTCCGGACACGAGGTTACGGCTCCCGCAGCCGGGGTGGCCGCATCCGGCGCAGCCCCGGCGGAGCCCGGCGCGTCCGCCGCGGGCGGCGCCCAGCGCCCGATCGGGCCTCCGTCCGTCCTGCCTGGCGCCGAGGCGAACAGACCCCAACCGGTCGTCTTCGCCACCGCCGACGGCGTGGAGATCCACGCTTCGTTCTGGAAGGCGTCCGATCCGGCGGCGCCGACGGTGGTGTTCGCGCACCAGGCTCGGTCGGACGGATCGGAATGGGACCCGTTCATCCGGGAGATGAGGGTCCGGGCGCCGGGGGTCTCGCTGTTGGCGATCGACCTGCGCGGGCACGGCCGGTCCACGCGCGCCGGCGATCGCGCGGTCGCGTGGCGGCAATTCCAGGCCGGCGACGCCCCCGGACTGCAGCGATGGTCCGGCTGCACCACCGACGTCCAGGCCGCGATCGCCTTCCTGCGTTCCCGCGGCGAGGGGACGCTGCCGCGCTCGATCGGCCTGGTCGGGTCCAGCATCGGCGCCACATCGGCGATCCGCGCCGCCGCCGCGGACGGCATCGAAGGTCCCGGCCGCATCGCCGCCGTCGTCGCGATCTCGCCCGGAATGAACTACTTCTCGGTCCCGATCCGCCCGGCCCTGGAGACGCTCACGGCGAGGAAACACCCGCTCCTGGCGATCGCCGCGCGCGACGACCCGAACGACTGCGTCGGCGCCGTCGTCCAGATGCAGGGCATCATGGGCGACCTGCTGCGGGTACACCTGGTCGAACAGGGCGGCCACGGCGCGGCGATGGCACGGTCCGCGCCCGAGGTCGTGACTCTCGTCGTCGAGCGCCTCCGGGCGGCGCTTGGAGGCTAGGTGAACCCCGGTCGCGTCGTAATGGCCGTCATGCCGGCGTTGGCCGCAATGATGCCGGCGGCATGTCGCAAGACGGAACGCCTGGCGCCGAGGTCCGAGGAACTCGGACCCGAAAGCTCCTGGGTCCCGATGGCGCCGGCCGCCCGCCCGCGGCTCTCCGCCCCCGGCCGCGGCGAACCCGAGCGCGTCGAGTTCATCACGGCCGACGGCGTGACGATCGTCGGCGACTTTTTCTGTGCCGAGGGTTTAGGGGCACCGCCTCTACCGGGGCCTCGCGGCCAGTGCGGCGTCTTCCCGGCCGTGCTCCTGGTCCACGGCAAGCGCGGCAGCCGGCTCGACTGGCAGCCTCTCCTGGACCGCATCCTGCCGACGCCGCGGGCGCTGCCGTCGGTCCTCGCCATCGACCTGCGCGGGCACGGCGACAGCACGACAGCCGCCGGAGGTGTCCGGCTCGATGCGCGCCGCCTCCAGGACGTCCCGGCCGCAGGGCCGAACTCGTGGGGCGGCGTCGTCGCCGACGTCGCCGCAGCAATGGAGTGGCTAAGGGACGCCGGAGGAGGTGCGAAGGGTCGCGTAGTCGTCGTCGGCGCCGGAATCGGGGCGGTCGCCGCGATTCGCGGCGCCGCGGACGCCGGCGGCGGGCTGGGTGTGGCGGGCGTGGTGGCGCTTTCCCCGACGGAGATCCACGGCGTGACCCTCGGCGCAGGCGCCACCGCAAAGCTCGCCGCCGCCGGCGCTCGCTTCCTCGCCGCGGCTGCCGAGGACGATCCGGCCCCGGCCCCGGCCGGCGTTCGTGCGATCGAGGCTTCGGCGGGCGTGGAGAACGTCGTGGCCGAGGTGTTCGAAACCGGCGGCCACGGCGTCGCCCTGCTGCGGGGGCGGCCGGACCTGGCCGACGCCGCGCTTGCCTTCGCCACCAGGCTGCTGGCGTCTTCCGAGCGTGTCGCGATCCCGGTCGGCGACGAGATCGTCCTGGTCGGGTCGCTGGACCCCGCCCTGGACCCTTCGGCTCCGGCGATCGTCCTGGTCCACGGCCTGCGCCGCGACTCGCGATCGCTGGAGCCGTTGCGCGCCGCGCTCGCAACCGCCCTACCCTGTCGGATTCTCGCGGTGGACCTGCGGGCGCACGGCGCGTCGGTCGCGACCTCGTCGGGATCGCCGATCGGCTTCGAGCAGCTGTCGGGCGGCGTGCCGGACGAGGACGTGCGGAGCTACCGCGGCCTCCTGCGCGATGTCGAGGCAGTCGTGCGGTTCGCGACGAATACCGGTGACGTGGATTGCGGGCAATCGCGGGCAAGATGCCCGCGCTACGCGATCGTGGGCGCCGGCTTCGGCGGCACGCTGGCGGTCGTCGCCGCAGCCGCGGCGACGGCCGATCCCGGCGTCGGTCCCCCGGCCGCGATCGTGCTGCTGTCGCCCGTCGCGAACATGCACGGGCTCTCGATCTGGGAACCGCTGGGCGCGCGCCTGGGGTCCGCCGGCGCCCAGGTCTTCGCGGCGGCGTCATCGCGGGCATCGATGAGCCTCGACGACGCGGCCGAGGGCATCGGTTCCGACGCCCGGACCGTCCGTACGATCTCCACGATGCTGGGTCCCGGCGCGTCGGTCCGCATCTACCCCTCGGATGCCTATGCCGAGGACCTTCAGGCGGCTCACCGGGACCTCGTTCCGGCGATCGTGGAGTTCCTTCGCACCAGCATTCGGCTCAAGTAGGAACGGATACGCGAATTCCACGAGAAGTCGAGCAGTTCCACCGCCGTTGTGCGACGGAAAGGTCACGCCGGGCGAGGGAAAGGTCACGCCGGGCGACTGCAGGGTCACGCTGGACGACTGCAGGGTCACGCCGGGCGACTGCAGGGTCACGCTGGACGACTGCAGGGTCACGCTGGGCGACTGCAGGGTCACGCTGGACGACTGCAGGGTCACGCCGGACGACTGCAGGGTCACGCTGGACGACTGCAGGGTCAC